>NZ_BAYD01000034.1 GCF_000685075.1 Paraburkholderia oxyphila NBRC 105797
TTTGCGTGGAGCCGTCCTTGAAATACCACCCTGATCTGTTTGAGGTTCTAACCTTGGTCCGTGATCCGGATCGGGGACAGTGCATGGCAGGCAGTTTGACTGGGGCGGTCTCCTCCCAAAGGGTAACGGAGGAGTGTCTACCTCCAGAGTGGAGGAAAGAGGACACACGGGCTGAGAGATCGCTTGTCTACACCAGACTGCACGACCTTCTCGTCACCTCTCGCCGCCAGTGTGCCCGTGCTGATCAGGCTGTAGACGATCATCAGATTCGCCTCGCGTGACTTGTTCAACGGGTTGGCAACATACGGCAATCCGTTGGCCCGCCTACTGACCTATGCGGTTTCCCGAAATCAACCCGGAGCAGCCCTTCAGCGATGTCACGCGAACGTTCGCAACAGACTTGCAAACGGTCATTGGACCCGCCAAAGGACTTTCCAGATCTGGGCCTGCGTCCGAGTCAATCCGCACGGTCTACCTAGGACCCACGTAGACGCCTAACCGGACACGTTTTCCAAAGCGCTACCGCGAGTTTCGATCCCGAAGCGCATCACCACGAACGCCGCAGCAACAAAGCAGGCCGCGCCGAAAACGAACACGCCGTCGCTCTTCCAGACCGGAAGAATCAGACCGACGATCGTCGGTCCGATCAGCGCGCCAATCCGTCCAACGAACGAGGCGAAACCGCACCCCGAAGCCCTGGCTCTCGAGGGATACAACTCTGGCGTATAGGTATAGAGCACGGCCCACATGCCAAAAGTGAAGAACTGCATCAGTGCGCCAACTGCAATCAGTGTGGACTGTTCTGGATTGAGGTACGAAACACGTCCAAACGCGAAGATCATCACCGCTGCACCCACCAGAGTAATGACACACGTTACTTTGCGTCCCCATCGTTCAACCGCCCATGCTGCCCAAAGAAATCCGGGCACGCCACCAAGCGAAATATAGATCGTAAATAGAACCGACTTCGTTACGGCGAGGCCGGATTGTTCGAGGAGTGCACCGAGCCAGGTGTTTAATCCATAGAAGCCAAGGAGTGCGAAGAACCAGAGCGAGCCAACCGTCAGCGTACGGCTTCGGTAGCCCTGCGACCACAATACCTTTAGACCTTGTTCGTCGCGCATTTCAATCGACATCTGCGTCGTTTCCGGCAACGTCGTCAGACCCAGACGCGACATCACCGACCGCTCGATCCGATCGACGATTTCTTCTGCCTCCAGATGGCGGCCTCGCGATTCAAGCCAACGAGGCGACTCTGGAACATACCGGCGTACCACGAACAGAAATGCAGCGGGTAGAGCTTCGATCAGAAACAGTGTTCTCCAGCCGTATAAACCCAGTACAAAGTAAGAGAGCAATCCTGCGGAGATGAACGCGAGGGGCCAGTTGCCGTCCATCATTGCCAGGTAGCGGCCCCGCGACTTTGCCGGAATAAACTCCGACAACATAGTCTGGGCAAGCGGAAGCTCCATCCCCATTCCGATACCGAGGATCAGCCGGAAGATGCCAAGGGAAGTCGCATCCGCAGCGCTGGAGCACAGCAGGCTGCCCACGCCCCACACGATCATGCTGACCTGAAATACCGGTTTGCGTCCGAACCGGTCTGCAACGGCACCCGAGCATAATGCGCCCACCGCCATTCCTGCGAAGCTCGCGCTACCCAACATGCCTGCCTGCGCGCTGGTCAGACCGAACTCGCTTTTGATGGAGCCGAGAACAAAGGTCATGGTGGCCAGGTCGATGTTATCGAAGAAAAACGCCAGCGCGATGACTACGAACAGCATGCGGTGGTAGGCACAAACGGGAAGCCGCTCCAGCCGGCTTGCCGCATTGCCGCCGACCACTTCCATCCCGGACATCTTCATACATGTCTCCAGTTTCCGTAGATCAATTGAAAAGTATCGACACCGTATCGATGGTGTTGACACAATCACTATCGAACTCCAAAAGAGCTGTGACTCACGTAAAGATGCCGTTGAGTATCGCGCCTACGCCAACTTGGAAATGACTGCTTTTGCCTCCTTGAAGCGGTTTTTGTCGAACGCCTCTGCCGGCAAGCCGGACACGGTCGCGCCAGATGCGAACGGGTACCGTAGATAAGGCGCCCGCGGTTGGCCCGGTGGCGAGTATTGGCCGTCCGCAAGAATACGCTTCTTGGCTGTCATCTCGTCGATCACGCATCGGATCGCGATGATCTGGTTAGCCGCACCTTCCTCGATCGGTGTGTAGTCTTTTTCGGGTCGAAATTTGTCGAGTGCCTGGTTCTGGTGCGCTATGACGTCCTTCGCCAGATGCGTGATTTGCGCCCGGCAACGGGCGATGACGCTGTAGTACTCAAGGCTGGTGTTTTGCCCTTTGGGTGCTTTAAGTAACGCTACCGGACGATCGACTTCGATCGTCAGATGCGGGTTGGCTTCGATCGCGCGAGCAAATTTGCCAAACCGCGAACAGTGAATCAGCAACGCGTCGCCAACGAACGTAAAGCTTTGAGCCGTGATATACGGATACGGCTCGTCGTGAACGGCAGCCCGGCAGATGAGTTCGTCCTTCAGGAATTTCTCGATGGCGGGCCAGTCGGTCCACGCAAGGTCGGTGCGGCGCATCTCGGCGCGCAAGTAGGTTGGGGTCATGTCAATGTACAGGCGAAGGGGTGAATGAAATGTTGTCGGCGCGTTCAGGGCCCACACCGATGCCGACGATCGGGCACCCCACGCTCTGCTCGATAGACCGAAGCAGTTCTTCCAGACTGGCCGGAATGGTGTGCGGTCGCGAGTGGATATCGAGAGGAGGGAAAGTGGGGTATTCGGCGATAACGGGGCGAAGTCCCGCCGGCCCAGCGTGATACTCGGCAATTACGGGAACGACGCGCTTCGGTGTCTTGCTGAAGTACGTCAGGCAGTCGCACTTGTTGATGAATAACTCGTCGATCCCGTGACGTGCAACGGCGTGCCTGATCTGCGGTAAGTCGAGAAGGCCAATGCGCCGCGGGCGGCCGCTTCCCGTGCCATATTCTCCCGTCAGGACACGAAGGCCCATACCGACGTCAAAGTCGTCTCCGGAGGCGAACAGCGCGTCAACATTGACCCTCTCGCGCTCTTCATCCCGGCCAATTCCGTTTGTTGCAGCGTCCGCGCAATATCGTGCTGACCGTGCGCCGCCAAGCTCCGCGGCGAACGGACCGGCTCCGACTCGAGATACGACCGCTTTGAGAATACCAATCGACTTTCGATGAAATTTGCAGGGCAAGTCGCCGCCTACGTATGCATAGGCGGGCCCCGTATGGCTGGAGGTGACGAACGGCTGATCGCCCTGAACCACATCCAGCATCACCGACTGCGCGCCTTCGAAAAGCACCCGTGCCCCCTTCTCAACCTTGCCGGAGAGAAACAGATCGTCATCCGAAACAAATTTCCGGACAACCTTCCACGCCGATCTGGTCGATGCCAACAGCTTCACCCATGCGGCCTCGGTCGATTCGTCGAGTGTGACGTGAAATCCGTTCGAATCCGAATTCGCCTGCATCAGGCTGATCGCGTTATCTTCGTCTGCCAGCATGTCGCGCAACTGTACCGTGGTACGGACTCCCCGACGCATGCGTGCTGCGAGATCGGCATAACACGGTCCAATACCGTTGCCTGTCGTTCCGATATCTTGTCCTTGCGCGCGGTCCGCGAGAATATGGATTGGTTGAACAACGACGCAGCGGTGGCTGATGAACAACCGGCCATCGAGATCGGCGCCCTGGGCACTCAGCGCCGCAATTTCTGCGGCAAGCTTTTCGATATTGACCACGCATCCCGAGCCGATGTATAGGACCTTGCCCGGATGGAACGCGCCCGAAGGCACCTGCATGAGCCTGGCGCACCCGTGGGGCGTGTCGACCGTATGACCGGCATTGGCGCCCCCATTGAAACGCGCAATGATGTCGTATTGGTCCGCAAGGATATCGACGATCTTGGCTTTGCCCTCGTCGCCATATTGCAGCCCGACCAATACATCCGAGTATCCGGAACCGCCTTCCATTTTCATCCCTCCAGCGCGAACGTCGCCTCGACTTCGACCGGCGCATTGAAGGGCAGGCTTGCCACACCGATTGCGATTCTCGCGTGCGAGCCACGCTCACCGAAGATCTGCGTGGTCAGTTCAGACGCGGCATTGATCACGGCGGGCGCGTCGGCGAAACCCTCCGATGTCGCGACAAACCCGCCGAGTCGCAATACCCTCCTGATCCGGTTCAGATCCCCGGCTGTTGCGTGATGCGCCCAGGCCAGGATGTTGATCACGCAAAGCCGCGCGGCAGTCTGCGCGTCGGAGACCGACACTGCGTCGGGGACTTTGCCGCTGAACAATGTCTTTCCGTCGCGCACGGGCAACTGCCCCGAAACGATCAGTTGATTGTCGTAAACGACATAGGGACGAAACGCAGCGGCGGGAATGGCGAGTGTCGGAAGGGTTATTCCAGCTTCGCGTACGCGATCGTAGATGGTCATCACAGCTCCTGTGTTAGCCGCCCATGCGGCGTTCACGATCACTATGAACAACTCATGTATAGCTGGCACTCGCGACAATGCCGAGTGTCGTCGCGTTCACGCCATTCTGGCGATGGCCGAGAAGGTTTAGTGGCCCTCCTGGTCGACGCCCGTGCCATGGAAGTATTCCGTAGGGCTACTGCCTAGCGCCTTGCGGAACATCGCACTGAACGCGCTTGGACTGTCGTAACCGAGCTCCGCGGCGATTTCAGTGACCGGGCGACCGTTGGCCAACATCTGCACGGCGGCAAGCAGACGGGCCTGCTGCCTCCACCGCGTGAAAGTCATGCCCGTTTCTTCGGGGAACAGCCTGATGATCGTGCGTTCACTCGCTCCGACTACCTTGCTCCAGGACGTGACCGACGTGTCTTCCGCTGGATTCGCGACGATCCAGCGGCATATGCGCGCGATGCGAGCGTCGGTCGGCATCGGCAGATGAAGCGATTCGATCTGCAGCGGCTTGATCTCATCAAACAGCAGTTCGACCACACGACCATCACGCCCGTGTTCGTCATAGTCGAGCTGCATCTTGACGACCGCCGCAATCAACTCGCGTAGCAGAGGCGAAACTGAAATCACGCAGCACGCGTTTGAAGCGAGCGGCGGGCGTTGCGGGTCGAAGTAGAGCGTGCGCATCTCGATGGGACCGACCGCCTGCATGCAGTGGCGTACCCGAGGCGGCACCCAGACCGCGCGCTGCGGAGGGACGATCCAGGATCCTCCCTCAGTGGTGACGAGGATGGAACCCGCGTATGCGTAGATCAACTGGCCCCGACGGTGTTCGTGATAGTCGATGAAGAACCTGTCTGGTAGATCCCGAGCCATCCCTCCTACTGGCCGCTCGATGAATTGATAGTCGTCCCGGTCTTCACTCTTTCCAAACATGGCGTGTCCTCAATCAAGGTTGTCACCTGCGCGCGGGCATGCCAAGCGCGGCGCCAGTAATTTACGGAGTGACGCGGACGCCCGAATGTTCGCTTACTCCTGCAACCCACTTCAATGAGGTACAGCATGCCGGTTTACCGCTCGTTTGATCAAGAGGCCTTGGATCAGCAGTACAACGTTCGCGCCGGAATTCCCGACCATCTGGAGATATTCGCCCGATGGTCGAGAACAGGCGCGGAGTTTCGCCGCGAACACGCGGTGATCGAAAATGTACGCTATGGCGTCGATGAAAAGCAGACGCTGGATTTTTTCCCCGCGAAGGACAAGGGACGTCCCGTCCTCATCGTCATCCACGGCGGCTACTGGCAATCACTTGACAAGTCCGACTTCAGCACGGTGGCGCTGCCTTACCTGCAAGCGAACATCAATGTGGCTGTGGTGAATTATCGACTCGCGCCGTCGGTGAGAATGGGCGATATCGTGCTGGACAACATTCGGGCGATCGACTATCTCTACCGAAACGCAGTTTCTCTTGGCCTCGATCGCAACGAGATTTTCGTGTCGGGCAGCTCAGCGGGTGGCCACTTGACTGCGATTCTGGCAGGCACCGACTGGACGAAGCATGACCTCCCCGAAGACGTCGTCAAAGGCGCTTGCGCTATCAGCGGTCTTTACGATCTCGAACCGATCCGACTGTGCTATCTCAACAAGGCTGTCAGACTCGATGAGCAAGAGGTGGCAAATTTCAGCCCCAAGTTCCATCTACCATCGACGGCTCTGCCGTTCATCCTGACCGTCGGCGGGGATGAATCCGATGAGTTCCATCGGTTGCAGGCAGAGTACCAGACGCTTCTCAACGACCACGGTCTCGACGTGCAGATCGTGCGTCAACGTGACGGGCACCATTTCGATGCCGTCGATCGACTCGGGGAGGTCGGGGGAGCGCTGTCACAGGCCGTCATCAACATGATCCTCGGCTAAATTTGGCGGTATAGAGCGGCCGGTTGCGCTGGGCGATCGGTCATTCGCGAAACTTGAGCGGAGGGCCGCTTTTGGCCCGGTCTGAGACAAAGCTGCACGGTGCTCGTGAGACGCACCAGGTTATCTCTGTGCGCCGCGCTCTGTGCCCCGTGTTACCTAGGGCTTTCGGAGTTCCTGCGAGGGTTGGTGAAAGGCGATTCCTCGTTTGCGGCCCCGACCATCAGCCTGTCAAGATAATCGCTGGCCCCGGCAAAGATCTCAAGACGGACTGCACCGAGCATGCAATCGTATTCGTTGACAACCGGAGTAATCCCTTCCATCAGCGTTTCGCCGTACTCACAGCTTCCCGTTTCATCGAGCTCGACAAGGAGCTCGCCAAGTTCGCGCCCGACCCGGTCGAGCTGATCGATCGCGAGCTGCCCGTATCCGGCCCGTGTGACGAACGCAGTAACGAGGCAGATCTGCAAAAGGTGGGTGATCAGTGAGCGATCGGTTTCGCCGCTGCGCAGCCGCTCAAGATTGAGTCTTGTGCGCAATATGAGCGCCGAAGCTTCTTTCCGGGCCATGGGAAGCAGCAACGTCCTGACGCGAGCGGCAGACTGTCGTTGCGGTTTTCTGTTGGGCATGGAGGCTTCCGGAGCGCTTGATTATCGAAGCGATCTTGGGGTCATTGCTACAGTTTCAAGGGGTGCGTGTGGCGCGGCTCGATAAAGCGAATCTGGTCGAAGGTTCTCATTTCGGCATCGCGAATGCACCGCCGGTCGCACCCGCTTGAACCTCGTCGCTGCGCCGGCACCTCGAGGTAGTCGGCACGGACGCTTGGCAAAGGTCGCCACGCGCGGTGTGCGCTGACATGCCAGCTTCGACCGCGCGGGGTCAATGCATGTGATCTGATGATTACCCGGAAAGTTCTCCTGTAGTGCAATCGAGAGGCACCATGACACGTAACCTTTGTGGGCCCCTGTGGGTCGTCCCGGCAAATCAGGTTGTGAGCAGCCGCATTGAAGAGAGTCTGACCGGGCATCCGCAGCGCACTATCGAAGGGGCAGTCTACCCTCTGCTCGGATACTGGCGGCGGCACATGGAAGCGCGCACGGACGACGTCGACCTCGACGCCGCGCGTGGGCGCACGCCTGCGCGAGCTGCTCGCGATCGTGGACACGCTGTACGCGGCTGCGCCGCGTCCGAGCTGATCCGCCAGATTTCCGCCGTCGGCAGCAACGCAGTTGACTTTCGCGTGCCGGCCCGGTTCGAGCCGCGCCCAGCTGCTCGAACGAGCGCGGCGGCACGTGCTGCGAGGCCGCGCGCGTCGCAAGTCAAAGCTCAGGCGACGGCGCGGGCCCAGCCTGTACCGGCCACAACGCGGTGCCAGAAGCTCATTGGCATTGACAGTTATCATGGCCATCGACAGGACCTTGGACAATTCATCCCACGGTGCCGGGGGACGGCATCCGCTCATGCGCCGCTTTCACAAGCCAGGCGATGAAAAGCGTTCCGTGGTGATCGTACCGGCTGGCGAATATGAAAACTGGCTGGCCTGCCGCTTGATCGACGAGGCGCGATTGTTCCTCAATCTCTTTCCGGCTGACGCTATGCGAGCCGAGGCGGATCCGGCACCGCTGCGCACGAAGGCCGTCGCTTCGACGCAAGCAAAAAAGGAAGCAAGCAGCGGAGTTAGGCTGAGGTAGCGCCAGGAGACCAATTGGCTTTGGCTCTTTCGAAGCCTGGCGGCGGACCGTGTTCGTCCCTCTTGAGTCGTCAGCGGCCACTCCATCGCAAGGGCGGCTATGTAGGTACGACCGCCCGCTGCGTCGGCCCTTTCTCGGGTGCCTAGTCAGCCTTTTCGGAGATCCTCCTCATCGCTGACTGCGATCCATTCAACAATCACCTGACTGTGAGGAGAGTGTGAATTAAATGGCCGTTGGCGACAGCCTGACGCATACAAAAAGTCCCATCTGCACGTATCGTTAATATGGCAAACGACGACGACTGTGGCGGATCACGGCGCCACGAACAACGATTGGAGAATTTCATGCGCATTACGCTCCATCTCGACACGTTCGACCGGATTGACCCGAATGCCTATGCGATCCTTTGGATCGACAACGAAACCTGCAAGTGGTCCCGCGAAGGTCATGCCGGTCTCCAACTTCCCGAATGGGGAATGCTGCGGGTCGAAAGCCCCGGCACGCTGGTCTGCGGTCAGCATGATGCGCGCCCTCTATTCATCCTCGAAGGTCTTGCAATGGAGGCACAAACTGGTCCGTTCGAGGGCGAATCGGGCGAGGCACTCTGGCACTGCGAAAACGGGCCAGGCATCGCAGGACACTGGCATGTGCAGTGCATCGACAAGGACGCAGTGCTTGCCGAGCACAGCGAGTTCGCAGGGGACGAGGTCTAAAGCGAATCCCTGGCCACCAGGCGGTACAGAATGCGCCAGGGGGCTCAACGCCGCTCTGAGCCGTCGAGGCCCGAAAGCGGCGGTCCACCCAAACGAGACGGCGCGCGTTGCGCGACCCAACGTCGGCGTGCGAACGGCCGTAAACTGAGCGAAGCTGACGCCAGCATGTGCGACATACGCCTGTGACCACGGACCGTTCATGGCTGCACTGAGACAGCCGCTTCGCGCTCACGTGCACGCACGGCCGCGCAGCCTGTCGAACTGAAGCGCAGAACAAAGCCAGTTCCCAGTCCGGCACCGGTCCTTCAGGCCCTCTGTAGTATGTCGATAGCCTTTTCGGCATCGTCCAGCGAGTCGACTGCGATATAAGCAATGAACTGTGTGCCAAGTACAGCGGCGGAAACGCCGCGGAGGTTGATCCCCCCATCTGCCAACATCCGGGTCAACTGTGCGACGATCCCCAGTTGGTCCAGGCCCATTACACGGACAGAGTGAAGGCTCGGGGTGACGTTGAACCCAACCTGGGTCGCGGCACGGATCTCCTGTTCCCCCTGCAGCGGTGCGACAAACACGACTCCCTTGCCCGATGCTTCCGGCATGCGACGTGCGACGACGAACTGCAAGTCTGCGCCCGCATCCCGCAAAACGCTTAATACTTCTGCCAGCCCGCCCGGTTTGTCCTCGATGGTTGCTGCCCAAACATCGACACGTTCTACGATCAGTTCCATGGCAGTCCCTCCCGCCTGATGCATCTCCCAATAAAAATCTAGGTCACCAACGGTACGCGAGCAAGGCTGGCGGCGTAAAGTTCTTCTTCGAAGTCACGCTCGGTCGCTTCAATCAGGCCGTAGGCGTTGCCGCTGTATTGGCGCCGGACCAGTTCGATCCTGCGCGAGGAGAATTGGAGTCGTGGCGACCAGACCTGACGTCAGCGACCCCATTAACTGACTATGACTGTCCGTCAGCCGTCAACCCAGTTTCTGGTTGACCTCCAGATCGGCATTGACGGACCATTCGTACCTCGCGACGGTCCATTCGAAAGCCCGTTTTGGGCCGACTGCCGCCCGATATGTTTGTGCCATAGCCAACCTGCCTCCGCCGTCCAAAAAGAGAGCTGCGAGAGTCGGTTCCCAAGCCAACGCGAGACGATCGCCGTTAAAGGTTGGCTTTTTGCTCGTTGGCAGCCGCTGCGCATGATCAGCCGATGGCCACAGCCACCTTCGGTGATGGCTTGTCGGCTGCGCCGCTTCTCTCAGTTCGCAGGCGCCGCCGTGAGCGGTTCGAGTCCGGTCCTTGCAATCGCAGGCGCCGCCTCCGGCGAGGCCAGAAAACGGATCAGGTCCGCGGCGCCGGCTGGATTTTTCGCAGTGGTGGCGATCCCCCCGGAGAACACTGTGTACCTTTGTAGTTCCGCGGGCAAACTGCCGACCACTGTCACCCCCTTCACCGGCAACAGTTCCACGACCTCCTGTAACCCGAGCTCCGCTTCGCCATCAGCGACGATATTGGCGACCCGCGTGGCCGGAACCATGCGGCTCTTGCTTTTTACGCGGTCCTCAATGCCGAGCCGCGAAAACAGTTCGCTGCCGATATAGATTCCACTCTCGCTGTCCGGATAGACGATCGACTTCGCTGCGAGTAGCGTACGGCGCAATGCGTCGGCAGAGCTGATGTCCGGTTTCGGTGCACCCTCACGAACCACCATCCCGATTGGCGAGCGAGCGAAGTCCACCTTGCTGCCAGGCACCACGTTGCCGGCGTGAATCTGATCGTCAAGCGCAGAGCTGACCACGATTAGCACGTCGGCCCACTCGCCACGCGCAAGCCGCACGGGGATCGCATTCAAAGCCGTGCCTTCTGCGGCCCCCCAGATGGTGACCAGTGTTCTGCCGGTCGCTTCCTCGAATTGCGGTCCCAGTTCGCGATACGCCGGCGTAAACCAGCCCGACATCATGACTTTGACTTCGTCTGCCAATGCCGTGTTGGTACCCAGTAACACGAGCGTCACGCAGAATGCGAGTGTGCGAACCCTCAGCTTGTGGATAGTCACGGCTCCGCCCCATCTCAATTGGCCGACCCAGCCCTCACATACTTCTAGTCCGGATCCCAGCCATGACTTTAACCGGCCACGCAGCCTTGCGTGTATCGCCGACGCATCAGCCAAACCGGTCCGCCTCACGCGCCCCGTTTGCGCGCTAGCCGCCGTGCACTGCAGTGCACGCATGCGAGCGGGTTCGTCAAAGCAGCCTCCTGCTCCACAGGCGGGTCCGACGTCAGTTCGACGTCGTCGAGCCACGGCTAGCGCGATTCCACCGGTGCGATCAGATGCTTTCCATCTACCAGCCGTAAGCGCTCGACTCTTGTCGGTGCTCGCGCGATGATCGTCAATCTTGTCTGAGGGGCACAAACGGGCCGAACCCAGAAGTACGGGGTCAGTCGCCCCGGCGTCTGAGGCGACGGAGCCTCGAACTTCCGGAGCCGACCCGGAGCAGTCAATCGATCTCCTCCAAAGCGGTCGTTCGCTCGCCCGCACTCGATGCATATTTTTGGATTGTTGTCCACAATCTCCACTTGAGTAAATTTCGCCAGAAAACCCCATGGTGACGACATGCAAATCCCGATCAAGTGGCGCGAAAGATTCGCTGGGGCACTTATCGAACGACAAGTTATTGGAGAGTCGGGAGCGGAAGTTTTTCGCATCCGTTGCGACGACGGGAAAGGGCTATTTCTAAAGTCCGAACCCACTGGCTTGCCAAGTCAGCTTCCTGGCGAGGCAGAACGCCTTCGGTGGATGAAACGGCTAGATCTACCTGGACCGACAGTGCTTGATGCTGCGACGGAAGACAACCGCCACTGGCTGCTCATGACAGCCGTTCCTGGGCTCGATCTGGCCAATGCTAACCACCTGTCTTCCTCGCAAATCGTGGGAATTCTGGCAATGGCACTACATGTCCTCCACGGGGTGCCTATCGCAGCATGCCCTTTCGAGCATCACCTGGAGGAGCGCATTGCCGCCGCCAGGGATCGTGTGAACGCCGGCCTCGTTGACGAGGCAGACTTCGACAATGAGCGGCAAGGACAGACGGCTGCGGAAGTGCTCGCTGATCTGCTGTCGACGCTTCCGGAGACGTGTGACCTTGTAGTGACCCACGGCGACGCTTGCCTGCCGAATTTCATCGTCGACGGAAATCACTTCACAGGCTTCATCGACTGCGGTCGCTTAGGTGTTAGTGACCGCTATCAAGATCTTGCACTGACCGCACGAAGCATCACCTGCAATCTTGGCCAGGCGTGGGTGGAGCCATTCTTTCGCGCATACGGCGTAGAACCTGATCACCGGCGCATAGCGTTCTACTGTTTGCTGGACGAGTTCTTCTGATCTCCGTTCCGTCGTTGTCCATTGCGATTTGTCACGAAGCTATCCATTGCCGTCGGCCGTCTCATATTGGCCGATCGCTGCGTTCCGACAATCGATCGGTTTGACCGCCTCCATTTTTCTGGTAACTGATCAGCGGGGGGAATTCGCTCAGTACGAGATGTCGAAATGCGATTCTCTCTGGATGCCCGTTTGCCTGTGCTCGTCTTCAACCCTGAGGTCGATTCCGAACGGTAGCAAAAATTCTGGTCCTTCCCCCAATTGCGGTGGGTGGGCTTTAAAATCGGCTAACTCTCACGGACTAAAAGTGGCCAAAACGTCGGCTTACCTCCCAGAGCGCAGTCTTGTTCGAATCCCAATGCAAAAGCTTCCTGGTATTTTCGTACGTCCCCCAGCGGACTTCTGTGTGCTCGGCTGAAAGAACAAGATCCTTGCCAGTACAATTTAAGGCGAAGCAGTACTCTGGGATGACAAAAAGATCGCTTGGCCAGTGGTCACGACCGGTGAAGTGTTCAACAGAAACCGAACTGATGGTCTGTAGAGTAGCAAGTCTGTTTCGAGAGCCGACCCCGACTTCTTCACGACATTCTCTGATCGCCGCTTGAAACGGCGTCTCGCCAAGCTCTCCGCCCCCGGCCACCCCTTGCCAGTTGCCGTCATCCGAGCGCCTAAGGGCGGCAAATGTCACGCCGCTGGTGTCGACTCGGTAGGGAATGGCAAGTATCTGGAATGGTGCACGCACTGATTAGCTCCAATGCAGGTAGCCCGCACGCCAACACGGACAATCACAGCCTTCTCGAACTTGTCGAGCGTGACCGACATGACCCACCAAGGGGCTGATAACTTCAAAAGCTGGGCATAAAGTGCGAGTTCGCGCATGGACAAACGGTTTGATCAAGCAATCCGTTTACCATGCGTCAAATACTCTATTGGACTAAATCCCTCTACCCACGGTAACTAGGGGGGGACCAAAATTCTCGAGTCTTGTTCATATCTCCGATGTCTACGTCCCCCGCAGTCGCATTGTTGACGATCTTGGGACTGACCGGAACTGGCCGATCGCCGCACTCCGACAATCGATCGGTTCGACCGCCTCCGTTATTCCGGTAACTGATCAGCGGGGGGGATTCGCTCAGTACGAGATGTCGAAATGCGGATCTCTCTGGATCACGTGTGCGATTGCGACACGATCGACCTGAAGCAATTGACGGAGAAAGACGGGGCGCACTTCAATTTCAGACAGCCGTTGCCGAGCAACCCACGAGAACGTGAGGCGCTTGCTCCCCTCGGAGCCATGATGCGAAACCGTCAAATCCAGCAACGGCGATCCAGCTTCCAGGCGCGCAATGAAATAGAGACCAATCTCATGATATGGCTGTCCGTTGTGGCTAAAGAAATTCTCGGCGATACAGAGCGTTTTCTCGACGTGGATGGAAGCGCCAACTTCCTCCTGAATCTCGCGGATGACCGTCTGTGCGGCATGTTCTCCAGGCTCGACCCGGCCTCCCGGAAGATACCAAAAATCGTCGCCCTCTACCTGATGCAGTAGCACGTATTCGTCGTGGAAGATGACGGCGGCAGCCCTCAGATTGAAACGATGACTTCCGGTGTCAAACGCAATCATGATCTCGAGTCCGAAGGTTTGTGAGCTGCCATTTTAGGCCGAGTATTTCGGCGATGGTCCATTGTCAACGATCCTGGACAGCATACCGACTGTCCGCACATGGCCGAACTTTGCCTCAGGGGTCCGCGCGGGCACGTCGCCGACTGTGCGTCATGCAAATGGCATAAAGCGACCCGTTGCCACAATTCCTGTTGCAGCGACGTCAACGACCGTTCTCAAAATCCTACGGTCATTCGCTCACGCCGGGTCGATTGCAGCCTTTCTCGGCCATAGCAGCCGGTCGCGCTTCCATTGTCCAACGGCGGCTATTACCAGCGTTGCCAAGTCTACGATCAGTGGCGATTTTCTCGGCGAGTCATGATTGCATGCGGCGCATCGTTACATGCCTGATCGCCGGTTTTCAAATAGGGTTCTCCTGTGCGATTCAACCGGACCATGAAGGAACAGGCTATTCATGGGCGCATCTTCAAAAACCTGGAGGACGTTCGTGCCGCCGCCGTCGCGTTCAGGGATCGATACAATCGCGACTGGCGTCTCGAAAAGCTGGGTTTCAAATCACCCCTCCAAGCCCGTCAGGAACGGCTGATGAAGCTGGCCGCCTGAACTGCAAAAGCGTGTCCGTGCGCCGGTCAAAACCGGTGAGGTGTTGTGAATGAAAGAGTCATACGTTGAAGGCCTAGCCAGCCACGGCGGCCCCGAGTCATGCGTGTGCATCCGAGAGGATGCAGGCGAAGCGTTGACAGGGGTACGCGCGGGCCGAGTATTGAGCCGCGAAATATTTGCCCCGTGCTGCAATGCACGGGCCGACCGGGGTGTCGAGGCTGTGGACACAAGCCGAAGGCCACACCGGTGCTGCCGCGTTGGCAAGGCAGCGCTGGACCCCGCGCGGTCTAAGACCCCGCGCACGCGCGGAAACATCTCACACGGGAACCGGGAGATCCCGCTCCCTACTGCGTTGCGCTGGGAAGCGTCGGGCGCAGTGCGCATCGTGAAGCCTGAGGGCGTACGACGATGAGCTACGGGCGCGGGAAGTCGGACTGCTGCGTAGTACCGCAGAAGCTGCCGAACAAAGTCGAGGGTGAAACTCCCACGATGGCGGAGGTGGTGGAGGGAAGGCGGCAGGCCAAGGGCAATGCAGTCGCAGCGCGCATGTCCCGCAGACTAGGGCGGGAATATGACATGGGAACGGCGCTCGACGGCATACGACAGACGGCCAAAGGCCGACCGGGTGCGAAGTTCACCACCCTGATGCATCACATCTACGCGGCCGACCGCCTGCGGGCAGCCTACCTTGCGCTGGAGCGCAAGGCGGCTGCCGGGGTGGACGGCGAGACGTGGCAGTCGTACGGACTGGACCTTGAAGCGCGGCTTCTGGACCTGTCCGACCGGCTGGCCCGAGGGGCGTACCGGCCCCAGCCTGTCAGACGCGTGTACATCGACAAGGCAGACGGCAGCAAGCGCCCGCTGGGCGTGCCGGCGCTGGAGGACAAGCTCGTCCAGCTTGCCACGGTCGAGGTGCTCAACGCGATCTACGAACAGGACTTTGTCGGGTTCAGCTACGGTTTCCGTCCCGGCAAGAGTGCGCACAACGCGCTCGATGCTGTGAGTGTAGGTATTGAGCGCAGGAAAGTGAGCTGGATACTCGATGCGGATATCAGCAAGTTCTACGACACAATCGAACACGACTGGCTGATCAGATTCATTGAGCACCGGGTAGCGGACACACGGGTTGTGCGGCTCATCAAGAAGTGGCTGCACGCCGGTGTGCTGGAAGACGGCAGGTTGATGCAGAGTGAAGTTGGGACCGTTCAGGGCGGCAGCATCTCGCCGCTGTTGTCGAACATCTACCTTCATTATGGTGCGTCAGGACAAGCCTGGCGCTTCCAGCGGGTGAAATTCCCGCCCCGGAAAGGGGAATGAGCCGCCCCACCGGGAATCGAGTCTTGGGCTTCTGAAGGTAACGACAGGAGCTAAGCGTAGACAGAGCGACGAGCAGGCCGTAACGCAAGTGAAGCTGTGGAGCCTCGTTAAGGTACAAATCCGCAGGCCGACGGGATCGTAGTGCCCGGAAGGCTACAGTAGGCCACCGCAATGGGCGATGGGGGCTGGAGACTGCGGCGGGGTCAGAGGGCACGGCATGTTCGGAAACAGGAAGCGTCGAGGAACCTGAGAGATCCATCGTGGTCTTGGTCTGGCCGCAAGCGGATCGAGTATGCCTACCGAAATGGATCATTCCTGAGGGAAGCAAATGCTGCGATGGAAGTCGGACTCGCCCATACGTACTCGGAGCGCGGGAAAGCCGCGTACATGGGGAAGGGGCGGGGCAGATTGAGACTGAGTCGGGGAAACATCAACCGTACACACGGAGACGGACTAAGGTGTCAACACAACTGGCTCAGATAGCCAAGAAGGCGCAATCAGATCGGAAGGTGCGCTTTACCTCGCTCGCCCACCTGCTCACGCCGGAGTTCCTCAGGGAAACTTGGGGCATGATGAACCGGCGTGGCGCAAGCGGGATCGACGGGGAAAGCACCAAGCAGTTTGAAAGCGAGTTGGAACAACGGGTACCGGCATCAAGGATCTGACTGTTGTTGCCGACAGGGGCTACTTCAAGAGCGAAGAAGTCCTGCAATGCCATGAGGCGGGCATTACGACCTTCGTTCCTAAACCGTTGACTTCAGGCAGGAACGCTGACGGCTATTTCGGCAAGCAGGATTTTATCTACATTGCCAAAGATGACGAGTATCTTTGCCCGGCCCAGCAGCGGCTCAACTGGCGTTTCACAAACATCGAGCATGGCATGACGCTGCATTGCTATTCGAGCTCGGCCTGTTCTGCCTGCGCCATCAGAAAACAATGCACATCAGGCAAGCAGGCTCGCCGGATAAAGCGCTGCGAACATGAGGCCGTCGTCGAAGCGATGCAGCAACGGCTCGACCATAAGCCGGAAATGATGCGCGTACGCCGTCAGACCGTCGAGCACCCGTTTGGCACGCTGAAATTCTGGATGGGCGCGGCGCACTTCCTTATGAAAACACGCGAGCATGTCAGCACCGAGATGAGCCTTCATGTCCTTGCGTACAACCTCAGGCGCGTCATGGCGATCCTCGGCACGGGGGCGATGATGCAAAAGATGCGAGCCTGAGGATAGGTTCGCACCACGGCGGTCGCGCCGGCGCGCATTACGGCGCCTGGGCACCCCTTCCCATCACAAAGAGGTCAAAGCGCCCATAACCGTCACACGGGCCAAATTGGGCCGTTGACGCCTGCGGATGATCGCGTGCAATCGTCATTGCGTCCGCGTCGCGTTTTTACACGACCTGGACCCATGAGAGACAATCGGACCGCCCGAAGGCAAAAACTTGCTTGAAGTCTGCGTCAGGAACTCCACATTGAATTTTGCAAAACGACCCGATAGCCGTCAGGATCCTCGAACGTCCGGCCCGACACGTCCCAATAAGGGTTGAGCGACCTTACGCATACAAATCCGTTTTTAACAAGGCGATCACACGTTGATTGCCACGCTTGTCGATCCGGGATGTGAAACACCAGCAAGTCCTCACTCGTTGGACTTGGCGCCACCGGATGTTCGCGGCAGTGGGTGAACTCGAAGTGATAGTCCATAGCGGGACTTCCGAGCATCACGCCGTCGAATCCATGATGATTCTGAAACCTTGCCAGCATGGTCAGATTGAGCCCTGCGCAGTACATGCGCTCAGTACGTGCAAGATTGCTAACGGGCTTGGCGATTCTAAGATGCGTCTGCATAAAAAGGCGTTGTGGCAATTGTTGTCAAAGGCGTTCGACCATCTCATTCGCAAGCTAAGCCGAGCGATTATTGTCACCAATTTTAGTCAGCTTATTGAGTGGGCGAAACTGGCCGAGGATTGCGGTAGGGATGCCCCATGTGAGCTGCGGGCGTCGGACAGTCCGGGGGCAACTGAAGGAAGCAGGATCGATCGAGTCAGACTGCCGCTGCGCCTTCATGCGTCATGCTATCGTTGCTCGTACTTGACCTCCTTCTCGTCGCGAAGGGATCGTCCGGGCGCGATGACTGTGCTTGGTGACTGCGGAAATCATAGACCGAAGATTATGGAAACCGTCGCGTTTATCTCAGCCGAGAACGGAGATGACTTGATTGTGTCCTTTGCGGTGATTGACCCGGAGGATTCGGCAGAGATCGAAAGTCTCATCCTTCTGCGCACGCCGAAATACGAACACCTGCTGGGAGATTGGGCGCGAGGAGTGAGCGTTTCGTTTGGACGGTACGTGGAAGACGATGAGGAATTGCTGGAGGAATTCCACCTTGACAGAAAATCGGCCATAGTGCGCCTGACAACCAGCCTGCGAAACTATGAGCTGGATATTCGAAAGGTCGACGAGAGAGAAGTGACGGCCATGAGAAAGGTGCTCGCCCGGATGAACTATGACCGTCGGTTCAGGCTATTGGGCATCTAACGGATTTTTCGATCAGACGACTCCGAGCGGGAAGTATTACCTTCCTTTCGCGCGGTCAATGACAGCGACCGTCTGACATGGCTCATAGAGTTCCATGGCGGGCGGTCGTCACGCGTTTGCCAGGGACGTGAAACAAAGAACTATCTCTCTGTACTCAACAGGCAAGCGACTACTGAATATCGCTCGCGCCACAGGCTATATCATGTCACCCGAGTGGCGCGCGCACCCCGGCATCGATCGCCGGATGTGCGCGGGCGAACATGACGCATCCGGCCATCGTCGGGAATCTCAGCCGCGTGTCGAGCCGACGCCCGTCCGAACCTATGGGCGACGCCACGGGTGAATGGCGCGTCATGGCACGCTGCCTGCCGCGGCCGGCTCCTGCGCGAACCGCATCATTGGCACACACACGCTGACGCCGAAATCTGCGAGACTAGCGTTTTGTGCGTGTTCTGCCTTTCGATCCCCGCGGTTCAGGCACGTTGGCTATGGCAACCCGTCTTCTGAAAGCATTCGCCGTACTGCTCGTGTCAGGCGCTGGCTTGTGCCCCGTCGCCGCACACGCGTACGCGCTCGATGCGCAATTCGACTGCAGGGCGCGTCCGCACGCGTTCATTGGTCAGCTCATCAACACCCAGTACGTCGACCCGAATCCGATGCACGTCGAGGCGAATTCGGTCAACGCATTTCGTCCAGCACACGGCCGCGACATCACCGCCTTCGGCTTTCGGGTTTACGCTGTGATCGGGTATGAGCAGGGCGACGGATTGTTCAAGAAGGGCGCCGGCCAGGCGCTCGCGGGCCCGCTGTACGGCGCGGTGCTGTCCGCTCCCAGTGATGCGGTCGAATCGCGTGTGCGCAAGGCAGGCAGTAACGCTACTGTGCGCATGGTGATTCCGTTGCTGCTGACCGCGGTGGTTTGCAGCCCGTCTTGACACACGGTGTCGTAGCCCTCACCGCGCAAGGCTTTCTGCGTGCCACGCTGCTTCGGCGCTGAAAGCGGCATCTTCGGGTCGCGGCAGCCGTGTCGGGGCCGCGGCCCTACGCTAGCGCGGACCGATCAACGGTACAGATCCGGCAACGCTGGGGCAAGCACGGGCGATTTGACGGAATCAGCTTCCCCAACTATTGCACGCTCTCGCGCGAGTTGATGCATGGCTGCAATATCAGCGCCCCGAGCTCGTAGCGGGCGCATCTAATTAATGATTGATTCGCATGCCTATTAAAAATTCGGCGCATGCACTTTCGTGGCTCCCAGCGAAAGATCGCACACGATAGGAAAATTATCTCAATAGATGCGTCGAGCGGCCAATATCTGGTGGAAACGGTACCCCACTGCGTGTCGTTGGACGCTCCACGGCGCTCCTGGCAGAGGTCCCGAACTGCTTCAGACGCGAACGACGAGTGACTGGAGATCGAGATGTGATCGCGAAGTTCAAATTCCCGTTTTCCTGGCTGACATTTCAGATCGGCGGGCCGAAGGGGGGCGTGTGTCGTCGCTAGTCGAGATGAAAACCCTGGCCTTACTGACGCTGTCGGCACTAGCCGCGGCGAGGAGCGGTCAGTTGATGAGAGACCCAGCGGTCGATCTCGTACTTTCGGTGTGAGCTGATCGCACATTTTGCGTGATTCTCATCTCCGTGAGACGGGGCCATCATGCTTAGCCAAGGGCACCCCAGCCCGCAAAAAGCGAGGTCAAAATGAATCAGGAGACGAACATGGCGGAACGGATCACGCGCGAGGAAGTGCTCGAGCGAAGTAGGGGCATGCTCCAGAAGCAGTTCTATGTGGTGCTTTCGAGGCCGACTGGCAGCCTCGGGGCGGTGCTGGAAAATGTGCCGCGGCACCTGGTCCACCAGTGCCGGATCGAGCGCGAAGGCATCCTCGTCGCCGCCGGGCCGCAATGGACCGACGACGAGTTGTTCTGGGAAGGCGACGGTATGTTCGTGATCCGTGCCGCGTCGATCGAGCATGCGCGCGAGATCGCGGCGACGGATCCCATGCATCAAAGCGGTGCCCGCTCATTCACTGTGCGCCCCTGGCTGGTCAACGAAGGCCGGCTGAATGTCCAGATCGACTTTTCATCGGGAACGATGAAGCTGGATTGAGGCGGGGCGAACGGTTCCGCCTGGCCGGGCGGCATGAATGAAGCTGTGCCCGTGTCAGCGCGACCCTTAACAAGCCAACCAAACGCAGGAGAACGAAGTAACTATGAAACTCATGACATTCGACTATCATGGCACGCCGCATGTCGGTGTCGCGGCGCCCGAAGGCATCGTCGATCTCACGCGCGCGATGGAGCACACCCATCCGCATGTCCGGCAAAGCCACTCGCTGCTGGCCATCATCCAGTCGGGTATCGATATCGACACTCTGGGCGAGGAGAGCCTGAGGCGGCTGCGCGATGCGGGGGCGCTGGGCGAGTATGTCATCGCCAATCCGGCGTGGCTGCCGCCCATCCTGCGACCGCCGAAGATCCTCGGGCTGGCGCTGAACTACCAGGAGCATATCGACGAGTCGAATCTGGCGTTCTTCAACGAGCCGATCATCTTCCCCAAATATGCCTGCACGATGGTCGGGCACGAGGGCGAGATCGAGTTGCCGCCGTTCCCGCAGGACGTGGACGAGGAGCACGAACTGGCGATGGTGGTGGGGCGCGACTGCCGGCACATTCGGCCCTCGGAGGCGGCGGACTACGTTTTCGGCTGGACGATCTGCAACGACGTCTCGGCGCGCAACCGTCAGTTCGAGCGCATGAAGATGGGGCAACCATATGGATACGCGAAGAACTTCGCGAGCTTCTGCCCGCTCGGGCCGTGGGTGGTGACCCGGCGAGAGCTGCCCGACGTTCGTCATCTGAAGATGTCGGTGCGGGTGAACGGGAAGGTGACGCGCAGCGGCGACAGCTCGTCGGGGATGATCTTCGATCCGTACGAAACGCTGGCGTACTGCTCGGACTACACGCCGATGGAAGCGGGTGACGTGATCTCGCTGGGGACGTACTCGGGCGAGAAGCGGATCGTTGAAGGCGATGTGCTGGAACTGGAGATCGAGGGCATCGGCGTGCTGCGCAACCGTGTAGTGGCGGCAAAGCGTCCGTGGCGCAGTTTCACCACGGAGACCCCGATCGGGCCGCTGGTGAGAGAGAAGCCCTGATTCGCTGGCCGCGTGCGCGGCCTGAACAGCGCGCGCATGCGGACCCGCACTACCCGAACAAAGGAGCGCGTAAATGGAAATCAAGCGAAGTGGATCACAACCATCCGGCAAGGGTCCGGTGGAGTACTTCACGGGAACCGTGCGTATGGACCCGCTGTTCGCGACGCAGGAGCCGTCGCGCGGCAGCGGGGTGAGCGTGACGTTCGAGCCGGGAGCGCGAACCGCGTGGCACAAGCACCCGCTGGGCCAGATCCTTATCGTGACGGCCGGAGTGGGCTGGGCGCAGTGCTGGGGCGGCCCGGTCGAGGAGATTCGCACAGGTGACGTGGTGCGCTTCCCGCCCGGCGTGAAACACTGGCATGGCGCGAAGTCGACGACGGCGATGACGCATATTGCCCTGCAGGAAGCGGTGAACGGTACGGCTGTCGACTGGATGGAGAAAGTCAGTGACGGGGACTACCCGCCGGGTACGGCTGAAGAGTGAGCGCCAATCCCGCTGCGGCGTGATTCGGGGCTACCTCGCGCAAGGAAGCATTCGACGCTGAGGTTCAATGATGGACCAGGAATGGGCATGATGGAACTCAGGCAATTGCGCTACTTTCTTGCTTTGGCGCGCACGCTGAACTTTACGCACGCGGCTGCGGAATCGCACATTGCGCAGCCGCCCTTCAGCAGACAGATCCGCGCGCTCGAGGAAGAGCTCGGGATAGCGCTGGTTGATCGTCGTTCCCGCCAGCTCACGCTCACCGTGGCGGGAGAGCTGGTCCAGCAGCGGGCTTCCGAAATTCTTGCGCGGATCGACCGTCTTTCGCAGGAAGCACGCCATCTGGAAAGGACGGGGCAGAGGTCGTTTCGTATCGGCCTTGAGACGATCGTCCTCTATGGCCGCTTTCCCGAGCTGTTGCGTGAGCTGCGAGCAGCGAATCCGCACGCGAAGATCGATCTGGTCGAAATGCCGGCCGGGCAGCAAGTCGTCGCGCTCAAGGAAGGTCGAATCGACATCGGATTCGGCCATATTCGCGTCAGCGATCCGGAAATTTCCCAGGTCCACTTGCGACAAGAGCCGCTCTTCGTCGCTGTTTCCGCTCATCACCCGCTCGCGATTAACGCGCCAGAACCGTTGTCTTTACGCGATCTCGCGGATCAGACATTCATCGTGTTTCCCACAGGGGCATCCCCCGAGCATCCGGGCTCGGTTCACGCCCTGTTTGCGGAGCGTGGGTTCCGGCCCAGCGAAATTATCGATGTTGGAGAGTTGCAGGTCGCGCTGGGTCTCGTAGCCGCGGATTACGGTATCTGCATCGTACCCGCGGTCGTCCAGCGCATGCGTGGAAGTGATGTCTGTTACCGTCTGCTGGACGAGCCGGGGTGCACCTCGCCGATCCTCATGAGCTGGCTACGCAGCGAACAGCCCGCGCTGATGAATTCGATCAATGAGCTGCTCGGCAGGATCCTCAATACCTTGCCTTAGCATACCTAACTGAAAGGGGCATTGGGTGAGTGGGCGACCCGCGCGAATGAACGCTTGCCAGTTGGCGTCCCAGGAGCCCTCAACAGGGCTGCCTGGGGACGGTTGCAGAGCGGGACGTCGCTATGCGCGGGGCAGTGTCCCAAGCCAGTCGACGATCGCCTGCCCAATCTCGAGTGGCGAGTCTTCCTGCAGATAATGCTTGCCTCGCACCGTCACCTCGCGCTGGTTCGGCCAGGTGCGGCAAAGCTCGCGAAGCGCGCCGAATACGATCGCGCCGGGATCCCCATTGATGAAGAGCTTGGGCGTTTCGGTCGTCGACATCCAGTCGGTGTTGGCCTGAATGATCGGTAGCATGTGAGCGGGTTCGCCGCCAATCAGGATTTCTCTCGGGAAAGTCAGTGTAGGCCGGCGGTCCTCGCCGGAATTACGGAAGGGCCGGCGATAGACCTCCATTTCCGCTTCCGAGAGCTTTCTTAGCACCCAGCGCGGCAGCAATACCTCGACAAAGGCGTTCTCTTGCAGGATCATCTGCTCGCCTCTGGACGAGCGCAGCTGTTCGAAAAGCGCGCGCTCTGATGGATTGACCTCACTCCATTCCCGCGGGCGAATGGTGGTTTCGAAATAGCAGATACCGCGGACCGAGGCCGGGTGACGCCGGGCCCAGTCGATGGCGAGCGCGCCGCCCCAGTCGTGTCCGACCAGTACCACTTCCCGGTCAAGGCCGAGGGCGTCAAGCAGCGCTTCGAGGAAGCGCCGATGCTCCTGAAATCCATACCGCGCCGGATCGGAGCCTGGAAGCTTCTCCGAGTCGCCCATGCCAATCAGGTCGGGCGCGATACATCGGGCGTGAGGCGCAACGACAGGCAGGATATTGCGCCAGAGGTACGACGAGGTGGGGTTGCCATGGAGGAATACGACGGGCAGACCATCGCCGGCCTCGACGTAGGCCATCTTCCTGCCGAGAACTTCGATGTAGTTCTTGGGCGGTTCGTGGATCGAGAACATGTATGTGTTTCCTGAGCGCTTGCCAGAAGCCGATTGCGGGTTGCTCAACCGGCATCGGGATTGATATTGCCGAGCGCGGCACGCCGCCGCTAGATCTTTACCTCGCTGACCTGGAGGATTGGGGTGATGTCGGTGTAATTGGGGACGTCGCTCATGATGTCTTTGGCGTGCGGCATCATTGCGGCCTGGAAGTCGTCGACCGAGTCGAACGTGAAGTGGCACATGGCGGCGTAGGCCGGCGGCGTGCCGGGCATGCCGCCGGCGATTCCCTGTTCGGCGCTGAGGCCTTTGCAGGCAGCGCCGAACTTCTGCATCACCATCGGCAGATGACGGTTGATGTAGTAATCGATGTCGAAGCGATGGGTGCCGTCGCCGGCCGGATAGAGGACGCTGACCTTTATCATCTTGTGTTCTCCTTCAGGGATAGTCGCACTGGGCGCAGCGAGCGGCGCGTCCGCCCGGGATGCAGTTGCCCGCTCAGAAGAAGCCGAGCGCTTTTGGACTGTAGCTCACCAGCAGGTTCTTGGTCTGCTGGTAGTGATCGAGCATCATCTTGTGATTCTCGCGACCGATGCCGGACTGCTTGTAGCCGCCGAATGCCGCGTGCGCGGGGTAGAGGTGGTAGCTGTTGGTCCAGACGCGGCCCGCCTTGATTGCGCGACCGAGGCGATAGGCGCGGTTGGTATCGCGCGTCCAGACGCCTGCGCCAAGGCCATAGATCGTGTCGTTGGCCAGCGCCAGCGCTTCGGCCTCGTCCTTGAACGTGGTGACGCAAACCACCGGGCCAAAGATCTCCTCCTGGAAGATGCGCATCCTGTTGTGACCGCGCAGCACTGCAGGCTCGATATAGTAGCCGCCGTCGAGCGCACCGCCGAGTGTCGCGCGCTTCCCCCCGGTCAGCACCTCTGCGCCCTCCTGCTTGCCGATGTCGATATAGGAGAGGATCTTGTCAACCTGCTCGCTCGAGGTCTGGGCGCCGATCATCGTCGTCGCCTCCAGGGGGTTGCCCTGCCTGATCGCCCGCACGCGCTCCAGCGCGCGTTCCATGAAGCGCTCGTAGAGGCTCTCCTGCACCAGCGCGCGCGACGGACAGGTGCAGGTCTCGCCCTGGTTCAAGGCAAACATGGCGAAGCCCTCGATCGCCTTGTCGAGGAAATCGTCGTCTTCGGCGGCGACGTCGTCGAAGAAGAGGTTGGGCGATTTGCCGCCGAGCTCCAGCGTCACCGGAATCAGGTTCTGGCTGGCGTATTGCATGATCAGCCGGCCAGTGCCTGTTTCGCCCGTGAAAGCAATCTTGGCAATACGGCTGGACGAGGCGAGCGGCTTGCCGGCCTCCAGCCCGAAGCCGTTGACCACGTTGAGCACGCCGGGCGGCAGCAGGTCGGCGATCAGCTCGATCCACACCAGAATGCTGACCGGAGCCTGCTCCGCCGGCTTGATAACGATGCAGTTGCCGGCGGCGAGCGCCGGGGCGAGCTTCCAGGCGGCCATCAGGAGCGGGAAGTTCCACGGGATGATCTGGCCGACTACGCCAAGCGGCTCGTGGAAGTGGTAGGCGACGGTGGTGCTGTCGATCTCGGAGAGGCCGCCTTCCTGCGCGCGCACGCATGCGGCGAAATAGCGGAAATGGTCGATCGCGAGCGGAATGTCGGCCGCCATGGCTTCACGGATTGGCTTGCCGTTGTCCACCGTCTCGGCAAAGGCGAGGCGCGCGAGATTGGCCTCCATCCGGTCGGCAATGCGGTTCAGGATATTGGCGCGCTCTGCAGCCGGGGTGTGGTTCCAGTGGCTCGCTGCGGCATGGGCAGCGTCGAGCGCGAGGCTGATGTCCTCCTCGGTCGAGCGGGCGACCGAAGTGTAGACCTCGCCGGTGATCGGCGTGATGTCGTCAAAGTAAGCACCACGCACCGACGGCACAAACTTGCCCCCGATAAAGTTGTCGTAACGTTGCTTGAAGCTGACCGGAGCGGCGGTGTCTGCCGGAAGGACGGCCGAGAGGGTGTCGATCATGTTCGTTTCTTCGCAAAGGATTGGATGTACGGTTTCGGTTCAGGCACGCGAAGGCGCGGCCGAGCCTGAAACGCGCTGCTGCGTCTCGTCTGCGACCCAGCGACCGATTGCGGATCGTGCAGAAGCCAGACCCCGCTGCTGGCTTTCGGCACCCATACCCAATCCCTCCGCCAGAATGACTGAAACATTGCCAATGCCGATGAATGCCAGGAGTGTGCGCAAATGGGGTTCCTGATGATCGCGCAGACGCGCGGGGCCACTGCTGTGAACGCCGCCGCGCGTCATGACCAGCACGGCGCGCTTGCCGCTCAACAGGCCGATCGGCCCTTCCGGCGTGTAGTGAAACGTGCGGCCGGCGCGCAGCACATGATCGAACCAGACCTTGAGCTGGCTGGTGATGCCGAAGTTGTACATCGGCGAGCCGATCACAAGCAGGTCCGCCGCTTCCAGTTCATCGATCAAGGAGTCCGATAGCACCCTGACCGCCTTTTGCTCCGGGGTAGATGTTTCCGGCGTGCGGATGGAAACGACGGACTGATGCGAAAGGTGAGCCAGCGGCTCTTTGCCAAGATCGCGGTGCACGACCTGGCAGCCAGGTTCGTGCCGTGTGAGCTCGGCAACCAGTTCGCCACTCAGTTGACGTGACACCGATGGCACTTGCGGGCTGGAGTCGATGCGAAGAATCTGCATGATGTACTCGATATCGTGTAGTGGAGGAGGGTGGCGAATGCCGCCGTCGATCCGTTCGAGCTGCAAGCCACCTCTGTGAAGATATTGGCCCCTTCTTGCACCAATGAGAATCGCGCAAAGTGTGCGATTAGCTCGCACCATAGGTGGGAGATCGGCGCAGGGTTCTGCCGGCGACCAGGCGGCGATGGGTTTCGGCAAGGTCAGTTGACACGAACGCGACGTTAGCGGTCCAAAGTAATGGGCGGTTCGCGAATCATTGAGTGCAGAGAACGCGGAGTGCTCGCTGAAGAACCAGGGGGTAAAGCCGGGAAAATATCAGGAGCATCGTGGCGTCATACCGCAAAGGTTGGGCGCCAAACCCAATCGGTCTTTGACTCAACCAGGCGATGCTTGCAACATCCGGGCTACCGGGCCAACAGACGGCTTCGGTCGGGCGATGAATTCGCCCGTTTGCCAAATGAAGCAATGGTAGACAGGAGACGCAACGATGCCAAAAGCGTATTGGACATGTGCATATCGCTTGGTACCAGACCATCGACAGCGAGAGGTGTACAGCGAGCTCGCGACCGCCGCGGTGAAAGCGGGCGGCGGCCGGTTTCTGGTTCGAGGCGGCAGGATGCGAGCCAACGAGGATGCCGTCGTCGAGCGGACCGTGATCGTGGAATTTGACAGCTACGACCAGGCGATCGCCGCTTACGATAGCGAGCTCTATGCGAAGGCGCTCGCTGCGCTGCCGCCTGGCACCTTGCGCGATCATCGGATCGTCGAAGCGTTGGAGTAGCTTGTGGATCAGGGCTGATGTTGCCCATTGCCATACCCCGTCAATCTTCAATATTGTCAGTATAACGAAGCAATGGATTCGATGAACACCTACGCGACCCCGTCGCAAGCGAAGTTGCCCGGGCCTCCGGAGATTCCAACTGATCTGCTCATAGGCGGCGAATGGCGAGCGGCGCAAGGCGCAGGCCGCTTCGACGTTATCGATCCGTCCAGCGGCCGGGTGTTGACTTCGGTCGCGGATGGCACCGTGTCTGACGGGATGGCGGCCGTCGAGGCAGCGGACCAGTCGGCAAAGGCCTGGGCAGCAACGGCGCCACGCGCGCGCTCGAAGATTCTGCAGGCGTGTTACGAGAGCATGATGGAACATCAGGCGTGGCTTGCCGAACTTATTTCGCTCGAGAACGGCAAGGCGCTAGACGATGCCAGGGGGGAGGTCACCTATGCCGCCGAATTTTTCCGCTGGTATGCGGAGGAGGGCGTACGCCTGAATGGCGAATTGAATATGGCGCCCGGTGGCGCCAATCGTATTCTTGTCCAATATGCGCCCGTCGGCATTTCGCTACTCATCACGCCATGGAACCTGCCGGCGGCAATGGCGACGCGCAAGATCGCGCCTGCGCTCGCTGCGGGTTGCACATGCATTCTGAAGCCCGCAGAAGAGACACCGCTGACCGCTCTAGCCATTGCGAAACTGATGCTGATGGCAGGCCTGCCGGCCGGTGTTCTCAATATCGTGACGACCACCGATCCGGGGCCGCTCGCCTCGGCGATCCTGCACGATCCTCGCGTGCGAAAACTGTCGTTCACGGGATCGACCGAAGTCGGGCGAATACTACTGCGCGAAGCGGCCGACAATATCGTAAGCCCGTCAATGGAGCTCGGTGGCAACGCGCCGTTCCTCGTGTTCGACGACGCCGATCTCGAGGCGGCGATCGAGGGCGCCCTGGCCGCCAAGATGCGGCACGGAGGCGAGGCCTGTATTGCGGCTAACCGCTTTCTGGTCCAGCGCGGGATCCACGACGCCTTCGCAGAGCGGCTGACGGAGCGGATGGGCGCGCTGAATGTCGGCGACGGCTGTGCCGTTGACACACAGTGCGGAGCAATGATCAATGCGGCGGCAGTCGGGAAAATTGAACGGCTGGTCGATGATGCCAAGACGCGCGGTGCCCGGGTGCTGGTGGGCGGTACCCGTTGCGAGCGCCCCGGCTTCTTTTACCCGCCGACCGTACTGGTGGACATCGATCCCGGCGCAGCCATTCTTCAGGAAGAAATCTTCGGCCCGGTCGCCGCCTTGACCTCATTCGACACCGTTGATGAAGCCATTGCGCTCGCTAATGCATCGAAGTTTGGTTTGGGCGCCTATGTGTACACGTCGGACCTGAAACTCGGACTGCGGGTATCCGAGCAGATCGAGAGCGGCATGATCGGCCTGAACCGGGGCGTGCTTTCCGATCCCGCTGGACCGTTCGGTGGCGTGAAGCAAAGTGGACTGGGCCGCGAAGGATCTCACCACGGGATAAGGGAGTTCACCGAGGCCAGGTATATTGCCGTCGAATGGTGAGGACGTGGTAACAGCGGGCTCATTGGCGCCTGCAGCAGGTTGAACAACAAGCAGGCGCGGGGCCGTCGCAAGATCGACGGCGCTACGCCGATCATGCGGTCTCAAATCCCCCATGCGGGGTCAGCGTATCGAACGCTTCGACCCGCTTGTCGACATCGAAGCGGGTGGAAAAGTCTTCAGGGCGACGCAGCATCCTCGCTGGTCGATGGCGGCAACCCGCGATCCCATGGCGGAACTGGCTGCATATGCTCAGCCAGCAAATCCACGAAACTGCGAACCTTGGACGAGAGCCTGCGCCCGGGACTCCATACCGCATGAATGGGTACGCTCAGTGGTTTCTGATCCAGGGTGATCTCCACCAGTCTGCCCTCTGCTATGTCCTCGCCGACGAGGAAGGTGGGTTCGAACAGGATGCCCTGGCCTCCCAGGCCCGCCGTGCGTATCACGCTGGGGTCGCTGGCGAGCAGGTTGCCGCGGACCTCAAGAGCGGCCGGTCCATAGGGGCCCTGAAACTGCCAGGGCATGGCGGTGCTGATGCCGGCAGGGGCATAGCGCAGGCAATTATGCTGAGCCAGATCGGCCACTGTGCGAGGCGTGCCATGGACGGCGAGGTATTCGGGCGCGGCACACACCGCCATGCGTGAAGTGCTGAGCCGGCGCGCGATCATCGCCGGGTTCACCATGGGCCCGAAGCGCACGGCGACGTCCCAGCCTTCCTCGATCAGATCGACAAAGCGGTTGTTCAGCCCGAGCTCGACGGTGACGGTTGGATAACGCCGGGCGTAGTTCGGCAGCAGCGGTGCGATATGCCGTACGCCAAACGACACCGGCACATTGACCCGCAACAGGCCGCGCGGCTCGAGGCGCTCTGTCGATATGCCGGCCTCGATCTCATCCACCTCGGCCAAAAGGTATCGGCAGCGGTCGCGGTAGTCGGCGCCCGCTTCGGTCAGCACCAGCCGGCGCGTGGAGCGATGCAGCAGACGCACACCCAGACGGTGCTCGAGCGCCTCGACGTGTTTGGTGACCATGCTGGGCGACATGGCGAGCCGGCGCGCCGCCTCACTGAAGCTGCCTGCATCGGCGGTGATGACAAAGGCCTGCATGCTGGTAAGCCGGTCCATTGAATTCGTACCCTGGGTGTGAATTGATCGCACAATTTGCGTGATTCCCATCTGCATGGGATGGGGCCATTATGCTCCCACAAGGTTCGGACAACGCATAAATATTGATGCCAAGATGAAACAGGAGGCGAGCATGTCGACGATCAAGGTCACTGATGTAGCGTACGGGCGGTTGCGCGCGCCCGATCTCGATGTCATGGAGGAGTTCCTGACGGACTTCGGGATGGTGCGGGCAGCGCGAACGAGCCGCGCGCTGTACATGCGGGGCACCGATCCCCATCATCACATTCACGTCACCGAGCTCGGCGAGCCAGGCTTCGTCGGGCTCGCCTGGCATGCCGCCGACGAGGAGGATCTTCACCGCCTCGCGCGGCTGCCGGGAGCCTCTGCGGTGGAGGCAATCGACGAGCCAGGCGGCGGTTTGCGCGTGCGCATCAAGGAACCCAACGGCTACCAGATCGAGGTTGTCCACGGCATAGAGGCGGTTGAGCCTATTCCCGTTCAACGGGTCCCGCTGAACATGGCCGATAAGCCTCTCAATCGAGCGGGCGAACTGGTGCGTCTCAAACGCGGTCCTGCGCGGGTCAAGCGTATCGGTCACTGCGTCATGGGCACCCCCGATCTGCGCGCCACGGTGGACTGGTTTCGCAAGACGCTGGGGCTGATCTGCACCGACGAGGTTTATGCCGGTAGCGAGGACAATGTCACCTCGTCGTTCAATCGCTGCGATCGTGGCGAGGATTTTGTCGATCACCACATCTTCTACTGCGTGAAGAACGCGCACGCCGGCCTGAACCATCTGTCCTTCGAAGTTCAGGATGTCGACGACGTATTCCTGGGCCAGGACCACCTGCGGCGAAAGCGCAAGTACGAGCATATGTGGGGCGTGGGGCGTCACCTTCTCGGTAGCCAGATCTTCGATTACTGGGCCGATCCGTGGGGACGCATGCACGAGCATTGGACCGACAGTGATCGGCTCAATATCCACAATGCCCCGACGCTGATTTCGGTGGAAGACGGCCTGATTTCGCAATGGGGCGACCCGCCGCCTGAGAAGTTCATCAAGCGCTTCAGTGTGTAGCCCGGGAAAAGCGCGCGGCGAGATTTGAGAGCGTGGACTGCCGATCTTCCGAGCGTTGATATCGCCATCGAGTAACCGGCCGGGTGCAAGAGTGATGCCTTCGTCTTTTCACGACGATGGACGCCACCTGAGCACACGCACGTTCGTGATCAGTGTGTTTGAACAGGGTGTGTTGGGCGCGACGATTCGTGTCGCGCTACCTATTCGGCTGCCGAATAAATGAATTTAGAAGCAGGCTGGCTGGTCGAATGATTTGAATGACTATACATAAATAAAAATCTATATTGAAGGAGACGAATTTTGTCAAAGATATTGGTGTATATTTTCATGGGTGCCGTAAGCGCAGCTCCAATGTGGTCTCACGCGTCGGAGGGGAACTACTTCGGAGGACCGGTAGGGGGAACAGATATTCGCAACGCTTATCTGCCATCGGATACCGGGTTTTATGGAAGCGTGGTGGCCGGAGCGGCGTTGGCCACCCATATGTATGGTGACAATGGAGACAGAGAGAATAGTGTCCAGGCTCACGGGGATCAAGCGGTAGGGGCTTTTGGGCTCCTTTACGTATACCCCTTTCATCTATTCGGAGGAACAGTTGGAACCTCTGTACAGCTCCCCGTGACTGCGGCCTATCTGTCCATTGACAACAGGCATGAGTATTATAGGGGATTCGGCGACCTTTACGCGGACCTGATTGAGTGGAGTAAATACATCGGTCCGGTGTTTGGAAATGTGAAATCGTCGCGACCGGATCTGCCATATGGATTGACCATCAAGCTGGCGTATTCGATGATCTTCCCAACCGGAAAATACAACACTACCCAGTTGCAAACGCCGGGGCACAACGTCTTTTTCTATATACCCAATTTTTCCGTGACGTATCTCACGGGTCCCAATTTCCTTGGTGACGGCCTCGAGTTCAGTGCCCATGTCTTTTTTGACTTCACGTCTCACAACTCCGCTACCAACTATTCGAGCGGGCCGGTCTATGACATCGACAGCGCCATCACGGAGCGGTTCGGAAGGTGGCAAGCCGGATTGAGCGGCTACTACGCCAGACAGTGGGACGGTGATATCCAGGACGGCCTGCCGGTGAAACCTGACGGCAAACGCCTCGTGACTGCCGGCGTGGGGCCCATCATAGCCTATGATATACCTTCCTGGAAGGCCAATGTGAAGTTCAAACTGCAGTTCGCGGTGGCGAACCGGAATACCCTTGGCATTTCGCGCACGTTCGTAGTTTTCAGCAAGGCATTCCAGTGAGGGGAGAAACACCCGGTTTGTTAATGTCGTCTTTCGAAGTAATTCGTGTTGATGCGGAGCCAGTGTTGAATGCGTCCCGCTGAATGTCGCGTGCGTCGGGGAGGCTGCGGCGGTTTCGCAACTCATGAACCGATGGTCGAGCAACTTTGAATGCAAGCGAACGCATCGTATCTGCGTAAATGCTTGCGTGTATTCCCTGGTGCCGCTGCCCGAAGAAATAGTCATAGAGAACTTCATCGGCGGTTCTACTTCCCCTGAATAACGCCAGATGGTTGTACATATCGGACGTCTGTTGAACTATTGTGGTCGGGAACTTGGGGGCAATTTCAACCGGGCCGTCGTGGCAACGACTCCGCTCGGCCGTATCGGCTCACTTGAAGACGTCGGGGTCACCCGAAGACGTCGCGAGCGCTGTTGCCTGTGCAACTCACCTGTGCTTCGCGAAAGATACCACACTGATCCGGCGCTCGCTGTCAACGATCACGCACACCCTATCTCGGCATAGCGCCCCTGCTTTGGCGCGGTCTCCACGATTCGACAGCGACGAAGCGATTTGGCAAAGGCACGGAAGCCTCCGGTAGCGGGCGAGCAATGATTCAGAACGTGCGCTTTCTAAGCGGGGGGATGAGTTTGCGAGGGAGCGCATTCAGCATTTCACATGCACTGAGCGCGATCCATAAATATACGGACGATCTGACAAGTGGGCGCTTCTTCTGGTCAGTGATACTTATGGTGCGGGGCGTATAGTGCCGTCAAATACGATAAGCCAATGCGTGCGGACTCGTGCGTTTTTCACATGCGGGTTGGCCGTCATTATCGAAGCGCCGCTACATTGTTGCGGCGAGCTATCTCGCATCGTCGTAATCCGGGCTGCAAGGCAGCCGGTGCTTTATGGTAAGGAACTGAAATGCAATTTATAGCTTACTGCCTCGATAACCCGGGGATGGCCGAGCATCGTCGCACGCACTTCGCGACGCACAAGGCGCGGTTGCTAGCGTCGCCGCTTAAAGCGCTCATTGCCGGACCGTTGACTACGGCGGACGGTGCGACACGTGGCAGTTTCTTTCTCTATGAGGCCGACGATATCGAAACAGTGCGGCGTCAGGTACTCGAAGATCCGTTTAACGCGGCTGGCATCTGGCAAACGGTTGACATTTTTCGATTCGAGAACAAGGTGGGGAGTCCCTGAGAGGAGAGTGCCGCGTCCTTGCGCAGGAAGTTGTCCATGTCCGGCAGGCTTGCCAGCTTTTCGAGGGGCGTCATCACGTCCGCTCGCTGATGAACCTGTCGGGACCGGCCGGGCTTTTTCGGATCTGGCACTTCGGTGCCGAACGGATGGCCGGTCGAAGTTCAGAAACGGATTCAATAGCTCGGCTCAGAAGGTATTGAACTCTTCGCCCAGTCGGCCGTACGCGTAGCCGAACTGACGACGCATGACCACGCCGTTCTTGGTCACGGCCAGCTCGTTGTCGTTGCAGCGCCGCGGGCGCGAACGCGTGAATTCGCTACGTCCCTTCTCGGTAAGCGACCAATGAACGACGCCTCTCAGATCTAGGGTGTTCGCGGTGCGAGCATGTGCCGAGGCATGAGTGCTGCGTAGCCGTAAGCGACCGTGGCGAGCGGTAGCTTCGCGAACAGCCAGATGAGCTAGCGGTATGGATCGACGCTGTTCGCCTTACAGGCCCGACGAGCGAGTAGAGATTGGCACTGGCCTGCGCACCAGCAACAGTGTCTGCGAACAGCCAGCCTTTGCGATTATGGAAATGTCTCTCCAAGTGCGGGAGTTTTATATTTAGTAACGCTATGTATATTGCGAAGGCTGGCACAATGAGCTGACTGCCAATTGTTCGCCACTCATCAAGTCGGCGCGCAGCATCTACTCATAGTTCAGAAATGCAGGCGATAGATGGATGCCTGAAAAACGAGCGCACGAGCTCTGGGGCTTGCTGTGCAAGTTGCTCGCGAACCATCGTGTCGCGCTTTTCGCCTTTGCATAAGGGAATTCGCGCGGCGCCTGTGCGCTTCACGTGGCCCCACACCAAGTCATCCGGGTTGAGGTCCGGCGCATGGCCGGGCAGAAAGTGCAGGGTAAGTTTGCCGTTGGTGCTGGCGACGTAGTCCTTCACGACAGCCTTTTTGTGTGCAGGCAGTCCGTAGACAATCAGATGAACCGGCGTCTTCCGATTGAACATCAACTTTTTGAGCAGCGCGACGAACAGTTTGCTGCTGAGTCCCCCTTCGTACGTCGCAAACCAGAAGGCGCCCTTCGAGTTGACGGCGGACGCCGCGCTCATACTCTGCCGTTGACCGGGGCGCTCTACGATGGGTGTCTCGCCGCGTGGCGCCCAGGTCTTCCCATGTACTGAGTCGGCCCGAAATCACGATTCGTCCCAGAAGAAGATGTCCGTCTTCTGCTCACGAGCCCGTTTGGCGATGGATGGATACGTGTCGTGTTCCCAGCGTTCGATTTCCGCTGGATCGCATTGGTAAGCGCGCACAGAGGCTTTTGTGGCGTCAGGTTCGGACGCGCCAGCATTGTGCCGATCGTGGCTAGGCCCAGCGTGATCCCGAATTTACGCTATACCAGTTCGCGTACCAGATCGCGAGTCCAAAGCCTGAAGTCAAAGCCATACTGCATTGGGTTCTTGTCATTGATCCAGCGTAGCACCTGCTGCTCCTGGGCGGTAGTGAGCTTGCGCGGGCGGCCTGTCGCCTGGGTAGACCGCAATGCACGCGCACCTCGTCCTCGCCTCCAGGCTTTCGCGCGCAGCTTGTAGGCCCACGAACGATGCATCCCAAACGACGCCGAAACCGCATCATGATGCTCGCCTTCATTCATCCGCTCGAGCGCGAGCATGCGCATCTCTTCGAGGATGTTGTGCGCCAGACCCGCCTCGTTTCACGGTCCGCATATCCATCGAGTGGACGAGACACGAGAGATCGGCATTCGCCGAATTTGTCCCCTAACTTACTGACCTATGATCAACCTATTGTTTTATAAGATATTGTCAGGTTGTAGTGACGCGTTGGAACGCGCCAGAAGCTGCCCGCCCATACATCCGCAAACACCTGTTCAGGCTCGTGTGTGGTTGGACTGAGCCAGGCCTCGTACTGACACCATTTGTGAGTTGATTGGCGAGTCTACCTGGGCTTGCCCTGGGGACGTCACGCGTCCCGCTTCGCGCGCGCCGATTTTGTGCCTCATGCCTTGTCCCGTGAAGTTTTCACCTCGCTACGGGCAATTGTTTGCGTTTCGCGAACATCGTATTCGCCGCTTTCTTGCACCCATTGCACTGCACTGCGGCTATCGTTTCAGCATCGACAGTCGACGCAACGCCAGGCCCAGAGCCAAACGGATGGGTGATCAAGCCTGGCGAGCCTCGTTCGTGGACGGTTCTGCTCGAGCGCAGCCTAACGCGGGCATTTGGCATTGCTGCTGGGCGAATGTGGCCGCAGTTGGCACAGGAAGACGAATTGGTACGCAAGGGATGACCAGGTTTGGAATTCCCCCGGTGCCGGGCGCTAGCCTAAGAGGCCATTGAAATCTTACGGCCGCTCAATGAGAGATGCTTTGCGAGGCCGTAGCGTATTCTTCGCAAGTCATCGCCTCTCGGAACCCGTATTGAATTATATTCAATTGAATAAATAATTTAAATATTTTGGGGAGTCAATAAGATAATCGGAAAGGAGATAATGGATGAGGAGGTTTGGAGGATCAGGTTTGAGGCTGGCGGCCTGCGCCGCAGGCTTGTTGTTTGTAAGCGCTGCCGATGCTCAAAGCGGCGTAACGCTGTATGGCGTCATCGATAGCGGGTTGCTCTATACGAGCAAAACTGCCGCGCCAGTGGCTGGGCAGAGCGCGGGCAAACAAGTATCGATGATCGAAGGCGGCGTTAGTCCGTCGTTGTTTGGCCTCACCGGAACGGAGGATCTTGGCGGCGGCTTTAAAGTCTCATTCAAGCTCGAAAGCGGGTTCAGTGTCGCCAATGGTGCGCTGGCCGACTGCAATGGCAACCTGTTCGGCTGTCAGGCATGGATCGCGCTCGACAGCAAGTACGGAATAGTCAAGGCTGGCCTGCAATACTCGCCGTTTTTCCTGGCGCTGTATGAGTCGGACCCGCGCGATTTCGCGCTATTCGGAAGCGGTCTGGTGAATATGGTCGATAGCGTGCTCGGAACAAGTATCTACAATCCCAACGCGCTGTCGTACACCAGCCCGAAGATTGCGGGTTTGCAGGCCAGCGTCATGTATGCGTTTGGAGGTATACCCGGTGACTTTCAGGCCGGACGACAGTACGCGGCGAGCGTCAAGTATGAGCTCGGCGGCTTCATGATCAACGCATCTATCTACGACGGCAATTCAGGTGGCAATGCACAGACGCCAGTGCCCACGACGCTCGAGTTCGAAGGGCGTACCATTGGCGCAGCGTACAAGATTGGCGCCATGACCGCGAAGCTGTCGTTTGTGAATTACAAGGTGGCAGGGTCATTCAATAGTAACGTTTATGGCGGTGGTCTGGACTATCACTTGACGCCAGCATTCGACATCAATGGTGGTATCTGGGCGACAAGCGACCGCAATCACACCGCCAATCATTCAGTGATGGGCGCACTGGGTGCAGATTACTACCTCTCAAAGCGCACCATGCTCTATACGCAGGTCGGTGCAGTCGACAACCATGGAGCCATGAACACGGGTATCTCGATCAACAGCGCATTGTATGCGCCGGAAGGCACGACCGTTGGCGCGGTAGTTGGCATGCGCCACACGTTTTAGGGCAATGCTGATCAAGTCCACCGTTCACGACTGTCACGCGTTATAGCGCGAGCATATAACGGTGAAAGCGTAAAACGATGAAACAACTGACACTGGCGATGGCTGTCGATCTATGCGCGGGATTCGGGGCGCAGCGCAAACCTACGCGACGCGAAGCGTTTCTCGATGAGATGAACGCGATTGTGCTGTGGGCACAGCTGTGCGCAGTGGTGGAGCCGTTTTATCCGAAACGCGGCAATGGTCGCCCGCCGATTGCGCTGGAGCGTATGTTGCGGATTCACTTTGTGCAGCACTGGTTCAATCTTGCCGACCTGGCATGCGAAGAGGAGCTGTACGACAGCCTCAGCCTGCGCCGTTTCGTTGGCATTGACCTGGGCAGCGAAACGGTGCCGGACGCCACGACGATGCTCAAATTCCGGCATCTGCTGGAAGAACAGAAACTGGGCGAACGGATTTTCTCGGAGGTGGGCTTGGCGTTGCAGGAGCGCGGAGCGAAGCTCAAGAGCGGCACGATTGTGGACGCCACGCTGATTGGAGCACCCTCGTCGACCAAGAACAAGAACAAGGAAAAGGCTCGGGATCCTGAGATGCAACAGACCCGCAAGGGTCAACAGCGGTATTTCGACATGAAGCTCCACATTGGCGTGGACAGTCAGAGCGGGCTGGCTCATAGCGCCGTCGTGACGGCCGCGAATGTGCACGACAAGCATCCGCTGCCCCAGTTGCTGAACGGTAACGAGCAACGCGTCTACGGCGACAGCGCATACGCGAGCCAGAAAGCAGTGATTCACAGCAAGGCTCCGAAAGCACGTGACTTCACCAACAAGCGCACGCGTCGCAAGGACATTGTCGACGAAGTGGCGCGGCGCAAGAACCGCAACAAGTCGAAGGTCCGTGCCCGGGTCGAGCACGTATTCGCGGTCGTGAAGCGGTTGTGGGGCTTCACGAAGGTTCGCTATCGTGGTCTGGCGAAGAACGCCGATCGCGCCTTCGTTGCGCTCGCGCTGACGAATCTTTACGTGTGGCGAGGTCGCTCGACGGCACAGGTGCGCCCGTAAAGGGTCAAAGGCGGGCAAAAAGCCCGCGCAGAGCCCCTCCGGGGGGCGTCATGGGAGCTGGAATGCCGGCTTGCGCGGCTGTTGTTCGCGATCTCGAAAGTTTACGCATGCCTTGGTCGCAACTAGTCGTGTTTGCGCGGCTTGATCAGCGTAGCCTTAGCGCTGGCTTTGCCGATTGCGTCATTGCCGAGCGACCACAACATGACCGGCTCATTACGGCACGCAGCGTGGTGCCGGTTAACGAGGAGAGTGTGAATGAAACGAAGCAGGCTGCTACGGTACGCGGCCATAGGGGTTTTTGCTATGGCTGTCGCGAGTGCTTACGCACAAAATGGCGAAGACAGTGGTGCCCGGCAGGTATTCGTGGCTTCCGGGCCGGCGGCAAAGGAAATTCGCGCGGCGGACCGCAAGCTTCGCAAGGCCGTATTGCGCAGTCTTACGAAGGCCAAAGGGTTGAACGCAAACCGTATCGTCGTGATGGCAAACGGTGGGGTGATATGGCTGGAGGGCTATGTGCCCGAAACTGACCAGATCGCTCTGGCGACCTCGGTCGCACAGGGTGTGGTCGGTGTCGATACCGTCAACAACAGATTGATCGTGCGGGCCGAAGGACTCTAGCCTGTGCAATGCATGATGTAAAGGCCGCGGCTTAAGGCACGTGGCCCGTGCAGGAGATACCCATGAAAGAGCAAACTAATGGAGGAGACTGGCGCGGCATGGAGCAGTTCGGCATGCCAGCTTCAAGTATGCCAGGGCTCTCATACTGGCGATCGAGCGCGAAACCCTACACGCTTGATTACACGACGACCTCCGATACGATCTGCCTCGTCTTCGGGCACATCGCCACGCAAACGCGCTACGACGACGAGCCCGCGAGGCCGTTGGCTTTCCGTCCGGAGACGGCGGCTTTCCATCCGCGCGGCTGCCGCTTGCGGGTCGATGCGATGACCGTCAGCGAGGGGTTCGTTGCGTTCAGTTATGTAAATGCGATCGAGCACGGCATTAGCCGCAACGCGATTGCGCCGCTTCGGGACTCCGGCAATCGGGAGAACATCGGTGTCGAGGGGATCCGACATCTGATTCGTTATGCACGCGTCCGCTTGGGGGGCGTGACGCAACCCGATCCGTGGGAAATGCAGTGCCTCTCCACGCTCGTCTATGTCGAGATCGAGCAAGCGCTCAGCCAGCCTGAGTGCCACCGATCACCCAAGCTCACCAACGCGGGATTCGATCGACTCGAAGCCTACATTCGCGACCACATCGGCTCCACGATCACCTGTGCCGATCTTGCTCGCGAACTCGATTTGCCGCTGCGCTCGGTGTTTGACGCCGTGAAGGCTCGCACAGGGCAGTCCTTATATCGACTCGTGGTGGAGCGGCGTCTCGACGCGGCAATGCACCTACTTCGCGAAAGCGACATGCCCATTTGCGAGGTGGCAGCGGCCTGTGGGTTTGCCTCGCAACAGCATATGACCACGTTGTTTACCCAGCGGCGCGGCATGACACCGCGCCGCGCCAGAGCGGGTCGGACATAGGGAGGAGGGTGTGTCAACGCCTCCCGCTCAACCATGCGTGTTCAAACACGCGACTTCAACCATGGATAACGAGCCGTGTCCTGGCCTGCGTAATCCGGGTCGAGATAGATGTAGACGCGCTGGATTTTCCAGTCCCGAATCTCAAACACGTCGCACCAGTTTCCGGCGCCCCATGCGGGAACGCCGGCGCGCCATGGGCCGTCCCTGTGCTCGCCGTGACTCGTGCCCTCGCAAACAATCACGTCACTGCCGGAAAATATCCAGTTGAAATGCGCGTAGTGGTGTGAAATCGACTTTAGCGTGTCTCCAACGTCGCCAAATAGCTTGCCGATTTCATCCTTGCCGCTGGCCAATCCCCATTTTGGGAAAAATACCTGCGCGTCGTCGGCGAACAGGTCGAGGATACTGCCGCCAGACGACGTCTTACCGCCATTGTCGAATGCTTTCAGATATTCGACGGCGACGGATTTTCGTTGCTCGTCGGTCATTGTTTCCATAGTCAAGGCCATAGTTTCCTCCATGTGATGACGTGAACGTGAGGGTACGAAGCGCGTTGATTGCCGGTCAACGCGCAACAACTCAAATAAGGGATTCGTTATGGGCGCTACGTGCCGCGAGGTATGCGAACGCGAGAATTGGCCCGATCGTGGCACCGCCTGCCCAATAGGCACGTGCCGAGGGCGACGCGACGCAGTTACCGACGCCGTAAAGGTGGGATATTGGCGTGCCGTCGTGATCAAGCACCTGCCCGTGCCGATTCGTCACAGGTCCGCCCTTCGTATCGAGATTGCCGCCGGTCAGTAGCGTTGCAAAGTAAGGCCCCGAGTCGCTGATCGGGTACATCGTTGGGTTGGGCGCTACAGGGTCGGTCGCAGCTGGGCCATTAAACAGCACTTCGACAGGCCGCTCGCCTCGATGATAGTCGAGATCACGGCCAGTGCGAGCGAACGCATTGAAACGCTCGACCGTCGCTGGCAGGTTCGCATCGAAGTCCTCTCCGAAGTGCAGATTGCCGATTTGCGGCGCAAGCTGGGCGACACGTGCGCGGATGTTGCGCGCGAGTTCTTTCAGTGTTTCGCCTTTGATGACATGAGCGTCATCAGCGCCTGCTGGCACGATGAAGCGCCCGTATTCCGAGCTGGCGCTGTGCTGCTGGCTGCGTGCGTCCCAAACGGCGGCGAGCACCAGGTTGGGGTAGGACGAGCTTGCTGCGTCCCAGGTAAAGAACGCCTGCGCTGATTCGTTGTATGCAAGTTTCTCGTTCGTCACGCGTTTGCCGTGCTGGTTCACGTAGATCATTGAGTCGCCGGAGGCCGAGAAGGTGCCAATCAGACTGGGATCATCGTTCAAGGCTTTTTCGAGGACGATGGGACACATCCAGGCATAGTTCATGTTGCGAAGTTCGGCGCCCGCAGCTGTGCCTATCCGCACGAAGTCGCCTTCGTTGGAGCGGGCGGCACAACCGCCGAACACCGGAGCGCTAAGAAAGTTCTTGCGCATCGTTTTGTTGTGCGTAAAACCGCCTGAGCAGAAGACGACGGCCTTACGTGCCCTGAATACCGTCGAGCCAGAGTCGGCGATCTGTGCTTCAACACCTGTCACAGTACCCTTTTCGTCAAACAGCAGCCGCTGTACGCGGCAACTGGTCCTCACCTCCACGCCGGCTTTGCGCGCTGCCTCCAGCATCGAGCGGACGGCTACGGCGCCGCCATCGGACATCGACTCGCAAGCGTCTTTCGGCAGCAGTACCCGTCCGCGCGGTGCCTTGTCTTCGGGCAGTTCCGCCCAGTAATCCGTGACATCGGGGCAATGTCGATATTTGAGGGCGCCCTGCTGTGCGAGCAGTTCGGCTGCAACGGAGGCGTAGTCGTAAATCGCCTCGCACATGTCGTACTCCCACTCGGTCATGCCAAAGCGCGGCAGGCCGGGGCTGTACGTCTCGGGACGGGAGAGTCGGGCCATGTAGCGCAGGCAATCTTCCTTCTGGTCTTCAATACCCAACTCGCGCATCGCGTGATTGTTCGGAACCCAATACCAGAAAGCGGCCTTTCGTGCCGTGCCCCCGACTTCCGACGCCTTTTCGAGCAGCAATACCTTGTTGTCCTGCCAGGCTGCAAAGAGTGCGCAGGCCAGACCGGCGGCGCCGGCGCCCACGATAATCATGTCGAACTCGTCACTTTGCCCTTTGGTGTCGAGTGAGGAGGAGGTTGGGGCTGTGTGGGTATTCACGAGGATGTCTCCAGATCGTTGATTTCAACCTGATCGAAACAGGTGTGAGGGTGAAGTTAGGCCGTCCCAGCTTTACGGTCTTCCAGATTCCGGCGTTTTACGTATTTGTGCGTGCAGTGCACCTGCATTGCCGGAGCCAGAATCTGACCCTGCCATCGAGAACGTATGCATACGTTTGCTTAATGGAGGCATTCAGAAAGGGGGTCACAACCCAAAAATTCAGGGTTAACGATCTATCCAATAGGAGCGGCTGCGTGTATATTTGCAAAAAGATATGCAAACGATTGCATTGGAGCGCACTGTGGGGAGTCGGATCGACCGGGCGGCATCATCGACGACTTGACATCGGTCACGTCGATCGTGAAGGCTGCGATGTCTGGCACGCGGGACCCGCGGCTCAAGGAAATCGTCGATGCGTTGGTCGAACACTGTCATGCGTTCCTGAAGCAGGAGCGATTGACCGACGCGGAGTTTGAACAGGGGCTCGCATTTCTGCGCGCGGTCGGCCAGGCCTGCAATGAGCGGCACAACGAAGTCGTGCTGCTCGCCGATGTATTGGGGTTTTCGACCCTGGTCGCGTTGCTGAACAGTGCGGACGCAAGTGGACGCACGCCGGGTGCATTGCTGGGGCCGTTCTATCGCGGCGGTTCGCCCGAATACGCAAATGGCCAGTGCATTGCATGCGAGGACTCTACCGGCGCGCCGCTGTTCGTTCATGCGCGCGTGCTCGACACGAGCGGTCGCCCCGTGCCGAACGCAACGGTCGATGTGTGGCAGGCGTCGCCGGTCGGCTTGTACGAAAACCAGGACGAGAGCCAGCCGGAACACAACCTGCGCGGCCGCTTTCGCACGGCAGAAGACGGCGCGTTCAACTTCCGCAGCGTGCGCCCAGCCGGCTATCCGGTGCCGGTCGATGGCCCGGTTGGAGTGTTGCTCGCAGCCCAGGAGCGACATCCGTATCGGCCGGCACACCTGCATTTCGCGATCTTCGCCGAAGGTCACGCAACGCTTGTCTCGCAGGTGTTCGCCGACGATTCGGATCATCTCGACTCCGACGTTGTGTTCGGCGTGAACCGGCGCCTTGTTGGCAAGTTCGAGCATCACGAAGCCGGCAGCGGCCCGCACAGTGAGCAGCGCGACGTGTACTACACGCTCGATTTCGACTTCATTCTGGCCGAGGGGACGCCGACGTTCCCGACGCCGCCCATCCAGTGACGAGAGGTGTAATCGTGTCCAGTTTACTGCAGGGGAAAGTTGCCGTCGTGTATGGGGGCACCGGAGGAATCGGCGCTGCAACTGCCGCGCGCCTCGCGCGCGCCGGTGCGCGTGTGATCGTGGTTGGTCAGCGCGATGAGGATAAAGCGCGGCGGGTCGCTTCGGAGTGCCCGGCGAGGGGCATCGCGGCGTAGTCGCAACGATCACGGACAGCGACATGCTGCGGGCGCTCGCAGAGGACGTTCGCGCACACGAAGGGCGCGTGGACATCCTCGTCAATACGGCCGGCTTTACGAAACCGGTCAAGCATGCTGATCTAGATGCGCTGACCGACGAGTTCATCGACGACATCATGAAGGTCAACTGGCGCGGCCAGTTCGCCGCAATCCGCGAATTCCGGGCGCTGCTCGACGCCTCTGGCGACGGCCTTGTGGTCAACGTGTCGTCGATCTTCGGGCTCCGGCAGCAACATCGCGTATTGCGCGGCGAAGGCGGCCCTCGATGTGATGGCCGCCTCGCTCGGCCGCGCACTCGCACCTCGCATTCGCGTGCTCAACGTCGCGCCGGGCGTCGTCGATACCGCTTTCGTGCCGGGGCGCAGCGACGATTTCAATGCCAAGGCGGCTGCCACGACGCCGCTCGGCCGGATCGGCGCGCCGGACGATGTCGCCGCCGCGATCGAGGCATGCGCGACGCACCTTAAGTTCAGCACCGGCGTGACGATTGTCGTAGAAGGCGGCCGGCGGCTGAACTGATTAGGGAAGCCTGGTATGCATGTACGCAAGACATTGATCACCTGCGCGGTTACGGGCAACATTACGCGGCCGGATCAGCACCCGCGTCTGCCTGTCACCCCAGAGCAGATCGCTGCCGCGTCTCTCGAGGCCGCGCAGGCTGGCGCGGCCGCGGTACACATTCACGTGCGCGATCCGCTCACGGGGCGCCCGTCGATGGATGTGAGCCTCTACCGTGAGGTGATCGAGCGCATTCGTGCCGTCGACCAAGAACTGATCATCAACCTGACGACTGGCCCCGGCGGACGTTTCATTCCGGGCGACGACGATCCGAAGATTGCTGCGCCCGGCACGACGCTGTTGCCGCCCGAGAAGCGCGTGGAGCACATTCTCGAACTGAAGCCGGACGTGTGCAGCCTCGACCTGAATACGATGAATTCCGGCGCCGAGGTTGTCATCAACACGCCGAAGAACGTCACACGCATGGCGAACGTGATTCGCGAGACGGGCGCCAAGCCGGAACTCGAGATCTTCGATTCCGGCGATATGCATCTGGCACGCGACCTGATGGCGTCGGGCGTGCTGGAGGGCCCCGGCCTCTGGACCTTCGTGACGGGCGTCAAGTATGGCTTCTCTGCGACGCCGGAGACGTTGCTCTACGCACGTAGCCTGCTGCCGCCCGGCGCAATCTGGTCCGCGTTTGGCATTGGTCGATTCGAGTTCCCGATGGTCGCTCAGGCGTGGCTGGCTGGCGGCCACGTGCGAGTGGGGTTCGAGGACAACCTGTATCTCGAGAAGGGTGTGCTGGCCGACAGTAATGCGGCGCTCGTTGCTCGTGCGAAAGACATTGTGACGATGCTTGGCGGGGAAGTGGCCACCAGCGGCGAGGCCCGTGTCATGCTCGGCCTCACATAAAGCGCGGCAGGCCCGCGTGTATAGACTCCGAGGAGACAAAGCAAGATGATGAAGAGTGTTCGCGTACTGGAAAAGGGCAGTGATGTTGATTCACTGGCGCTCCAGTTCGATAAGCAATTGGTGCCGACGTGCGGCGATGGCGACTGCCTCATCGAGGTCGCGAGTGCGGCGGTGAATCCGAGCGACGTGAAAGCGGTTCTCGGCTTCATGCCGCACGCTGTGTGGCCTCGCACGCCGGGTCGTGACTATGCCGGCCGGGTGATCGACGGTCCGTCTGCGCTCGTCGGCAAGGCCGTATGGGGAAGCGGTGGCGAGTTGGGCATCCGCCGCGACGGCACGGATGCGCGCTACCTCGTTGTGCCCGCACAAAGTGTGCGCGAGAAGCCGGCCAACTTGACGATGGACGAGGCAGGCACGGTCGGTGTGCCGTTTGTCACGGCGTACGAAGGCCTGCGGCGCGCCGGCGGTGTGAACGAGGGCGACGTCGTACTCGTGCTCGGTGCGAACGGCAAGGTCGGGCAGGCGGCGATCCGGCTTGCCACCATGGCTGGTGCGACCGTCATTGGCGTCGCGCGCAATGGGCAGCCATACTTCGGCCACGCGAGCGGCAAGGTGCATATGATCGACGCGTCGTCGTCCAGGTTCGACGAAGTCGTGCGCGACGTGACGAACGGACACGGTGCGGACATCGTCTACAACACGGTCGGCAGCCCGTATTTTGAGCGTGCGAATCTGTCAATGGCGGTGCGCGGAACCCAGATCCTCATTTCGACGATTGAGCGGCGGGTGGCATTCGATATTTTACGTTCTATCGTGGCCAGCACACGTATGTCGGGATCGATACGCTTGCGCTCGATGCGCTCGATGCGCTCGATGCGCTCGATGCGCGCGAAGGAGCGGCGATTCTCGACATGTTGTTGCCCGCATTCGAGCTGGGCGCCTTGAAGCCATTTCCGATCCACGATGAGTACGTGTTTGCTATTGATGATGCGGCGCACGCTTATCAGGCGGTGTTTCGCGGCGCAACGCATCGCGTGCTGCTCAAGCCATGAATCTGACCCGTTTTAGCGGCGCGCCGCAGTATTTCCCCGATGAACATTTCTTGATGAGTTGCGTGCGATTGCAGGGGCGGGAGGCCGGTCCCGCCGAATCGCTGTGGGTCGGTGTTTCGACGATTGAGCCGGGCGGGTACACGTCTATGGACGCGTCGCCCCTCGAGAAGCATTACATGGTGTTAGAGGGAGAAGTCTGCGTGCGGACGAACGAGGGCGAAGTCACGATGGGCCGTTTTGATTCGTGCCGGCTAGCGCCAGGTGAAGCGCGGGCGCTGCACAACCGCACTGAGCGTCCGGCGATGCTCCTGCTCGCGATGCCTCTGTCGCGGCCCGAGGCGCGGTGACGCCGTCTGATGGCGCAGGCGCGACATCCGCTTCGTCGCCGTTTGGCGATGGCGGTTTTTGGCTCTCGGAGGTTCAGCTCGGACCCTGCACGGGGCGCGACATCGCCCCTGATACTGCTGGCCGTTTTGTGCACGTTCAATGCGGAGGGGTTTGGGTCAGCACTGCGCGGCGTGCGCATTGCGTCACGCTCGGCGGCGGAATCTGGATGCCGCCTTCCGTTGGACATCGCCTTTACGTGCCTTACGGCGCGGTGCTGCGTGAAATGTGCATACCCCCGGAGTTGAGCAGGGACCTCGTGCAGACAGTCAGAATTCCTCGATGTTCGGGTGTCCTGACGTCATTGCTATCAGAGAGCGCGAATCAGGCGCTTGCGCGTTCACCCTCGGCCGTCGCGGGTTTGCTGTTCGACGAGCTCGACGTGTCATCGCGTGAGGCCGGATGGGGAATCGCGATTGATTTGCCGTCACCGCGCAGTCGCATTGCGCGGCTGTGCGACGCAATGATTCTGGACCCCGGCCGTGACCCGCGGCCCGACACGCTTTCAGTCCGCATGAGCGTCAGCGTAAGGACGCTACATCGGCTCTTCGAGGATGAGGTGGGTGTCGGTGCCGGCCGTTGGCGTCGCGACGTGCAGGCAGGCGCTGCAACGTGCGCGCTGGCACTCGGTACGCCGGTTTCGGTCATTGCGCGCGATCTCGGCTTTACACAGAGCGCATTCTCGACTTTTTTCAAGTCGCGCATTGGCGGGTCGCCCAACAGATGGGTGGCGAATCAGTTTGGGCCGGCTGCTGAGAGTACGAAGTGAAAGCCGCGCAGCTCGACGCGAGCGGCGTATGCACTTCTAAGCCGTGCCGGCGCTAGCGGACCTACGGGTTGTGGCGCGCGGGGCCGTCGAGCCGCGGACCATCAGTTCCGGCGGGAGCGTGATGCGCAGTGGCGCGGCGCTGGGCGTTGCGATCCGCTGGAGCAGAAGCTTCGCCGCCTGACGGCCCATTTCCCGATGCTGGATCCGAAGCGTAGTCAGCGGCGGATTCAAAAGGTCGACGAGCGGCATGTCGTTGTGGCCGATCACGGAAATGGCGTCGGGGCAGGCAATCCGGCGTGCGGTGAACACGTCGTAACACCCGAGTGCGATCAGGTCGTTCGCCGCGATGATCGCAGTGACGTCGCGATGGGCGTCGAGCAACTGCTCACACGCGGCACGGCCGGCTTCGCGGTTGAATTCTACGGCTTCGACGACGACGCTCCCCGTAACGCCATGTTGCTGCGTTGCGATCTGGAAGCCCTGCAGGCGCGACAGGCCGGTCGCGAGCCGCGCGGGACCTGCCAGATGCGCGATGCGCGTATGGCCGAGTTTGACGAGATGCTCGACAGCGAGGCGCATCGACAGGAAGTCATCGTTGACGACTTCCGGCACCTGGCCGCCGTCTTCGCCGCGATTGACGAGCACGACCGGGACGCCGTCGAGGATGCAGCGGCGCACCAGCGGATCCTGGCGCGCGGCCGTCGCAAGCACAAGGCCGTCGACGCGACGTTCGAGCATCTGCTCGAGCATACGTTCCTGGTCCTTCGGCGTGCCGACGATGTTCGCTATCAGCACGCCGTACCCTTCGGCCGCGAGTTGTTCTGAGATGCCGCAGACAATCGGCGGAAACACCGGATTCTCGATATCTGGAAGGCACACACCGATCACGCGCGATTGGCCGCCGCGGAGTGCCGCCGCAAGGCGGTTTTGCCGGTAACCGAGCGACTTGGCTGCCGCCAGCACTCGACGCACGACTTCGTCGCCGATCAGGTGGCGTGTCGCAGGGTTCAGGGCGCGCGAGACGGTCGACGCGTTGACGGAAGCGGCGGCCGCCACTTCGCGAATGGTGACGCGGCCTGAGCCGCGCGTGTCGGATCTCGTGGTCATGAAACGCGCTGGTAGTTATACGGCGATTGTAACTATGCAAAGGGTTGCAATCAATGTTGCGGGTAAAACCCAAGTAATTTTAGCGGCGAGTACGCATTGACAACGACCTTACGGGCGGTAATATATGCATACGTTTGCATAAGCCGTTTGTATCGACATTTCAGGAACAAAAGAAATAGGGTCGGTGCGAAGCGAGATGACGGATGCAAAAGGGTACGAAAGATCGGGCGAGTGTCCGTAAAGATATCGTGTAGCGGACACCAAGATAAAAAATGCCGTCTTGTGCCGTTTGCAACGGTTCGTCGGGCACCACGGGCGCTTCGTGAACGCCCTGATCTCACGTCTTAGCGTGCAAACGATTGCATAACGCGTGGGCCTGCCCGTACGACGGGCAGTGGGACGCAAGTGTTGGCTGATGGACGCAGGGTGGCGTGGAGAGCGCGAGTGAACAAGTCGAAGGAGGCGGATTTGAAATCGAAACATGCAGTTTCTGCCAAATGGCTCGGTGTGCGCATGGTGGTCGCACAGGGACTGGTGTCTCGGTGTTCGCAACGAGGTAATAGCAGGTGTCTCCCGTAGTTCAGCGGTTTGCCCGCGAGGCGCGTGAGTTCCTGCCTCGCGGGTACGTGCGTTCGTGACGGAGGTGAAAGTGCTCGTGCGTACCGGCTGTTGCCGTACCGATTGCACCGAGTGCGTGTGCTGAAGCCAATAGCCAGGTCTTCATGGCGATTTCACAGATGCCTTGTTTCTGGCACCAGTATCTAACCGGGGCAGTGCCGACGGTTCACATCTATACGGGAATACCCCGAATCGTGGCCGATTTTAAAAACATGATGAACATTTGTTTGATTGGCGGTAGCGACGCACGGGAGGGTTGCGCTGCGAATACCGACATTTTTCGGACTTGGCGGTAAGCGCCGGGGCTCTACGGTCACAGGAATTCGACCGGTCGCCCTTACGCTGCGTGATAGCGCAATGGTTGAAAAGAAGGAGGAGAAGAAGTTGAACATCAGGTATTTGCTTCGTCGAATAGCATACGTCGCTACATTTTCGACTGGCTGTGCGGCTGTCGTCTCGGGCGCCGTGGCCCAGCAGTCGGCACCGGTGCCAACGACAAGCTACGCACTCAGTTACGCGCAAACGCAGAAGCTGCTCGAACTCGCCGTGGCGGTCGCCAACGAGCGGCACCTCTCGATGGGTTTCGCCGTTGTCGATCCGGGCGGCCATCTGCTCGCCGCGGTACGGATGGACGGCGCGTCTTTCGCAACGGTCGACTTCGCGCGCGGCAAGGCATTCGCATCGGTTGCGCTTGGCGGTCAATCGGGCGTCACGCTCGAGCAGCGCTATCGCGATGATTCGTCTGAATACAGCAACATGGGAGGCGCCGGATATTACGCGCCGTTCCTGCCGGGCCGCGGTGTGTTTCCTGTATTCCAGAACGGACACCTGCTGGGCGCAATTGGCGCCGGTGGTGCACCGTCTGCGATTGACGACGAAGTGGTCAAGCAAGCCATTGAGGAACTCGGCGCGCAGGTCACGCGATGACGGCACTATTTCATTGAAATCATAAGGATGACGTATGAAGATAATCAAAGAATCCAATAGTACGTTCGACGTCGCAGCAACCGACGTGGGCACGACTACGCAGGACGCGACCGCGCTTTGCCGGCGCACGATGCTCAAGCTCGGTTTCGGTGCGATCGCGGCGGGCGTGGCGAGCTTCACCGGCGCCGCGCGCGCGGCGACGAGCCCGGCTTCGGCGAACGGCAGCACGATGCGCGCTTTGCCCGGCGGCAAGGTCGTACGCCTCGTGCCGTCGTGGGACACAGTCCAGGTCGGGCAAATGGATCCGGGCCGGCCGGCCGCGGTCACGATCAGTTCGGGCGACACCGTCTGGTACGACGGCACGTGGACCAACTGGGGCAACGAACCCAAGTATGGCATGGGCTTCAAGGAGCGTGAGCCGATCCGAAAGAAGTACCCGAACGGCGCATTTTCGCTGATTGGACCCGTGGTGATCGACGACGCGGAGCCAGGAGATCTCATCGAGTGCCGGCTGCTGAAGATGCGGCCGATCGACTGGGGCTGGAACTCGGCGCCGCCCGGAGTCGGCGCGCTGCCACATGACTTCCCGCCGTATCTGCGCTATGTGAAGTTCAACGATGAGCGGACCTATGTGGACTACGTGCCGGGGGTGAAGATTCCGGTCAACCCGTTCCAGGCCTACCTGGGCACGCAACCGCCCGGCGACAAGCCGGTCAGCGCGAACTTTGCCGGCAGTTACGGCGGCAACCTCGACTGTGCGGTGCTGAACCCCGGCACTTCGGTGTTCCTGCCGGTCCAGTTGAACGGCGGCCGCGTGTGGACTGGTGGCTCGATGGGTGCGTCCGGCGAGGGCAACGTCGACCAGACGTCGATCGAAACCGCGTTCGAAGAAATGCGAATCCAGTACGTACTGCACAAGCACAAGGCGCTCGACGGCCCGATGGCGGAAACGCCTGAGTACTGGATCGGCTTCGGCTTCGCCGACAGTCTCGATGATTCGCTCGTCGCGTGTCTGCGCCGGATGATCGGTTGGCTGTCGGCGGCCACGGGCATCGCGCCGGAAGACTGCTATGGCATCTACAGCGTGGCGGGCAGCTTTCGCGTCACGCAGTTTGCGGACCAGACCCACACTGTCTACGCAACCAAACCCCCGAAGGGCGTTCACTGCATGTTGCCGAAGCGCATTTTCTCGGCCGATATGCAGCGTCGGCTTTCCGAGTACGTGCGGGCGTAGTCCAGGCGATTTTCGCTTTTGAGCAAGCATGCGGCCGTAGTGGCGTCCGCGCACCGGACCCGCGCGCGCCGCAGGGAGGAAGGTTAATGAATGTGGAAGACTCGAAGCCGGTTGCGATCGGTGAAGCTGTGCCGGACGTCAGTCGTACGGGATGGCGTTTCGCACTGTTCGTTTGTTTTCTCGTTGTGGTGCTAGATGGCTTCAATACAACGTCGATCTCGTTCGTCGTGCCGACGCTCGCGCATGACTGGCAGTTGAGCGCTGCGGGATTCACGCCCGTGTTCGTCGCGACGAACGTCGGCGCAGCGATTGGCTTCATCGTGACAGGGTCCTTGGCGCAGCGTTTCGGCCACAGGCTTGTCGGTCTCGCGAGTGTTGTGTTGTTTGGAAGCGCCACCTGGTTCACCATGTATGCGAGCAACGTGGTTGAACTGTCGGCAATGCGCGTGGTCGCGGCAATCGGCCTTGGCGCTGCGCTACCGATTGCAATTGCGGCGTCGGCGGCTATTATCGGTGCGCGGCACAAGGTTGCGGCGTCACTTCTCGTGACCACGGGCATGTCGGTCGGCGCAGTCATAGGGGGCGTCGTCGGTGGCCCGCTCATGCACCGGTTCGGCTGGCAGGCCGTGTTTATGCTCGGCGGCGTGTTGCCGTTCGTTGTCGTGCCGGCGTTCTATCGGATCCTGCCATCCGGTGCGCCTCCACGCACCGATCATGGGCCACAAAAGCGTGCAAGCCCGGTGAAGGCGCTGTTCGGCGATGGCATGGCGACCTATACGTGCCTGCTGTGGCTGTTCTCGTTCCTGATCTTCATGGACGTCTATGCGCTGCTGTTCTGGCTGCCGACGCTATTGCTGTCGTTCGGCTTTTCGCTCGAACATGCACCAGCTGGAATGGCGGCGTTCAGCGTTGGTGGGCTTAGCGGCAATCTGCTGATGACCGCGGCCGTCACGGCGATGACGCTTGCCGGCAATGTACGCGTGAAATCGGCCCTGACGGTCGGCATCGTGGTCGTGATAGCGGGCATCGCCACGCTATCCCAGGTTGCTGTGCCGCCGGCGGCCGTGCTGCTCCTGATCGGGGCTGTCGGCGCGGGGCTGGTGAACGGGATTATGGGGCAGACCGCCTTGGCTGTCGCGTTCTATCCCGAGCATCTTCGTGCGACCGGGGTAGGGTGGGGTCATGCATTGGGGCGCGTCGGCTCATTCGTTGGTCCCGCCATCGGCGGCGCGCTGCTGTCGCTTGGCTGGGCGCCGCGCGACATAGTGCTGACCGCGGTTGTGCCGGCGTGCGCGGCAATCGTCGTACTCGGAGGACTGTCCGCGGCAGGGCGCCACTCCCTGGCACGCTCATCGTCCTGACGCTCAATTGCTCGGGGGATTCGTTTCCTCGATCCCCCGCTTGGCTTTCTAGCTTTCTTCATCCGACTTCACCAAGTCCGATGAAGATCATTGCCTGCAATGGTCGGTCACTCGAGACCAGTAATCGAACGGTATTCGACATCCGTACCCAGTCGATGTACTGCTGCGGCCGAATTCCCATGCAGCGGCGGAAATGCTCGAAAAAGCTTGTTCGATTCACGGATTCAGACAAATCGCACGCTCACCGGTTAATGTGCATTCCTGTGCGCCAACACGAAATCCGCAGTCAGCATCGCCGACTTTAAACAGGAACTGGTAATGCGCGTGTGCGTGAGCGACCAGCGGACGGCAGATGAGATTCACCGTCGCGTGGCCGAAGTCCCCTTGCAGTATCGACACAGGTTTTCCCGAATCGATGGTCATGGGGGGCATACAAGGTCCATCCCCTTTATGTGCGCTGCTGTTGCGAGTTTCGCTGTGTCGCTTGGCGAAATAGAAGAAACGTTCTCGGACACGTCACTTAACCAAACGAATGGGGGCGAGTCAATCGGTAGGAAAGATCGGCTTGACTAACCGAAATGATCGGACTCGTCGGTAAACGCTGGTGCCATTCGACTAAAGTGATTCGCGCACGTGAAATTAAGCTGCTGATAACGCGAACACGTGTGTTCACTTAACGGGAGAAGACTCTTCTTGTGACACCAGCGTTATGGAATGAATACATACACAATGCATTCAATGAGGAATCCTGTGTGTGATCGAACATCACGCACTATCTTTCAAACGTAAAACGTAACTTCGATCATGAAAATCATAGCCTTTGCCAACGGCGATGACGTCGCACTCGGCGTCGTCACCAGTGCGACCCATTTCGTGGAAGTCGCCGAAGTCGCACCGGAACTGCCGTCGGATCTCATCGGAATCCTGGAGCGCGAACACGCACTCGCACACCTGCGTGAGGTGACAGCAGGCGTTCGCGGCAACCGGCCGCTTTCCTCTGTCGTACTCAAGCCGTTTATCTCGCGGCCCAACGCAATCTGGGCGCTCGCCCTGAATTTCAAGAGTCATATCGCCGAGACTGGTCTGCAGACCAATCCCGAGTATCCTCACCTCTTCTTGCGCACGGCTGCGTCCTTCGTCGGCGCGGGCGAGCCGATCCTCGCGCCGCGTCCGTCGATCGCAAAGGCGTTCGACTACGAAGGCGAACTGGCAGTGGTGATTGGCAAGTCGGGGCGCTATGTGCCCGTCGATGAAGCGCTGGGTTACGTGGCCGGCTACACGTGCCTCAACGAAGGCTCCGTGCGCGAATACCAGACGCACAATCGCCAGTTCGGGCTGGGGAAGAATTTCGAAGGTTCGGGCGCATATGGTCCGTGGCTCATGACACCCGACGAATTCGGCGATCCCGCCACGCACAGTGTCCTTACGCGCATTAACGGCGTGGTGCGACAGCGTGCGCCGCTCGATGACATGCTGCTCAGCGTTGCACAGGTAGTGAGCTATTTGAGCCAGGGGTACTGCCTGCGCCCAGGCGACATCATCGCCATGGGCACGCCGGGTGCGCTGCCGCCCGAGCCTGATGATCTGGAGGGGAAAGACCTTTCCCGTCAGTTCGGGCCGTTCCCGACGCCAGGTCTTGTGCACATGCGCCCGGGCGATCTCGTGGAAATCGAGATTGACGGACTCGGCGTGCTACGCAACCCGGTGATCCTGGACGCTTGATTCCAGCCCATCGAGTTCGAGCAAGCGCTCGTGTCTCAATCAGGCCTGTGGCGACACGAGCCTACCCACATGACGTGTGCTGAGCGAAAGCGCCATCCAGTTTGCAGGTCACCGACGCCGGCGCGTTAGAGCATTGCTCAGTCTTCGCGTGGCGTCAGCTTGAGTGAGCGCCGCCGGAAGTCACCCGGGGGCACTCCCATATGCTGCGCGAAGAAGCGGGTGAAATGGCTGTGTTCTTCGAAGCCAAGCTCGCTCGCGATGTCCGCGAGCGGGCGGTCACTCGTGCCAAGAAGCTGGATTGCATGGGACATTCGCACCCAGTCGATGTAGTGCTGGGGCGAGACGCCCATGCAGCGACGGAACTGCTCGAAAAATCGCGAACGTGAAAGGCCAACCTGCGCTGCCACCTCAGCGACTGTCGGATTGCTCAGCGACGTTTGCTTGATGAAGTCGAGTGCCTTTCTGATCCTGAAATCCACCGGGCGGCTGGACGGCAGGATGCTTTGTGTGAGTTCAGGGTCCGCGAAGTCACGGCCGAGCGTGGTGACGAGATCTTCGAGGATTGGCATGCAGCCCTCGTCCTGCGCGACCATATGATTCGTGATTGCGGCAGCTAGGCGGTCCACATGGTGGCGGACGTCGGGCGTCACAACGACAAGCGCCTCAGGAAAAATGTGCGCCGGGCCATGTTCGCGAAGCTTGAGTTGCGCGCGCAGCCAAGGTGTTTCGATGACGAGGGAAAGGATCAGTGAAGGCTGATCGTCAGTACTCCCCTTCGCGTGTTCGACCCACGGATTCAGGCAGAGTGCTTGTTCCGCAGTGAGCGTGCACTCGTGCGGCCCGATGCGAAAGTCGCAATCGCTGCCACCGAGCTTGAACAGAAACTGATATTGCGAATGGGCATGTGCGACGAGGGGACGGCTGATGAAGTTGACCGTGGCCCGCCCGAAATCACCCTGCAGGATCCAGACGGGTTTGTCTCCGTCGCCGGACATGGTTGTCATGCTTGGCACTTCCTCTGGGGGGGACCTCTGACGCCGGCCCCTCTCTATTCAACAAAACTGGACACTTCGGTAAGCGGCGCGATTGGGCGTCAAGGGGTTCTGCTTACCGCACTCGTAAACTGTACTTCACCAAAGTGCAGGAGACACGTCAATGAGGAAATACGCGTTGTCGCGCGGCGCTGCAGTTCCGGCGCTCGCTTGTGCGGCACTTGGGCTGCTGCTCGCGGCGCAATGCACTGTGGCACGTGCAGACGATACCGCATTGCATGCCCGCAGTATCGTGGCGAACCGGTGCGCAGCGTGCCACGGAATCGACGGAAACGGCACCGCAGAGATGTATCCGCGGCTCGCCGGGCAGTATCCGCAGTACCTGTACAAGCAGCTCGTGCAATTCAAGGGCGGACCGGGTATTCGCCCACTGCGCCAAAACGCGACCATGCAGGCCATGGTCGTCGACCTGAGCGACGCAGACATGAAAGCGCTCGCGCAGTATTACGCTGCGCAGCCTCCATCCCAAGGGAAAAGTATGCATGCTGAGCTCGTCGAAGCGGGCAAATCCATCTATACCCATGGCGGAGCAGGCGGGGCGCCCGCTTGTATCTCGTGTCACCGCGAAACCGGTGGCGGCATCGCGCCGGACTTCCCGCGCATCACAGGGCAACACGAAACATACGTAAGCGAGCAGTTGCAGGCCTGGAAGAGCGGAAAACGCGGTGGTAAGGGCAAGCTGATGAGTCTGATCGTACCCCTGTTGAGTGACGACGAGATCGCTGCGGTGTCAGCGTACGTTGCTTCGCTCGGGCAGTGAAGGCTAATCGAAAAAATATGGACGATCTGATAAGCGGGTGCATCTTCCGGTCAGCGATTCCGGCGATTCCAACCGTATAGTGCCGTCAAAGTGGAATCAAATCGCATGACATGAAGCGCGATACAACGAGAATGGAGAGACGAGCATGCATTATTTCGAACGCGACGGAATGCGTTTCGCCTGGCAGGAGGCCGGTCGACCGGATGGACCGGTGGTGATTTTCAATCATGGTTTTCTGATGGACCGCGAAATGTTCGCGCCGAACGTCGAAGCGCTTGGAGACACGTTTCGCTGCATCACGTGGGATCAACGCGGTTTCGGGGCTACGGGACCAACCGCGCATCCGTTCACGTACTGGGATTCGGCACGTGATTTGATCGCGCTGCTCGATCATCTCGAAGTGGCCACAGCGTCGCTAGTGGGCATGTCACAGGGTGGCTTCATTTCTATGCGTGGGATGCTGCTGGAGCCGGATCGCTTCCGTGCACTCGCACTGATCTCGACGCGCAGCGGGATAGACGAGATTCCGGTTCAGGAGTCGTTCCGGCAACTGAAGTTGGAGTGGGCGGCGAACGGCGCGCTCAACGTCGCAGATCACCTAGGGGGGTTTCTGCTCGGCACGAGGGAACACGCAGCCGACTGGGCCGAAAAGTGGCTCAAAATGAGTCCGCAGCATTTTGAGCATCCGGTTGACGCATTGGTGCTTCGCGACGATATCACGCCTCGGCTTGACGAGATCACGCACGCTTCGATCGTATTTCACGGCTCGGCGGATGTGGCCATTGATCCCGCGTGTGGTCGAGAACTTGCGGGCAGGCTGCCAAATTGCAAGGGGTTCGTGCTGGTGGACAACGCCGGGCATACGCCGAATCTGACCCATGCCGAAGCGGTGAACCCGAAGCTGCGCGAATTCATGATGCGTTACGCGAGGTAGGGAAGCGAAGCGCCTCCTGCACAAAGTGAGATTTCGAAATTTTATGACGGATATGGTTATTAATATTTCGGAGTCCATATAAAAAAGCTGAATAGTTTTAATTCGCAAACGATGGAGACCCTGGATGTATAAGAAGCTATTGACCGTTACGGCCCTCTCGCTAGTCGGTCTCGATGCGCATGCGCAATCGAGCGTTACGCTTTCCGGGATCATGGATAGCGGTATCAGCTATAAGTCGGGCGCCAATGCGGCGAACGAAAGTCAGTGGGCGTTTGGATCCGGAAATCTGATCACGAGCCGCTTCATTCTTTCGGGCGCGGAAGATCTCGGAGGCGGTCTTCAGACGCTCTTCAGGCTGGAGTCCGGTTTTCTTTCTGGTACCGGCGCAATGACGAACGCCCGCTTGCCAGCGACGGCTGGCAGCTACCTGTTTGATCGAGGCGCCTGGCTCGGGCTCAAGCAGACCAATCTCGGGCAGTTGTCGTTCGGCCGCCACTACACGCCATTCGTCGAGGTGTTGTATCAGTCCGATGCGAGCGGCTTCGAAAACTTCGGTTCCGTCGCCAATACGATTTACCAGACGCTCACCGGCTTCACCGGTGTGCAGTACACGTGGGCCAACAATTCGGTAAAGTACACATCGCCAACGCTATACGGCCTCACTGCAAGCCTGCTCACGAGTTTTGGTGGAGTGGCTGGCGATTTCCAGAACCAGCGCGTCAGATCTGCGGCGCTTTATTACACACTTGGACCGTTCTCTTTGAACGGCGGTTACATCGACGGCAAGGATCCGACTGGTGTAACAAACGAGACGGTCGCGCGCGCCTATACGGTGTTTCTCGACTATACGCAGCAGAGCTTCAAGGGCAGCCTGAACTTCCAGAACTTCAGGAATCCAGCTACTGGCTCTGATCAAGACTACTATTCAGTCGGCGCGCAGTACCGTATTACGCCGACGGTGCAGGTCCTCGGCAATTACACGTATCTCTCGGATCGCGTCAACAGCGAGCGCAACGGCTACTTCTTTAAACTCGGCGTCCATTACTTCCTGTCAAAGCAGACGAACGTCTACACGGAGGCTGGCCTGTCGCACAACAACTCGCTTGGCACGATTGGCATTGCGAGCGTGTTCCCGGCAAGTCCCGGTATGAAGCAGCGCTCGGTCGTTGTCGGCGTTGAGCACTTCTTCTGATCTCTGCGCGGTTGGTGGCGGGGAGGGTAGAACGATCTCTCCGCCAGCCGGAACTAGTCGAATGAACGGCGCGGGCGCCGTGCATCGGTCCTGTTTGTAGCGTCAATGCCGCGGGCCGACATGGTCGATAATCGTTGATAGGGCCCGTCGTCTCCCCATGCTGAACCCGCCGGTAATAAGAGGGCCGGCTTTCGCCAGTGCCTTCAATGGCCATAGAATCTTACTGATTGGCGCCAGCAGCCGCATTTGCCTTTTTCTGCGCTGCCTGCGGATCCTCCGGATAGCATCTGTCGAAGATACGGCTTCCTTTGAGTGTAGTGGAAGCAACCGATGCATTGCATTCTCGTTGAGCAGTGAGGCGTTCGCAGTTGCAAGAGAGCCGAAGGAAAATCCGGTAGTACGCCCGGTTCACCGTGTTCGTTGACTCGAATCTAACCTCTAGTTGCCAAGCCTGATTTAAAGCACTATGGATTGCAGAACTCGCATACACGCTTGATCAGTCGCGAATGGTGATGCGAACAGAGCCGCACTCGCTGCACTCGGTTAGTGGTTTGGTCACGGTGAGATTTTGCCAATGTCACAAAGTTCGGTCTTGGTCACGCCGCACTTGCCCTCTGCCGCATCTGCTGTGGAAAGATCCCATGCGCCTGGTCTCTATCACCGTTGCGACCATCGCTGCGTCCACCTGCGTTCATAGTCCATCGAGTCGAAATGTTCAACAAGGTAATCGATGAAAACACGTACCTTCGAGGGGACATATTTTCGGTTCGGATAGGCCAGATTGATCTTCAGTCGTGGCAGATCCCAATCGTCAAGAACCGGTATCAGCCGGCCGGCCACCACGTCGTCGTGAATGATGTAGACGGGCTGAATGAGGATGCCGAGGCCGTTGAGGCCGGCCTTGCAGATAACCTGACCTTCGTTTGACTCGAGCAATCCGTTGATCTTGATGACGTGCGTCTCGTTGCCCTTCGCGAGCGACAGCTCGTGCGGATTGTTTGCGAGCGTATAAATGAGAAAGCGGTGCCCTGCGAGGTCATCGAGCGATTTGGGCGTGCCGTAGCGCTCGAGGTACTCGGGTGAAGCCGCGAGAATGCGCCGGGTTTCCGCGAGGCGCCGGATTACGAGGCCCGAATCGCTCTCGTGTTCACGCGTGCGTATGGCGAGATCGATGCCGCTCTCAATAAGGTCGAAGTAGCGGTTGGCTGCGGTGATCGCCACATTCAGCTTGGGATGGCACGCCGTGAACTCCGGGAGAAGCGGGGCGATGATCTGCGAGCAAAACGACACCGAGCCCGTCACGCGCAGCGTGCCCACCGGGCTTGACAGCGCCGAGCCGACCGCTGCTTCTGCTTCGGCCAAGGCCGATGTGATGTCACGACAGCGCCGATAAAACTCCTCCCCGACCTCGGTGAGGAATAGACGTCTTGTATTTCGCTCGACTAGTCGCGCTCCCAGTCGCCGTTCGAGGTTGGCCAGATGACGGCCCGCAGCAGAAGTTGACAGACCCAAAGCCTCTGCAGCTTTCGATATGCTTCCGCGCTCCGCGGTCTCTACGAAAAGCATGACTTCCAGACATTTATCCACGCGTGTCTCCAGCAACATCGTTTTCCCGCCAGGCGGGATTTTGTTTCCCGCGGGCGGCCTTTTTCACCGGCGGGCGGTCAACTATATTTTGGCTCAATACCTATACGAATTGGAGACAACATGCGCAACGTCGACGAAGACAGCATCACGCAGATTGTCCTCGCCCGTCAGGCACAGGCGCAGGATCCGCGCCTGAAGCAAGTCATGACCAGTGTCGTGCAACACCTGCATGCCTTTGCACGGGACGTCGAACTGACCGAGGAAGAGTGGTTCAAGGGCATTCAGTTTCTGACCGATGTCGGGCACATCACGGACGACAAACGGCAGGAATTCATCTTGCTCTCCGACACGCTGGGCCTCTCGATGCTCGTCACCGCGCTCAACAACCGGAAGCCGGAAGGTTGCACTGAGGCGACCGTCTTCGGGCCGTTCTTTGTGGAGCACGCCCCCCACTACGAGAACGGCGAAGACGTCGCGAATGGCGCGAAAGGCGAGCCTTGCTTCGTTAGCGGAAGAGTCACCGGGCTTACCGGCGAGCCGATACCCAACGCGCACATCGAAGTCTGGCAGGCGGACTCCGATGGTTTCTACGACGTGCAGTACCAGGGCGAGGAGGGGAGCAAAGGCCGCGGTTCACTGCGCAGCCTCGAGGACGGATCGTTCCACTTCCGTTCGATTACGGCCGAATCCTATCCGATTCCGCACGACGGTCCAGTGGGCCGAATGCTGAAGGCGCTGGGGCGGCACCCTTGGCGCCCGGCCCATCTGCACTTCATGATCGAGGCACCGGGATACGAGCGGCTCATCACCCACGTGTTCCGCGACGGCGACAGATATCTGGATTCGGACGCCGTGTTCGGTGTCCGCTCGTCGCTCATTGCAGACTGGCGGCGCCATGAGCCGGGTGTGGCGCCGGACGGTAGCCGCGTCGAGACATCGTTCAGCACACTCAGCTTCACTTTCATTCTGAATCGCGAAGCGGCCACCGAAGGTGGCGACAAACGATAACCGCAACGACCGCCACGTTGGCAGCGAGACGGACAACGCGCGCGAAAGGTATGGCTCCCGCCCACTGACGCGTGTATGGAAAGGGCAAGGCAAATACATGATTAAACACATTGTCATGTGGAACCTGAAGGGCAGTACGCCCGAGGAAAAGCGCCAGGCTGTCGTCCAGCTCAAGACGGCATTCGAGGGGCTGATCGGGAAAATTCCTGGGTTGCTTCGTCTGGAAATCGGCGTGGACATAAGCCGTGTCGACTACGCGTGCGATGTCGTGCTTTATTCAGAGTTCGATTCGCACGACTCGTTATCGGCGTACGCCGTGCATGCGGAGCATCTCCGGGTGAAGGCTGAGCTCGGCGACCTGCGTATAGCACGGCATCAGGTGGACTATCCGTCCGAGCCCCTGGCTGCCCGCGCAGCAGCATGAGCGCAAACCGCAATAAGCGGTTGCGCTATCGGAGGAGACAATAGATGAAGCGAAAGCTGATCAAAGGTGGCTACGTCGTTTCGATGGACGCTCGCGTTGGCGCGGGCGAGCTCGATCTGTTGATCGAGGACGACCGTATTGCTGCAGTAGCACATAACCTCGAGGCCGAAGATGCTGAACTGATCGATGCACATGGACAGATCGTGCTTCCGGGCTTCGTCAATGCCCATATGCATACATGGCAGACCGCGTTGCGCTCTCTCGTTGCGAACTGGACACTGCCGCAATACTTCCGCAGCGTGCATGCGGGTCTCGCCACGCTGTTCACGCCGGAGGACCTATACATCGGCACGCTTGTCGGCGCGCTGAACCAGCTCGACTGCGGGACGACCACACTCGGTGACTGGTGCCACAACAATCCGACGCCTGCGCACACCGACCGGGCGATCGATGGACTAGTCGAATCGGGCATACGCGGCGTTTTCCTGCATGGGTCGCCGAAACCCGATCCGAAGCCGGGTCAGAAGCATTTCAGCGAGATTCCACATCCGCGCAGCGAAATTGAGCGTCTGCTGAAGCATCGCTTCACGAGTCGCGATGAGCTCGTTACGCTCGGTATGGCGATACTCGGCCCGCATTACTCGACGTACGAGGTTTCGCATCATGACTTGCTGCTCGCGCGCGAGTGTGGGCTTATCGCGAGCATGCATTGTGCGGGGCTGGACGCGAAGACGCCAGACGGTTGGGAGCGACTCAACGCGGCCGGGTTGCTGGATGCGCACACCAACGTCGTGCACGGCAACAACCTGAGTGACACCCAGCTCCAGATGATGCTGGACTGCGGCGTCACGTTTTCGCTCGCACCAGAAACAGAGATGCTGCAGGGACATGGGCATCCCATCACGGGGCGGCTACGCGACGCTGGTTACGCACCCTCGCTTGGGGTCGATCTTGAGTCGGCAATCGCCGGCGACATGATGACAGTGGCCCGCATGGCGCTAGCTTCTCAACGTGCTCTCGACAACGCCGCGGCCCGTGAGCGGGAGGCGCGCCTGCCGGCGACTTCGACGCTCACATGTAACGACGCGCTGGGCTGGATCACGATTCACGGCGCCAGGGCGCTCGGACTTGCAGATCGTGTCGGTTCGCTCACGCCCGGCAAGCAGGCCGACATCGTGACGCTACGCGCTGACACCTTGGGCATGCGGCCGCTGCACGACGCCATCGCCGCCGTGATCATGCAGGCCGGTCGGGCCAATGTCGACACGGTGCTCGTGGCTGGCGCATTCCGCAAGCGTCACGGCGAGCTGGTGTACGACGCGCTTGCGCGCCGCCTGGACGAGCTCGACGTTTCGGGAAGGCGGATCGCCGCCGGCCTGGACGACCTGCTCGCAGCGTACTGATACGCCGGCGACTTCGCCTCTTATCCATTTCAGGAGCAAACGCAATGAACGAAGCGAAGCCTGCGCTGCGGGTCGGGTTCATCGGAATCGGAAATATGGGACTGCCCATGGGGACCAACCTGCTGAAGGCAGGCTACCCCGTCATGGCTTTCGATCGCGCCGAAGACCGGCTCGCAGCGATCGCCGCCCGCGGGGCCAAGCGTGGGGAGTCCATCGAGCATGTGACACGTGACGCCGATGTGATCTTCACCTCGTTGCCAAATGACGCGATCTTTCGCAGCGTCGCGTCAGGCGATGACGGCGTGCTTGCCCATGCACGCGAAGGCGCGATCTTCATGGATACGAGCACGGTGTCGCCTACCGTGTCAGCGGAGGTTGCACAAATCGCAAGCAAACGCGGTGTGCGTTACCTGCGCACGACCGTATCCGGCAATGGCGTCGTTGCGGCCGCCGCGGCGCTGACGGTGATGGCTTCTGGCCCGCGCGAAGCATACGAGACGGTATTGCCGCTTATTCACGCGATTGGTCGCCGTGCGTTTTATCTGGGCGAAGCCGAAGAAGCGAGGCTCATGAAGCTGGCCGTCAACCTGATGATTTCGGTATCGGCGGGCATGATCGGTGAGGCGTTGACGCTCGGGCGCAAGAGCGGTCTCGACTGGTTGCAGATGCTGGAGGTGCTCGCCTCGAGCCATGTGGCCTCGCCGATGGTGCTGTACAAGGCACCTCCGCTCAAGGAGCGCGATTTCACTTCGACGATGTCCGCGATCACGCAGACCAAGGATGTCGACCTGATCCTCGATTGCGCGGCCGAGAGTCATGTGCCGCTGCACCTGACTTCGGCCGTGCGCGGCCTGTTCCAGGGGTTGATCTCGACCGGTGGGGGAGATGACGACTACATCGCACTCGTCAAGCATGTCGAAGCACTTTCGGGGGTGGTATGAACACTAGTCCAGGTACCCTCGCTGGCAACCTCGGAGTCCGGCGCAGTGCGCTGCCTTTCGAGGCTGGTGGCGCGACCCGCGTCGCGGCATTTGGCTCGGAGACGATTTCCGCCCCGGATAGCCAGCCTGTGGCGCAGCCGCTGCTCGAGTTGCGCGGCATTGCCAAGCAGTTCCCGGGTGTGCGCGCGCTCGACGGCGTGAGCTTTTCTGTCCATTCCAGCGAAGTGCATATGCTGTTGGGCGAGAACGGCGCCGGCAAATCGACGCTGATGAAGGTCATGAGCGGCGTTTATCGGGCGGACGAGGGCTCGTTTGCCCATCTCGGCCAGCCGGTGCAGATTCAGTCGCCAAAGGACGCGCAGGCACTCGGCGTTGCCGTGATCTACCAGGAGTTCTCGCTGGTTCCGCACCTGGACATTGCGCAGAACATCTTCATCGGTCGCGAGTTCCCCGGGCGTCTACCGGGCACCGTGGACAATGCGCGCGCGCACGTCGAGGCCAGGAAGGTGCTGGACACGCTGGGCTTTGACTATGACACCGACACGCCTGTGCACAAGCTCGGTGTGGCGCAGCAGCAGATGGTGGAGATTGCGAAGGCATTGTCGCAGCGCGCGCGCATTCTCGTGATGGACGAGCCCACCGCGCCGCTCTCGGAGCGTGAGACAGAGAATCTGTTCCGGGTGATCCGGACGCTGAAGCAGGAAGGCGTGGCCATTGTCTATATCTCGCACCGCATGAGCGAGGTCTTCGCCCTTGGCGACCGCATTACGGTGCTGCGCGACGGCAAGATGGTCGGCGCGACTCGCCCGGCGGAGACGACGCCATCGGAACTCGTGCGGATGATGGTCGGCCGCGACGTCGATCTGACCTACGCGCGCCGTTTCTGCGAGACGCCTGGCGTGCCCGCGCTGGTCATGCGTGGGGTCCATTCGTCGAACGGGATCCAGGACGTGAATCTTGAGGTTCGTGCCGGCGAAATCGTGGGACTCGCGGGCCTCGTGGGCTCGGGACGCTCGGAGGTCGCCCGCGCCGCGTTCGGCATTGATCCGGTGAGCGAGGGCGAGGTGGAGATATTCGGCAAGCGGCGCCGCGGCGAACCCAGCCAGTCGGTGAAGCTCGGCATGGCGCTGATACCGGAGAGCCGCAAGCACGAAGGGCTTGCGGTGACGCGATCGGTGGGCGACAACCTGATGCTGGCAGGGCTCGGCAGGCTGTTTCCCGGTGGCTGGTTCAGGCCGCGCGCGGCGCGGCAGCTCGCGCGGAACATGATCGAGGAGTTGCGTATCGCCACGCCTACCATCGGGCGCCGGACCTCAGTGCTGAGCGGGGGGAATCAGCAGAAGATCGTGATTGGCAAATGGCTTGCCACCGGGGCACGCCTGTTCATCTTCGACGAGCCCACGCGCGGTATCGACGTTGGCGCGAAAGCGGAGATTTTCGCCCTGATCGGACGGCTCGTGGACGAAGGAGCCGGTGTGCTTCTGATCAGTTCGGAGCTTCCGGAAATCGTCCACGTATGTGATCGCGCCTATGTGATGCGTGAAGGCAGGGTCGCGGGCCAACTCAGCCGTGACCAGCTTTCCGAAGAAAGCCTTCTCGCTTTGGGGATGCAAGATGCGTAATGCCCAGGTTGTTGTCGCGCCGCACCCGTGGCTGGCCGTGCCAGCCAGGATTCCCGGCGTCGCGTGGATGATGCTCGCGATACTAGCGGGGTTCACTGCGCTCAATCATCAGTTCGTCGATCCGGCGAACCTCGTCAACATCGGCTCGCAGTCGTCGATCTTGCTGCTCATTGCGTTACCGATGACGTTCGTGATCCTTACGGAGGGGATCGACGTGTCGGCCGGCGCCGTCGCGGCGGCAGCGAGCGTATCGCTCGGCTGCATCATGCAGTTCGGCGCTCACACATGGGAAGGCATCGCCGCAGCCATTGCGATGGGGGCGCTGTTCGGCCTCGTCAACGGCGCGCTGATCGCGTGGCTCGCGTTGCCGCCATTCGTCGTCACGCTCGGGACCATGGGCGTCGCGCAAGGTCTTGCGCTGCTCATGAGCGGCGGTCAGAGCATCACCGACATCGGGACCACAATTCCCGCGATCTACAACGGCGCGATCCTCGGCATTCCCGCGCCGATCGTGATCGCCGTGCTCGCCTATGCAGTCAATCATCTGCTGATGTATCGCAGCAGGATGGGCATCTATGCGCGAGCGATCGGCGGCAATCCCGAAGCGCTGCGCTTTGCCGGTATCTCGGCGCGCGCATGGTTGATCGGCATCTACACGTTTGCCGGGGCGATGTTCGGCTTCGCGGCCGTGCTGCTGACCGCCCGCATGAGTACCGCCCACCCCACAGCTTCGCTTGGCCTCGAATTTGATGCGATTGCCGCGGTGATCGTTGGCGGGACGTCGTTCGAGAAGGGCAAAGGTGGCCTGCCCGGTACGCTGCTCGGCGTTCTGACCATCGGCATGCTGCGGAACGGCCTCAACCTCGCCGGTGTGCCGTCGTCCGTCCAGGTGTCGTGTATCGGCATGCTGGTGTTGCTTGCTCTTTTCGTCGAAGGATTGAAGACCCAATCATGAACGCGCTCACTTCATTCACCGGCCATTTCAGACCGGGCGAGAATGTGTCGAAGGTAGCTGCGCGACTGGCCGCCGTGGTCATTGTCGGCGTCGTGCTTGCCGTCGCCTCCGACGCCTTTCTCACGACCGGCAACCTGCTGAACGTGCTGCGCCAGGCCAGCTTGCTGTTCCTGATGGCATCGGGCCTCACCCTTGTCGTGCTGACAGGAGGGATCGATCTGTCGATCGGCGCGAACGTCGCGCTGTCGGCCTGCCTGGCCGGGACCGTGATCAAGGCGACCGGCTCGCCCCTCGAAGGCGCCGTTGTGGCGATCGCGTGTGGCGCCGCGGTGGGGCTCGCGAACGGCTTCCTCGTCGCGATCCTGCGGATGCCGTCGTTCATCGCGACCTACGGAATGATGTGGCTCATCAATGGCTACACCTGGTACTTCATGGCGGGCAATACGATCTACGGCTTCCCACATGGCTTCCGGCAACTCGGCAGCGGCTACCTGTTCTCGATACCGGTGCCGGTGTACCTGATGCTGGTATTTCTCGCGCTGGCGGCGTTGTTTGCCGGTCGCACGATCTATGGCCAACAGGTCTACGCAATGGGTTCGAATCCGGTGGCGGCGCGCTTCTCCGGCGTCCCGGTGAAGCGCCGCCTGGTTCTGGTGTACGCGCTGAGCGGCTTGATGGCCGGACTCGGCAGCCTGGTCTTTCTCGCGCGCCTGAATTCGGCTGAAGGCGATATCGGTGCTCCGCTGACGCTGCCCGCCATCGCGGCAGTCCTGATCGGTGGGACGTCGCTGTTTGGTGGCATCGGCACACCGTACGGGACGCTGATCGGTGCGCTGCTGCTCACGCTGGTGCTCAATGGCCTGAACCTGCTGAATATCGACGCGAACTGGCAGCCGCTCGTGACGGGCGCAATCATCATCGTCGCTGTGCTGGTCGACTCGCTGAGCCGCCGGCGGCAGGAGGCACGCGAATAGCGCGGCAAAGGGGAGACACGGATATGGAACGAGGAATGACGATGGAGCGTGGCTTACGGCGCGTCGCGGTGCTAGGCGACGCCGATACCGAGCGTTTGCATGAAGTGTTGGCAGGCCGGTTCGAAGTCCATCTTCAGGACCCAACGAGCACGGCAGCCGGGCAAGACGTGGACGCAATTGTCACTGCCTGCGCGAGTGATGTCGAACTGGAGACGGCCCTTCTGGGTCCGCAGGGCTACCTGAGTAGGGAACGCAAGGGTCTTCTGCTGGTGGATGTCAGTCCGGTCAGCGAGGCACTCTCACGGGAAATCGACGAAGCGGCACGGCGCGCAGGCGTTCACTATTTGCGGGCGCCGCTCACGGTGGGCCCCGGCGAAGGCGGCGCGCAGGCTTACACCGCGATGGTCAGCGGGCCGCGTGAGGACTACGAGCGGGCGCTCGAGCTGCTGGAAGCGTTGGCCAGCAAGATCGTCTGGCTTGGCGCTGGCGAGGAGGCGCGGGCGATGACGCGGGTGCTCGATGTCATGACCGGGGTGTCGATGGCGATGTGGGCCGAGGCCCTGGTCTTTGGCGAAGCGGTCGGTCTGGACTGGCGGGAAATGCTCGAGGTCATGCAGACGAGCGCGATCGGTTCGCCCGTGATCCAGTCGCATACCTCGTTGGTCGCGACGCGCGATTTTGGCTCGTCGCATGGCTGCGAGCAGATGGTGCAGCGCCTTGGCGATGCACTTGCCCACGGCAAGACCACCGGAACCGTGCTGACGCTCACTGGTATGGCGCATCAGATGTATCTCGGCGCGCTGGCGCACGGGCGGGCTAGCGAGGGCCTCGCGGCCATCATTCCGTGGCTCGAGAAAGCCGCCGGTACGAACCCCGGCGATGGGCGGACGGTGACCCGGTGACCATCCTGCAATTGGGTCCCACAACCCACCATTTCTGAAGACCGATCCTTATCACCGATTGCTAAAAACCATGACTACGTCGAATACGCTATCCGTGGACGCACTGGACGTGTTGTTCCGCAAGGCCCGCACACAGAACGCCTGGCTTGACCGGCCCGTGACCGATGACGATGTGCGGGCACTGTACGACCTGCTGAAGTTCGGGCCGACGAGCATGAACACCACGCCGGCACGCTTCGTGTTTTTGCGCACGCCTGAAGCGAAGGCGCGGCTGCTGCCGGCGCTCGCACCGGGCAACGTGGACAAGACGCGTGCGGCGCCGGTCTGTGCGATCGTCGGCTACGACCGACGCTTTCACGATCAACTGTCAACACTCTTCCCGCATCGGCCGGATGCCAGTGCGATCTTCGAAGGCAAGCCCGAGCTGATCGAGACCACGGCGTTTCGCAATGGAAGCCTGCAGGGCGCTTACCTGATCATCGCGGCGCGGGCACTCGGCCTCGATTGCGGGCCCATGTCCGGCTTCGACGCGAAGAAGGTCAACGACGAGTTCTTCCCGGACGGCAACGTTGCTGTCAATTTCCTCTGCAATCTCGGCTATGGCGACTCCGAGAAGGTGCTCGACAGACTGCCGAGGCTGTCGTTCGAGCAAGCCTGCACGCTCCTTTAGCAAAACGTGATGTCACTGATCGAGGGGACGGGATCATGCTGAGTTCTTTCACCTGGCAGGCGCTGCCCACGCGCGTGGTCTTTGGCCGTGGCACGAGCGCGGCGTTGCCCGCCGAGGTCGATCGTCTGGGGGGCCGTCGCGTACTGGTGCATTCGACCCCGGAGCAGGCCGCGCTCGCGGAGCGTGTGACGCAGTTGCTCGGCGAACGTGCCGCGGGCGTGTTCACTGGCGCGACGATGCACACACCGGTCGACGTTACGGCCCGCGCACTGGACGTGGTCAAGGCTAATCGGATCGACGCTGTGGTTGCAGTCGGAGGCGGTTCGACAACGGGCCTCGGCAAGGCCATCGCGCTACGGACTGACCTGCCGCAAATCGTGCTGCCAACGACTTACGCAGGCTCGGAGATGACGCCGATCCTTGGTGAGACGCAGGACGGCCGCAAAGTCACCCGGCGTGACGCGAAGATCCAGCCTGAAGTGGTGATCTACGACGTGGATCTGACGCTGTCTCTGCCGCCGGCGATGTCTGCGCTATCGGCCTTCAACGCGATCGCGCACGCCGCGGAGGCACTCTACGCTCCGGATCGCAACCCGATCGTTTCGCTGATGGCCGAGGAGGGGGTACGTGCGGTTGTCGAGGCACTGCCGCAGTTGCAAGCCGCCCCCGACGACGCCGATATGCGCGCTTCGCTGCTCTACGGCGCCTGGCTGTGCGCGTGCTGCCTCGCGACCACCACGATGGGGTTGCACCACAAGCTGTGCCATACGCTAGGCGGGATGTTCGACCTGCCGCATGCACAGACGCATGCCATCGTCCTGCCGTACGCGCTCGCCTACAACGCGCCGAACATTGCCGACGCACTCGCGAGTCTCGAACGCGCGATGGGTGCGGACGACGCCGTGCAGGTGTTGCTGCGTCTCGAAAGCGGCTGCGGCATACCGCTCGCGCTGCGCGATATTGGTATGCCGCACGCCGGTATTGCACAAGCGGTGGAGCAGGCGATCGCCAATCCCTACGCCAACCCACGTCCTGTGGAAGCAGACGCGCTAACTGACCTGCTCGAACGAGCATGGTCTGGCGCGGGCGTTTGATCTGCACGCAACCCTGGTGAGCCCCCGGAGCTGGCGAATCATGACGAACCGACCTACCGATGCCCCAGCCGTGCGGTACGACTTTCTCGTCGTAGGCGCCGGCACGGCCGGTGCGGTGATGGCAGCCCGGCTTTCGGAAGACGGGCTGCACCGCGTACTGTTGATCGAAGCGGGCGTCGACACGCCGCCAGGACAAATTCCCGCCGATATCGACGATACGTTCCCGAGTTCGACGTTGAATCCGGCGTATTTCTGGCCGGGCCTCGAGGCGCGGATGGCCGACGGTCGCGAGCCGCGTCCCTTTCCCCAGGCGCGTGTAATGGGCGGCGGCTCGAGCATCATGGGCATGTTCGCGCTGCGCGGCATGCCCTCCGACTTCGAACGGTGGCGCGCGGCGGGCGCAGCCGGATGGTCGTGGGAAGAGGCGAGGCGCGTGTACCGGAAGATCGAACGTGAGCCCGCGCGCGGCGAAGGTGGCGACGGCACGACGCCTGTCACGCGGACTTCGCCCCGTGAATGGCCGACCTTCGTGTCCGCACTACGCGATGCGGCGCTGGCGAACGGCTTCCCCTATGTCGAAGACATTAACGAGGCGCCCGCGGAAGGCTTCTTTCCGATGCCGACGACCCGCAACGCCGAGTTCCGCTCCGGCAGCGCACGCTGTTATCTGACCGAGAGCGTTCGCCGCCGTCCGAATCTGACGATCATGGCGAATACCGTCGTGCAGCGCCTGCTGTTCAATGGGCGCGTTGCGATCGGCGTCGAGTGCGAACACGGGGGGGCGACGATGACCGTGCTCGCGCGCCATGTGATCGTCTCGGCTGGGGCGATTTACTCGCCTGCGCTGTTGCTGCGCTCGGGCGTCGGTCCGGCACAGGAACTGGCGAGCATCGGCGTGAAGCCGGTTGTGGATCTGCGCGGCGTAGGACGCAACCTGCAGAATCACGCGTACCAGTTCTTCGCGTTGACGCTGCCACGCGACAAGCGACTGGCCCCGACGCTACGCCGCTTCGCCATGGCGGGGCTGAGGGCGTCGTCGAAACTCCAGGATTGCCCGCCTGGCGATCTGCTGCTGTTTGCGTTCGGACGCGTGAGCCCCCAGCCGTTCGGCACCGGTGTCGCGATGCTGGGGTCGGCGTTGTATTCGCCGTTTTCGACCGGGACCGTAACCCTCCAGGCAGCGAATCCGCAGGCGGCGCCGCGCATCGACTTCAGGATGCTCGGCGATCCCCGCGACGCGCCGCGCGTCGTGATGGCCGCGCGCCTCGCGGAGCGGCTACTGCGCGATCCAACGGTAGCGGCAAACTATAACGAAGCGTTCCTCCTCCCGCCCGGTATGGCGCTCAACCAGTTCAACCGGAGCGGCCTGGCGGGTCTTGCGCTGGCCGTGGGCGCGGGGGCTGCGCTGGATGCCCCGGGTCCACTGCGGCGCTTCGCTTTGCGCCACGTCGCGGGCCTCGGTCGCCCACTCGCGCAACGACGTGGTAACGATGCGCCTTCCGACGGGGAACTGCTAGCCTCGATCGCGCCGATGGGGCATCCGGTAGGGACGTGCACCATGGGCGATGCGCGCTCGCCATCGACCGTGGTGGACGACGCATATCGCGTATGCGGCGTTGGGAATCTCTACGTCGTGGATGCATCCGTGATGCCCGTCATTCCCAGCGCGAATACCCATATGCCGACGTTGATGCTGGCGGAGCATGCAGCCGAACGTATTACCCGCGATCACACTCACGTCGCCCCCGGCGTCATGGGAGCTGCTTGATCGCGTCATCTGCCGCTAGTTTGACCACCAAACCAATCCAGACTGAAGGAGACACCTATGACTCGTATGACGATCAAGTGCGGACTCGCGCTCGCGCTGCTTGCGTGCGGAACACTCGCTTATGCGGACGGCGAAAACATTGCCGTATTTACCAAGAACCTGACCAATCCCTACTTTCAAAGTGTGCGGTTGGGTGCGCAGAGCGCCGCAAAGGAAATGCACGCGAACGTGGTCAACTATGTGCCGACGACGCCCGACAGCATTCCCGAGCAGATGAGCCAGATCGATGACGTCATCGTGAAGCATCCAGGCGCCGTCGTGTTCGTCCCGGTTGACTTCAAGGCCATGGGTCCCGGCATTGCCAAGCTCAATGCCGCGAAGATCCCGACGGTGAACATCGTGGACAAGGCGCAATCGGGCAACTTCGTGAGCTTCGTCGGCGCGAGTGATTATCAGATCGGCCTGCAGACGGCCCAATATCTGCTCAAGTCCATGGGCGGTAAGGGCCGTATCATCATACTGGAGGGCGTACGCGGCACTGCAACGTCCGACGAGCGCATGCGTGGCTTTCACGACGCACTTAAAGTAGCTCCGGGGATCAAGGTGCTGAGTTCGCAGCCGGCCAACTACCAGCGATTGCAGGCACTGCAGGTGATGGAGAACCTGCTGCAGACCTATCCGAACGTCGACGGTGTCCTGGCAGCCAACGACGCTATGGCCATCGGAGCACTGGACGCACTGGATGGCGCGAATATAAACGCCAAGGTCGTCGGCATTAACGCCAGCAAGGAGGCGATAGATCTGATCAAGCAAGGCAAGTTGCTGGCGAGCGGCGACTACTCCGGGTTCAAGCAAGGATGTCTTGGTGTGATGGCCGCCTTGCGTGCACTGCGTCGTGAGCCGGTTCCGAAGCAGATTTCGCTGAAGACGGAGGTCGTCACCGCGACAAACTACCAGAGCTTCGACATCGCGCCGGACAAGCTGAACTGTCCGACCTGGGACGCCGCTGTCACGCAGTGACTGGCGACGGCTTATTCGCGGGGTGATGATCGTCATGCCCCGCTCACCACGGAGATGAGATGAACTTCGTCGTCTATTGCCTTGATCATCCAGGCATGCAGCAGCGTCGTCTTGAGAACTATGACGCGCACAAAGCCTACCTTCAGACTTCGCTGTTGCGTACGCTCATTTCCGGGCCGCTCACGGAACTCGATGGAACAATGAACGGCAGCTTTTTCTTGTACGAAGGGGACGATATCTCAGCGCTGCAGGTCTTCGTTACCGGAGACCCGTTCAACAAAGCAGGTGTGTGGAGAACGATCGAGATCCGGCCTTTCGTCAAGCGTGTGGACAACCGCTGACCGGTCGGATCCTCGCCCTCGATTCAGCATGGAGTAAGCTTCGCCGTCGTTGCGAACGAAGTCCGTGGCCTCGCGCAGCGTAGCAACGCTGCGGCAAAAGAAATCAAGACGGGAATCGAAAGCTCTTCAACGAAGATCGATCAGGGTTCTGAGCTTGCTCGTCAGGCAGGGCATGCGATGGCACAGATCGGGCAGGCGGTGGGACGCGTGTCCGATATCGCCGCGGAGATCCCAAGCGCATCGGTAGAGAAAAGCAAGGGAATCGAGTGGATAAACGGGTCAGTGAGCGGGATGGAGCATGTTACGCAGGAAAACGCTTCATTGGTTGAGCAGGCCGCCACCGCGTCTGAATCGATGCGCGCTCAGGCTGCGGTGCTCGTGCGCGGTAAATATGTTTCGCCTGGACGGCGAATCTCTGCACTGGTTGTCACCATCAGAAAATCTCATATCGATTAAGGTCTGCTCGGTAGCCATATCCGGCCGAAGCGCTGTTAGTGGACAAAGCACAAAGGCAGACGTTGACCGCCTCCGAGCTGATCGAGCTTATCGGTGGCTCTCGTGTCCTGAACGTTCATATCG
>NZ_BAYD01000033.1 GCF_000685075.1 Paraburkholderia oxyphila NBRC 105797
CTCTGTCGCGGTAAGGCGGTCTGTTATGCTCAAGGGGTGAAGACCAACGATGTGATCGATGATGCAGAGCAAGAACCCAGCTGTGGCGCGCGTTCTCAAGCGCCTGCATTATCCGCTCGACGTGATCCTGATGTGCGTGCGATGGTATGTGGCCTATCCGCTGAGTCTGCGTCACATCGAAGAGATGGTCGCGGAGCGTGGAATTGAAGTCGATCATTCGACCGTGCACCGCTGGGCGCTCAAGCTGTTGCCGGTCGTGGAGAAAGCGTTTCGCCGTCGCAAGCGGCCAGTTGGAAAGAGCTGGCGAGTGGACGAGACGTACATCCGCGTCAAGGGCGACTGGAAATATCTCTATCGGGCCGTCGACAGGGACGGCAACACTATCGACTTTCTGTTAAGGGCCCATCGGGACAAGACTGCAGCTCGGCGTTACTTTGAGAAATCGATCGCTCAGAATGGCGAGCCCGCGACGGTGACCATCGACAAAAGCGGCGCCAACCTCGCTGCGCTCGAAGCCATCAATGCCGAGTGTGAAACACCCATCAAGATCCGCCAGTCCAAATATCTCAATAACCTCGTCGAGCAAGACCATCGGGCGATCAAGCGGCGCATTCGGCCCATGCTGGGATTCAAGTCTTTTCACTGCGCGCGGATCCTGCTGGGCGGCATCGAAATCATGCATATGATCGCCAAAGGACAGATGAAGTGTGTTCGCGGAACCCATCCGTCCACCGCTGATCAATTCTCCAGCTTGGTAACATAAGCAGTACTTCGTATATCGAATTTGTTCCTCTGCGAGCGTTACTGCGACAAAACCGTCGGCTGTGCGCAGGACAGGCGTCCACGTAGCACCGAGCGAGGCGATGCTGCTCATGACCGCGTGGCAAGCGCCAAGGTTGCGGATGACGAACGAGGCGGCCCATGCCGAAAGCGTCGTGACGAGGTTGCGCATTGCCGTCGAGAAGGCTGTTGAGCTTCTGGCGACAGCCGGCGTGTTCGTGCGGACTGTCGCCTGATGCCTCCCAAAATCCCGAGTGCAGCAGACCGAAAAGCAACCCGGTGCAGAACCCAGACCTGCAGGGGTCAGCTCTTTCTCGCAGGAGCCAGAAGCTCGGAACGTCCAATCACGTCTCTCGTGCTCTCCGGCATGTCTGAATCCGAGAATCCGGCCGCCTCAAGAATGGGTGTGAGGCCCTTGAGCTCTGCTTGTGGCTTGGCGCTTCGCGCCGTCGCCATGCCCTCATTCCACGCGTGCAGCATCTGCTTCGCGATCCAGTGCCACCGGGGTTCGTTCTTCGCGGCCTCGACAACCTCTTTCCCTGTTGACACGGCCGAATCGCAGAGCGCCTCGACCATCTCGCGATAGCGCCGCGGCGGGATGCCCAGCCGCGTGTTGAAGAATCGCTCCAGCGTTTTTCCCGGCGCCCAGGTCTTGCGCCCGTCGACGCTAAGCCCGGGTGGATTGCTGGCAAAGCGGGGGTAAGCCTGGGTGGTCACGATGTCGTACACGGGTGTGTACACGACGTCGTCGATGTTCGAGTAGAGAAGAGCAACGTTCTTCGAGTGGCAGTCCGCGTTGCGAACAACGTAGTTGGTCAGTATCAGCCAGCCAAAATGTTCGGCCTGCTGTCTCCAGTTCGCGCTACTGATGTAGGGCTTCGTTGCGTTCAGCACCTGCTCTGTCGAGGGCCGATACTTCTCATGCGGTGGGAGACCGAGGAGACTGCATGCGTCCTCGACGCCGTATGCAGGCATGCCATTTTCATCGACATCGAAGCGGTCGACGACCAGCACACGCCCGTCGTCAGACATGGTTGTTTTTGCCACTCGAGCGACGTCGAGCCTTGCGAGCACCCGCATTGTGTAATGCTCATTGAACCCAAGGTAGGGCGTCTGCTCGTCGGAACCCTTGATGATGTGCCGGCTGGTGCGCAGCGTCTGCTTGCCGACTGGCGTTTGCGCGGAGGAAACCTCCGGCGCAAGGAACTTCGGCACCGCGCCCGAGATGGCGGCGCGCGCGTAGTACCTCACCAGCTCCGCGAAGTGCTGGGTCGAGACGTCCTGATGAAGCAGGGTATTGAGGTCAAGCGGGTCGAGCTCACCACCGGGCTGGCCGCCCTCAGGCGCCACTGTCACGCGGCCAATGCCGGCGCCGCCTATGACGGCGAGCAACGACAGGTCCGTTCCGTCGAGGAGGGGGCCGAATTCTTCACGAATGACCTCAAGAAGGAATCCTTCGGGCAGGTTCTGGCGAAAGAATGGATGCAAATCGCGGGGCCACACCCACGGCTCTTCGCGAACAGGCATGGTCAGGCTGACGAAGTCCTCGGGTGACGCGTCCGTGCTGTACCGAAGCGCATAATTGTCTTGATGGCGGTACAACTGCGCGACGGGCTTGCCCTTGACGTAGACGTGAAGGCGCATGCTCAGGCTCCAGACTGTTTCTGTTCTGTGAGCACGTCGTCGAGCGTGCGGGCATGACCGCGCTTGACGACCCGCAGGTCGTAGCCGGCCGCTTCGAGGAGCCGGACGAGCACCGCCACACTCATGTCGCCACGCGCGAGCGTCTCCATGCGCGCGAGCGTGGTGCGAGCGACGCCTGCGCGTTCAGCAAGGTCTTTTTGCGAGAGGCCCGCGTCGCTGCGCGCCTGCTTGAGCATCTCTCCAACGTCTGCCAGATTCGTCACTTGTAGCCCCGGGGCATCACAATTGGCTGAAAACGAGGAAATTGTAGCCCAACGGCTACGAGACGGCAAAGCGGAATTGTGTCCCTTGGGCTACAAAAATTGGAGAACTGCTCTGTTTTGTAGCTCGTGGGCTACAAAGGGATTACCGCTGCGTGGGCTCACACCGGCCCCTCCGAAAGACCGTTACCTGGTTGGCCGGTAGGCAGCCCCGCTGCAGTCACGGCCGCAGCGCGCCCGCGCTGCCAACTCTTAAAGTTCTTGCGCCGTTCCACGAGGATGAAGCATGGCGAAGTTGCGTTATACGGATCAGGCCGACAAAGAAGGAACCTGGAAGAACATGGACGAGCAACGGCAGGACTTCATCAAGCACATTGGTTTCAAGCGGCCGAACGTCGCCAACATGGACCAACGGCATTAGGACTCGAACTGGAGCACGTGGCAGGTGGCAACAGCACGTGCACAAGCGCAGGCTGCAGCAGCCGTGACTCCGTCTGCGACGTCGGTTGAGGAGCGTACGACGAAAGCAGTGGAAGGCACGGCCAGGCGGCTCTTCGACGTAATTGAGCAGGTTCTGCTGCAGTATCGGCTCAGCGACCTTGATGACGACCATGGCGGCGGTTATCCGCTGGTCGACCATCTGTGCACACTAGATGCTAGATGCGCACACCATCGAAAGCGGTCAGCACGAAATCCGTCTTATCGTCGATGAAATCTACAACGAGGTGCGGACGAAGGCCTCGACGAACGTTAAGCGCGTTTTGAAGGACCACGAAATTGCTTCGCGTGGCCCGCTCATCGGCGGCTGCATATTAGCGACCTCATGTTCATTTTGCCTGGGGAAAGCCTGGGCGATCTGCCGGGCGCGCTTGACCTCGTCACTGTGCGGGTAGATGGAAGTCGTTGATACGGACGCGTGCCGCAGGTTATCGCGCACGGCGGTGAGTTTCGCACCACGTCCCAGTGCGTGCGTCGCGTGTGTGTGGCGCATCCAGTGTGGGCTGGCACGGCGCAGTTTTTCTGCGAGGGGCGCGTGGTCGGCCTCGATCGCGCCGGCTGGCAGCGCAAAGAACCGCCACATCACCATCCACAGGCGCAGGCTTCTGATCGTCGCGTCACTGTCGGCCTCGAGGCTGCCGATTACCGGCGTTTGTGGATTCCAGCGCATGGGCAACACCGGCAGGTCGCGTTCGGCGAGATAGCGTGCGAGCGCGTCCCGCGCGAGCGGTGGCAGTGCAACGCGCGCCAGCTTCTTCCCCTTGCCTGTCACGCGCAGGCCGGTGGCATAGACGTAGTCATCAACTTGGGCTTTTTTGCGGTATCGACTCTGACGGTTGTTGGCACGGTGATATGGGGATATGGTGACCTCATCGTACGATCGGTTGACGGGTCTTTTGGTGTTCTCTAGATCGGAAAACAGCGATGGAAAAACCGTGAATGATTGAGGAGCGTGATCATGATCGATTATCGGGAGCCACTGAACGGCATCTTGCCGCATCTGTCGCGCGAAAAGGCACCAGAGTATTTTCGCGAGGAGGTTGGGCCGCTACTCGTCGCAATGTGGGCGCAGGATTATGCGAGCAATGCGCCTCGCTGCGAATTGCTCGAAACATCTGATGCCGGCTTTTCATATTTGTTCGACGTTACAGCTGAACGTCTCGTGGCCGCATGGGGAATTAGCAGGGGCAAGAATCAGGAGTCCAGAGCTGTGATCGCGACGCGAATGAAAGGACATCCGCTCAACAACAGCGGCCGTTATCATCGCGGACACGCCATCGCCCATACACTGGGCGGACGGACCGACATCAACCTCGTGCCGCAATTGGGCAAAATCAATTCAGGGCCGTTCAGGGCGCTCGAGGCCAAGGCGGTCAGTTGTCCCGGCGCACTGTACTTCACTTATTGGCGCTATAGCGTCGGCGATGGTCAGGTGCCAATCGGTGTAGAACAGGGCCTTCTGTGTCCAGGGGAGCCGGCCTGCGCGTTCGAGCTGAAAACGTTTGGGAACTAGGAAGCCAGGAAAAGTCCTCAGGCTGGGCCGGCGAATGTGAAAACGACCCAGACCCATGAGGTCTGGGTGAAACGGTCGGGGACGGAGCCCCGCCGTGGAGGTATTCATACAAAAACTGCTCGCTCCGGGCTTGATCGCGGGAGCGGGCCAGTCAGTTAAACGAGAGGCTGCACGCGCGCGACGCCCCTTGGGGAAATCTGCTAATCCGGCGGGTTAGTGGCCGAAGTAGACCGGCTTCATGCCGTTGTTGGCGGGGCGCGCAACAGCGCCGCCTGAGGCACTCGAGGCGTTCGCGACGCCGCCGACGGCGCTGTTTTGTGCGGTAACCCTGGCTTCCGCAGCAAGAATGTCGTCGGGGTAGTGCGGATCGTTTCCGCGCGCGGGGCTGTAGCCGGCCTTTTCGAGCTGCACCAGTTCGGCGCGAACCTGCGCACGGGTTACCGGCGCATTCGACTGCGCGAACGATGCAACCGGGACAACGATGGCAACAGCAAAGGCGACGGCCTGGATCAGGGACTTCATGATGACAACCTCCATGGTGTTTTGGCTTTCGATGCGGTGCATTCGCTGCAACCGATGAACCAAGTCTAGGAGTTTCATGCTCTAGGGTTAACCATGATTTCGCGAAAAGACCCTTTCCCACGACAGGAGGATCTGGGGCACTCGGCAAGTCCAGATTCAGGGTTCAATTCCTGGTCAATCTTGACAAAATGTCCCTCAATATCCCGATACCATGGGACTTTTTGTCAGAATCGCCCCGCGAGGGGCTGACCGCGCCTGCGCACGGGCGCCCCCGGCGGGACCCGGGTGCCGTGCGCCGGATCGCCGGGCGACGCCCGCCGCACCATGCACCATGGGTCGATGGACCCGTCGCGAAGCGGCCCTGCCGCGGCGAGTGGCACGGCCCCTTGCTCGGCGGCCCGTCAGGCGTGCGCGCCGGCCCTGAAGGGCCGTTTTCGGTCAGGGGCAGGGCGGGCAGCGCCGGACGGGACGGGCCCCGCCATCCGGATCTTGCCGTCTTCGCGTGACGGCGCGCCGCACGGGCCGGTTGGGGGGTGCGGCCGTCGGGAGACCGGTCGGCGACAGTCGGCCTGTAATGTCAAGATTCGATGGGCGAACAGGTCGCCGCATCGGGACCGCCCATGCAGCGGTGTGGCGGCCACGCGTTGCCAGCGAACGGGCGACCGGGCAGCACTGCCATTCGGCCGCACATCGAATGGGTCATATCGACCCAGGCTGTGTGGAAACCGGCCGGAATTGCAATGCGACGCATGTCCGCTGACGTAAGCGCATCGTCATGCGTAGCACATTCACTCCTCAAATCAGATTTCCGGCTAAATCACTGCTGGAGCCTGTTCGACCGGTGCTTCACCCTGCACCGCCCGGCGCGTCAAGTTGAACAGCAACAGTTCTATTGCGACCAGTGCGATGGCCGCATAGCCAATCGCACCGAAGCCGATGAACTTGACCAGCGTTCCGCCAAGAAACGGAGCGATGGCGGCGCCCACCATGAGCATGGCCGGTGTGGCCGCCACAGCGCGTCCGGTCGTATCCAGTCGCGCGAGCAGGCCAAACGCATAGGTATGCGTGAACAGAATCGTGAATGCCATTAGCGCCCCAGAAGCGGCAAACAACGGATAACTCCAGGTATGCGTTACGATCATGGCAAACACAGCCTGCATGATCGGCCCGATCGAAATAACGGTTGTGGCCTTGATGTGCTTTTCGAGCAAACCCGCCAACGGCGCCGGAAATAGCGTGACGATGCCATAGATCACGAGCGCCAGCGTCACCAGTTCCCGGCCAAAGCCGCGTGCCATGCCAATTCGCTCGTAGAAGCTGAGCGTCATGGCTTGCGTCATCGCGAGCAATGCGATTCCGACGATCGAATACCAAACCGCCCGCGAAAGCGGCTGAACCTGCACGGGAGTGCCGTGGCGATCCTCCGCGCCCTGCCGGCTCGGGCGCGGGAAAAACAGGAGTCCCGTCAAGGCTGCCAGCCCCATGACTCCAGCAAAAACGATGAATAAGGCCGCGCCTCCGAATCTGGCCAGTATCCCGGGCGTACCGCCGAGAAAGACAACGCCGAATACGCCAATGGCCAGCCCGGCCCATGCAAATACGCGATGAGGATTGCGCGCATGCCCAATCGTGCCGTGCGTAAAACTGAGCGCGGTTCCTGCGGCCAGGCCGCCGGCAAAATGCAGGGGCGCAAGCACGGTCATGGTTGTCTGGCCGATACATGTCGCGAAGGCCAACGCCGCAGCGGCGAAGCCAATCACGGTAGCCCACTTCGCATTCACGCGGTTGAAGCGGGAAGCGAAAAACATGCTCGACAATGAGGCTCCGATCAGAAACAACGTTGGCAGCGTGCCTGCCTGTTGAGGATTGAACCGATAATGCGCGACCAGTGTGCCCACCCACAACGGCAGTGCAACCAGGTCCAACATGCCTGCGCAATGGGCAACCATCAGCGCCGCAATGCCGCGAGCACTTTCGATTACCGGTAAGTTGCTTACCTTTTGCATGTTCGTCTCCTGGTCAGAACGCATGAATCCAGCGCAGGTTCACGTGAGTGCCGGAGTAGGTATTGCGCTCCACCACCGGAAAAAAGAGGTTCGCGAACACGAAGTTCTTGCGATCGATGGTCCACTCGACACCAGGGCCCAGCGACAGGTTCGTGGTGCGGGCAGCGGGCTGGCTTGCGCCGTTGACACGGTCATCGGTAATCTGGCGGAACCAGAAGCCGTTCAGGCCGACATCGAGGTTCGGCAGTATCTTGTAAGAGGCCGCAAAGTTGGCCCACACCGCCTGGCCGGCCTGAAAGTTCACTATGCCTGGGACTTCGAACGGATTGTTGATACCCGGATTGGTGTTCTTCAAGTTGTACAGATAGTGCATACGCACTGACACTTCCGTCTGCGGCGTAGGCAGAACCGTCACCGACCAGTGCGGGTCCAGCGACCAGAAGCCTGAACTTGGATTAACCAGCCTGTTCGGATCATAGGCGCCGGTAGGCGCGGTTACGTCGAACTCGAAACGCTGCACAAAGACCGGACGACCGTTGCTGATCACCGGTGCCATTTGCAAGAACGGGCCGAACGTAATGTCACCCACTCCTGAACGCGCAGTCAGCGTTGGAGCATAGGGATTGAATTCGGTCGAGTGTGCGTTCAGCGATGCAACCGGCAGCATCGCCGTGAAGCCGAGCGCGCCGCCCAGTACGTGAATCGGCGACGTGTAGACGATCTGCGGCAGCCACACGAACGCGTTGAGCTGCGCGTCCTTGAACGCCGGACTTTTCGCGCCGGTATTGGTGTAAAAGTTCGTGTTGTGTTCGTACTGAAGGAGCTGGATCGACGTCCAGCCTGGCTCCATACTGCCGAACGCATCGTTGAACGTTGTCGCGCCGAGATCGATGCCGGCCGGCTGATAGGTCGACGCTTGCCCCACACATGACATCGCAGCCAGTGTCGCTCCAGCAACGGCCTGCCCGTATCGCGCAAACCTGCTTTGATACCCCATTCCTTTCGTCATTTCGTCTCCTGTATATAGTTTTACTATTTTTCAAAGATAGATTTTCACGTTCAAAACCGATTTGAAATCCCTTCCTATAATATTAAGTAATGCAAAATGAACGGCTGGGAAGCCGTTCACTTGCATGCAGATCGACCTCGTCTAACTCAGCTACGGCCAATAAACCTACGCTTATCTGGAGGATGACCCAAAAGGCAGCATGAGACGCGACAGGTGCGTGGAGTCCCGGTAAATGGTGTGAGTGACTGCCCGCCCAACGGGAAGGTGAAAGGCGTCGGGCGGCAACAGGGAGTTGTGCTCATCCACCAGCGGCTCATTGCACATCAGCTCGACGACCAGCTTGTGTCCCGCCTTGAATTCGTTGGCGAAGGGGTAGAGCCGAATGACGTATTCGTTGATCACGCCAGGCTCGACAGGTACGCTACGGGTGTGTGGGTGATATGGATTACCTTCGCGGGTCCGTTCGTCCAGTTCGCGATGCGATGCCTTGAGGAAGCCCGTCGTGACCAGTTGACGCTTGCCGGAGGGGGCCTCGTCCCACAGTCGCAGGATGAAGTTCGTATCGTCCTGATCAATGGCCGCGAAGAGATGCGCCGCGCCCACGCCATGAACCGACGTTGCATTCTGGAAGGGCTCGGTGGACCAGGTCAGCTTTTCCACCTTGCCCACGACGGTCAGCGGCGCCTGATAAAAACCGTCGGAATGCGCATGCTCGACGTCAAGAGGCTCTGGCTCCGGAGCCAGCTTGCCACGGGTACGCAGGTACAGCGGCCGGTATTCGACGGCCGTTACAGGCCAATGTTCACCGGTCATCCATGTGCGACTGCCTTCAACGTGCACCTTCACCTGTGGTTCGTCCATGATGCCGTTGTCGATGCCCTTGAGCCAGTAGTCGTACCAGCGGAACATGGTGTCATGCTCGTCCACCCAGGGGCGCGTCTGCATCGGCGGGTACGGTCCTATCTCCAGCTTCTTGGGGCCTTTCAGCACATCGAAGAGTTCGATCGTGCCGTCGACGGTCCAACCGCGGCCCTGGTTGATCTGCAGGTACACGGGGATATCGATGTTGCTGGCCAGGTTGATCGGATTCTGTTCTTCGTACCACTCGCCGTCGAGGTGGTTGGTCACGATGTCGAACCACGATTCATGATGAATCGGATAATTCAGCACATGCACGAGGTTGGGCCAGGCCGCCACGTCGGGGTCGGCGAGTCGCTGGGCCACGCGCTCCTTGATTTCATTCTCGGAGTAAGTCTCCAGCATGCGCGACTTGTGACGATGGGTGAAGGCCCAGCCCGAATCGCCGCCACGGCCTTCGCGCGCAGCACGCGGCATGAACCACATGACGCCGCCGTGATAGGTCGTCTCGTAGAAGTCGAAGTGTCCGCCACTGACGAAAATCGCCTTGAGATGGGGAGGGCGCTCGGCCGCGGCGAAGATCTGCATGGAGCCAAAGTACGAAATGCCGATCATCCCGACGACGCCGTTACACCACGGCTGCGCAGCAACCCACTCGATGAAATCATAGGCATCCTGACCCAGCGGAACACCGCCGGCGTTGTAGTTGCCGATGTGTTCACCCTCGGACGCGCCCGAACCACGCACGTCTCCGATCACGTGCACGTAACCTTCCTTCACCACGCGGGCTATGTCGCCTGCCTCGATGCAGCCGTCCCACAACGGGGAAGGGCGTTGCTGCGGGGGAAGAGTGAGCGCCAGCGCCTGAAGCTCTTTGCCGTAGGGGCTTAACGCGACCAGCGCCGGGCGAGGCATATCGCCTTTTGCATGATAGGCATCCGCAGCCAGGTGGACGCCGTCGCGCATGGGTACGCGCAGGTCTTTGTGTACGATCATGGCCGATAACCCTTGTGGAAGTAGCCGTGCATAGTGGTGAAAAACGGTGAAGGTTCGAGCGTTGGATCGCCCTCGTAGCGCAAGTGCTGCGCAATACAGCAAAAGGGGGAACAGGAAGCCCTGGCAACAGCGGCGTCGTCGAGGCCAAATTGTTCGGTGGCGGCACGCACCCGGGCCTCGATGTCGAGGCTTTCCTGGATCTTTGCTGCCGCCTGTTCGCGGTCGAGCACGACGCCCTGTGATTCGACGCCCTGGCTGCGATAGGGATGGCCGAGGAACAGGCGGTTGGGCTTGACGTGGTCGCGCAGGTGCAGCAGGCTCGCGCGGTACGCATCCGGATCGGCGTAACTGGGAAAGCCGTTGGCGGCGCCGTGGATCTGAACGGCGTCGCCGACGAAGACATCGCGCTGGCCTTCCACCACGTACGCGACCGAGCCTGCCGTGTGACCCGGCACGGAATGCACCGTGATCGTCACATCCGGTCCCAGCGATATTTCGTCGCCATGGCGAACCACCAGATCAGGTTCCATCTCGCCAGAGATGGCTGCCTGGCAGGCGGCTGTCAACTTCGCCTCCGCTTGCGGGTCGTCGATATAGCGGCCACGAGCCGCCAGATATTCTTCGACATGCGTGCGGCGCGAACGAAGGAACGGTGCGTCTGCCTCGTGGATAACGACTTTGGCTTTCCGTCCCGTCAGTTCCCACAGCGCATGGGTGCCGCCGATGTGATCGATGTGCCCATGAGTCAGGAGAATCCAGCGCACGTCTTCAATGCGTCGGCCCAGTTGCTCCAGGGCCGGCGCGATGCCGCCGGCAGGCGACGAAGTGATACCCGTATCGACAATCGCCGGTTCGCTTCCGTCGATGAAAAAACTGTAGAGGCCAAACCGGCCCCACTGGGAGAACAGCGGGTGGATATCGACGACTTTCATCATTCAAGATTCCTGATGAAATCGGCGGTCTCGGCAAACACCCCCTGGAACTCGGGCAACCAGGAAAAATGCTGGACAAAGCCATGAGCCGCCGACTCGTAGCGATGGATGGTTGCCGGAACGCCCGCTTGTTCCAGTTTGCGGCCATACAGCTCGCCCTCGTCGCGAAGCGGATCGTATTCCGCTGTGACAATGAGTGCAGGAGGCATTCCGGAAAGATCCGCCCGCTTGATGGGGGATGCGAGGGGGTCGGCAGGGTCGGCGCCGCTATCGATGTAGAACGCGTTAAATGGCTTCAGCATAGCCGTCTCCAGCCCATTGCCGACTGCGTTGGTTTTCAGCGACGCGTAGCGCTCGACATCAAAGTCGAGATCGAGCGACGGGTAATAGAGCACCTGGTGCGTGATGCATTTCAAGCCGGCGTCAAGCGCCTTCGCTGCGACAGCTGCCGCGATATTGCCACCGGAGCTGTCGCCTGCCACGACCAGGGTTTCACCATCCCAGCCGATCCCGTTGCCCGGCGCGCAGCCGTTCTTTTCGATCCACTCAACCACGGCGTAGCAGTCGCTCAGACCCGCAGGAAAGGCGTGCTCGGGAGCAAGCCGATAGCCGACCGAAACCACGGCACATTGCGTGGCATGGGCCAGTGCGCGCGTGACATGATCGTGCGTGTTGAGGCTGCCGAGAAAGAACGCGCCACCGTGGAAATAAACCAGCACCGGATGGGTGTCCGCCGCCGACGGCTGATAGACGCGCACGGGAACATCACCGGCAGGCGTGGGCAAGACCTGGTCGCGAACCGAATGCACGGGAAGCCGCTGCTCGACGGGCGCAACATGACTTTCGTCGGCCGCCCGCATCGCTTCGGGGTTGAGCGGTCCCGGCGGCGCGGACGGCAAGGACGCGATGAACTGGGCAACAGCAGGATGCAATGCCATGATTTAGCTCCTCGCCGCGAGTTCGCCTTGATGCTGGCTGGGGAAGACACTCTCAACTTCGTCTTCACTCCAGCCTTGACGCGACAGGCGTTGCAGTTCGTCGGTGACCGGCTTGCGGCTGGCCTGATATTGGGCCAGCCCTTCGGGAATGGAGTCGGCCTCACTGAGGCTGGCTGCCAGCGCACCGGCATCGAGCACCGCCGAGTTGGCGCCCTGGCCCTGATGGTGCAGCATCGCGTGAGCCGCATCGCCAATCAGCACCACGGAGCTGGAGTGCCAGTTGGGCACCGGGTCGATGTCGTAGACGGCGCGCAGGTTCACTTTGCCCATATCGAGTCCTTCGGCGATTGCGATCAGTTGCGGATCGAAGCCCGCCACGACTTGCAGAAGTTGATCCTTGCTAGCGATTGGCGCTGGCGTGGAGTCAGTCGCAAGGCAGGTGACGTCAAAAGACACTTCGTCGCGATGCTGTAGCGGCAACAGGTAGATCTTGGTCCCGTGCCCCACGTACATGCGCAGGTTGCCGTCAGCCACCATGCCGTAGGTGTCGGCAGCGGGGATCACTGCGCGATACGCGTGTTCGCCGGCAAATACCGGGGGCTTGTCGCTGAACAGATGCTGGCGCACCTGAGAGCGGATGCCGTCGGCGCCGACGATCAGATCGGCGGTCACCGTCGCACCGTTTTCGAATACGGCAGTGGCGCTGCTGCCGTTGTCGACGATCTTGCTCAGGCGGTGGTTCAGTTTCACCATGCCGTCGGGAAGCACGCCCAGCAGAACATCGATGAAGTCGCCGCGGTGCACGAAACGCGTAGTGGCATTAAAGGCTTCTTTTTCGGGCCATTCCTCCATGGCGATTCGTTGCCCGTTAGCCGTGAGGATTTCGAAGTAATCGCTTGCCGAGGTCACGGCAGCGACGAGGTCGAAGATTCCGAGCTTGCGGAACTGGTCCATCGTGGAGGGGCGCAGGCCGATTCCGGCGCCGACCTCTTTCACTTCCTGCGCCTGTTCGTAGACCGTAACCGTGGCGCCTAGCCGGCTGAGGGCCAGCGCTGCGGTTGCACCGGCGTATCCAGCGCCGATAACGGCGATATTGAGGTTCTTCAACGTACCGGGTGTCATGATGTGTCTCTTGGATCGATTTCTTTGTCAATGATTGGGGTTCGGCGTCAAGGCCAGAAATTCGGCCGTGTTATGAACGAATAACTGGTCGATGACTGAGTCGTCGACGCCTTCGGCGCGCAGATCAGGAAGGAGTTGCTCGAACAGATAGTTCACGGTGTGGCCCTTGACGCCCGGCCAACCCAGCGGCGAGCAATTCGCGTCTGCCGATGCAAGAACCTGTTTCGCGAGGCCGCTGTTGAGGAATCTCAGGAAGTGTTTGAGACGTTCCTGACGATGGCGGCCCCAGAATGGCGGATCGGGCAATTCAAGGTCATAGCCGAAAGTGTCGAAGCCAATGCGCCCACCCGCTGCCAGAATGCCTTTCTCGTTGACCAGCCCCTGGCTCACGCCATCATCGGCGTGCCCGAACAACACGCGGTGGCAAGGCAACGCTTCTTCCGCAAAGATATTCAGAGCCGGTGCGGAGTCGACTGCGAGATGGGTGAATATCGGTGCGCCCGTGATCCTGGACGCGCGTGCCGCCGCGCGATAGATGCGCAGGTCGAGCTCCTTCATCTTGAAGCCGCGGCTCACCCCAACCTTGATGATCCCCGCCTTTGCACCGGTATCGCCGATGCCGACGGTGATCTCGTGAACGAACTGGTCGGTCAGATACTCGACGCTTGCCCGCTCGAAGAACGGTAATGCCGTGTCGCCACCGACAAAGCCGGTGCTGGCGACGATGTGCACGCAGGTCTTGTCAGAGAGGGACTTGTAGTAGTCGATGTCGCGGCCATTGCAGATGCCCGTCGCTTCCACGAAGGTTGCTGCACCCCAAGGCTTCGTGTTCTCGTGAAACTGGCGCAGCTTGGGCACCGTCTCTTCATAGCGCTGCTCCGGCGTTTTCCACCAGCGGCTGTCCAGCTCGCAGCCGGGCATGCCGTAACCGATGTGCTCATGAATCGCAACAAAGCCAAGCTCCGAAGCCGAAATAGTGCCCAGCACTGTATTTACGCGTGTCATTTGACTTCCCCGTTGACGCTCAGGAGCTGTGCGGTGTTGACGATCAGCATTTGTACGATGTGTCCTTGCGACACCCCCGCCGCCTGAAGCATGGGCACGAACTTCGTCAGTACGTCGCAGTAGGGCAGGTCGTTGCCAGGTTCGCCAAAAGCCACGCCCGTGGCGCTTGACGACAGGATGATGCGATCGGCAAAGCCTGCCACGATCAATTCAAGGATCAATGCGACCCGTTCGGTATCCTTAAGGTAGAGCGCGTCGGTCGAGCCGATGTGGTCCACGCCCACGCTGGCGCCTGCGCGTGCGACCGCCATCGGCCAGCCTTTGGCGACTGCGTCGCGGCGATCCATCCCGCCCATGACCAGGCGTTCGGGGCTGAGCACCTCGTCGATGGCCAACTGCATTTCTTCCAGCGCATCGGCGCCGTACCGGATCAATACGGGCACGCCATAGGTGGCGCCGGCGCGAGCCGCTCCACGTACCAGGCTGCCGTCGGTCGGCGTCATGCCGCTGTGAGTGACCGCCGTGGCCACCAGGCCGGCAGGCGCGCGGCGCTCCAGACGGGGCACCACCATGCCTTCATTGACCTCGCGCCCAAACATCTCGGCGAACTTCGCTGCTGGCCAGGGGGCGGGGGGATTGGTTTGCGGCGTCAGGAAGTAGCCACCCAGCATGGCTTCCGGACCTTGCCCGGTAGAGGCGACGATATGAACGCCGGTGGCGCGAGACAGCGCCTCATACAGGCGTAGGTCACGCCCCTGGAACATGCCGGTCGTATCGACGATGGTGCCGCCGCCTGCCGCCTTGAAGCCTCGCAGCTTGCTCGCAATCGCATCGAACACTTCGGCGCGATCGATCCGGATGTCGTGGGCGTACTGTGCGCCAGGCAGCACGTACATCAGCGACTCGCTGAGCAGCGTGATGCCTAGCTGCCGGGCGTCGACCGGGCCGAGCACCGTGTTGACCAGTGCTGCATTGACGCCCCTGTCGTTGGGCGGGTCGAGAAGGAGGGAGGTAAACGGCAGAGCCGGTTCAGGCGCGCCCTGGCTGTGTTTAATGCACATGCTGGCCTCCGATGAGCACCGGTGCGCAATGCACGTCACCAGCAGTAGAAACGGTCATGCCACTCAAGAGTTTTTCTCCTGTTCATTAAGTACAACGATGTATTACTGTGCCAAAGCATGGCGCGAAACAAAGTCAGTTACCGGCTCAGACCAAACGCGTCCTTGAAGCCTTTGGCTCCATGCACGGCGCCGACGCGCTCAAGCTCTTCGACTGTTGGGGCCTCGACCAACCCGAGCTGCAAAGCAGGAGCTTCGTATCGGCATTAGCTTCTCCCGGTTACGGGTTGCACGCGGTCAGGCGGCGTAGCTTCGGAATCGGAATCCGATAGTCGAGCGCGACAGCGGTCGCCGCACCATCCGGTTGTCGCCAGCGAAGCACTCCCTGCTCGCCCGTGCCTTCCACGACCTCTGGCTCACCAACGACCGGCGTCGGCCCGATGGCCTTGAGGGAGATGCCGAAAGCCTCCGTCCAGAAGTATTGCTGGAACGCGAGTTCCGGCGCATCTGGCCTGAGAAGCGCGGTGGCGGCCACCTTCGCTTGATCGATGGCGCTCGTCCACAGTGGAACACGGGCGACGCGCCCGGCGTGCGGGAAGGCAGCGACATCTCCTGCGGCTGCTATGTTCGGGCGAACGAGCCCGCGCCTGTCCACCACGAGCGCACCGCCGGTGAGCAGCTCGCTGGAGGCTAGCCACTCAACGTTGGGGGCGTCGCCGATGGCAGAGACGATCACCTCCGCTTCAATGACGGTGCCGTCGCCAAGGGCCACCACGGCGGCACCGTCACGCGTCACGATCTCCGCGGAGCCAGTCGTAACGATCGTGAGGCCCTGTGCGAGTGCGGCATCATGGAACGGCGCCGCAAGCAACTCGCCGAGCTGGGAAGCGAGCGGCATCCCTTTCGAAACGAGTGTCGTCGCGCACCCGGCCGCAACCGCGCCGGATGCGATCTCCATGCCGAGGGGACCGCCACCCACGACCACTACGGAAGGTCGCGACGCGAGTCGTGCACGCAGCGTGAGCGCATCGGCGAGCGTGCGAACGGAGTATTCGTCGTGGCTATGAGCGCGACCGAGGCGCCTGGCGCGCGTGCCGGTGGCGATCACCAGCGCGTCATACGGCGCTTCGTCGCCGTCCGCGAGACGCACGCGTTGCCGATCGACATCGACGCCAACAGCAGCAATGCCGCGCCGTTCGGCCGCGCCGTGCGTCGCCTCTGGCAGCAAGTGCGAGGTGAGGTCATCCCCATCGCGCAGCAAGGCCTTGGACAAGGCCGGGCGGCTGTACGGCGCGACCGGTTCGTCACCGATGACCGTGATCCGGCCATCGAATCCTTCGGCGCGCAGGGTGTCGCAAGCGGTCAATCCCGCGATACCGTTGCCCACCACCACGATGTCGCGCGGTGCCTTCCGAAGCGTATCCATCAAGTCGCCTCGCCCTCGACGAGCTTGAGCGCGGCTACCGGGCAGACGCGCGCCGCAGCTTGAGCCGCCGCGAGGTTCGCAGTGCTGATCTCGTTCACGTCGATGGCGGCATAGCCTTCGTCGTCGATGTGAAGAAGCTGCGCGGCGACCTCTTCGCACAGGCCATGACCTTCGCAACGAGGGCGGTCAAGAATCAGCTTGATCATGCGGCCTCCAGGTCCAGGACAGGAACGGTATCGAATGACACCGTGACGTTGCTCGGCACGCGGGCGACCTCGCCGATGCGGAACGATTTGATCTGCGTCGCAAGTGCCTCGATGATCGCCGCGCCCTCCATGCGGGCAAGACCTTGCCCGGCGCAACCGTGCGGGCCGTAGCCGAACGAGAGATGGTCGATCGGGTTGCGTGGCACGTCGAAGACCTCAGGGTTCGGGTAATGACGCGGATCGCGGTTGCCCGCGCCCAGCATGACCGCAACGCGCGAGCCGCCCGGGATCTTCACGCCGGCGACTTCCACATCTTGCGTCGTCACGCGACTCCAGACGTGGACGGGCGAGTAGTAGCGCAGCACCTCGTTGAACGCCGACGGAACGAGCGAGAGATCGGCGCGCACCTTGGCGAACGCTTCAGGAAAGCGCCCGAAGAGGGCGACGGTATTGCCGATCGCGGCAAGTGTTGTGTCAAGACCCGCGCCGAGATACTGGTGGATGATGTGGCGCGCGGCGCCTGCTGGAATCACCCCTTTGTTCTCCGCCTCGAAGACACCCCAGCCGACCGAGCCAGCGGTGAGCGCGTCCTGGGTGATTTGCGAGCAGTATCCGTAAAGCTCGCCCGCGATGGGGAAATTCTCCGCCGTGCGCTGGTTCATGGGCCCGATGACTTCCATCGCGGCCTGCCCCCAGCGGAGCATATTCTCCCTGGCCTCACCCTGAAAACCAACGAGGTCGGCGACAACCCCGATCGGAAAGCGCCGGGCAATTTCGTCGATCGCGTCGAAGGACGGTTGTTTGACGAGCCGGGCCACGAGCGCCTGCGCATCGGCCTTGATCTGCTCGCCCAGACCACGCAATGCCCGTGGCGTGAGGTTTTCAGAAAGTGCGGCGCGCAACTGCGTATGCGTCGGCGGGTCGGAAGCCAGCGAGGTTCCCTGCAAGGCCTGGTTTACGTCGTCGTTGAAGCCGACGCCCTGTGCGGAAGAGAATCGGGTCGGGTCGGCAAGCGCGTCCTTGATGACCTCGTAGCCAGTGAGGGCGTAGAGCTTCGAGTGCGTGAGATAGACGACATCGCCGAGTTCGCGCAATGCCCGGTACGTCGGGTAGGGATCGACGAGCACATCGGCGGCCCAAAGGTCGATGCCGGATTGGTGGGGAGTCACAGGCCAGATCCTCGTGGTGGATGGATAGCCTGTATTTTTAATTTGGCTTTACACGATGTAAAGCCAATGGATACCATAACAGGGTAATCCCTGGATTATGGTTCGCCCAGCATCTTCCACCACAATTCGGTCAGCACCTCGAGCGCCGGTTCGGCAGTCAAATCCAGATCGCCGCGCATCCATGAAAGCGCGGTCTGATCTAGCGCGACGTAGGCCAATTTACCGCGAAAATGCCGCGTGCCCGGCTCATAGCGGTTGGCTGCATCAAGACCTTCGCAGATGTCTGCCACCACCTCTTCAATCCAGCCGCGCATCAGCGAGCGCATTTCAGCATCCACCGCGGCGGCCTCGGTTACCGCCAGAAGATATGGCTTGATCAATGGCCAGCGCACAGCCTGCTCGCGCAGCCAGCCGCCCAGTTTTTCGCGTGAGCCTTCGCGCACTGCCGCCACCAGCAAACTGGCCGTGGAATTGCGGCCTGGTTCGTCATGCCGATCGAGGATGCTGTTGAGTTCGTGAATCAAAGCGCGCATCAATTCGCGGCGCGACTCGAAGTGAGAGTAGAAGGTGACACGTGTGGTATTTGCGGCGGCGGCAATGTCGTCGACGGTGGTGGCGACGTAGCCGCGCGATACAAACAATTCGAGCGCCGTTGAAAGGATGCGCTGCCGGGTCGCTTCCTTCTGGATTTGTCGTTGGTTTTTGCGTTGTTCGGTCATGGCGGTAACGATAACACCATCATCGTCCTCTTTGGACTTCCCCCCAAATTTCGCCTTCCAGCAGCCCGTGTGGAACTCGACCGAAGGCCGTCGACCGGCGCAGCTGGACGCGGCGGCGATAGAGATTGGTGCCGGAGCTGTGGGCGTCATGGGGTGGCATCGGGTGATTCGATGGCACGTGATCTTCGAGGTTGAACGAGTAGAAGAGCCGCTCCTGCGAAGCACCTGGTCGACCCATTGGCTGATGCCTCTATCGATTGCTCACATCCCAGGATAGGCGCCAGCAAAGAAAATTGCCTAGTTTTTCAACACTATCGATCGAGGAGCGGTCGTTCAGTCGTTCCTACTCAAGAGTCCATCGGTTTGGTGAACTATTTTTCATTTTTTGGACGATGTTTCGATAGGCATTAGCGAATAAATTTTGCGTTGGAAGGTTTGCCGTATGTGACGAAGTGTGTGGTGGTATGGAACATGTCGATCAGCCAACCCTTACGGGATGTGTGATCGCCAATCGGTGAAGGACTTCGTGCCCACTCATTCGAGTAAGGAATATTATGCACAAACTCTCTTATCAGACTATATCCATCGCCATTGCACTCTCGACTTCGTTTTGGAACGCGGGCGCTTACGCGCAGGATACCCAGACTACCCCCGATGCCCGACCCGCGCAGACGCAGCGGCCATTGTCGCGGCGTGACGTGTACAACCAGCTTGTACAGGCACAGAAGGATGGATCGTTGGCGCGCGCCGATTCAATCTACTACGGCACGTATTGGGGCTGGGAGGATCCGTCCACCAGACAAAATTCGGCTGCCAAGGATTAGACCTCAACCTGACACGCCGTTGTCCAATCTCGATACCTCACCATCCCGTTCATGGCCACGTACCTCGCCGTTTTCCCGGCGGACTTCTCCAGTGCGCCGGCGGCCAATTCTCTGTCGCATCATCGCGACGCTAAAGCGTGTGTAAAGAGGATACGCGGCGACGTGAGACCAAGCCTTCACCCATCTGAGAGCCTCGTTATTACTACATTTTGACGAAAATGTGACGAGGCGCGCAAATACTCCCGAGCACACGTTGTTTCGGGAGGGTACGGATCTTCAAATTTACGATCGAAAACGGACATGACTGACAGGTGTTTGCGTCGCCAACAGTCAAGTCGGTCGCGAAAGGCTGCTTTCATTCGTGGTGGTACGACTCTTTCGGGCTGTTGCGATCGAAACCGAGGATATATAACGAAGTCTGTTGTGGTCTATCGCGAGCGAAACTCGTTCACATCAGGTGGGATACGTCAATTTCGCAACCGATAGCCGTTGCGACAGTGTGACCTGCAATTGAAACACATCGGGGTCGCACTCCAGTACGCCGCATCCTGCAATACCGCATCTCAGCTTAATTGCTTCTTTTTCGTGAAAGAGCAAGAGAGGTATATACCCCGCGGATAAACCGCGTTTGTCGGGCGCAGCTTCTTTTACTCACGCCGTTTTTTCCTTGTTTCAAAGACCTGGAGTGATTCGATGAGAAAAATTTCCGCTGCTGTCGCAGGCTGCGCAGCTTTAGCGGCGTCCACTGCCAACGCACAGAGCTCGGTCACGCTGTACGGCCTGATCGATGCCGGCATCGCCTATACGAACGATGTTCAGAACGGTGCCCCGAGCCATGGTAGCTCGCGCGTCGCACTCGCAAGCGGCAATATCAGCGGCAGTCGCTTCGGCCTGCGCGGCAGCGAGGACTTGGGCGGCGGTCTGCACGCGGTATTCGTGCTTGAAAACGGCTTCAACGTCAACAACGGTTCGCTTGGCCAGGGTGGCCGCATGTTCGGTCGTCAAGCGTACGTCGGTCTGAGCACGGATCAATACGGCACCCTCACGATGGGCCGCCAGTACGACTCGATGGTCGACTTCGTCGCGCCGCTGTCCGGCACGGCGGGCACGTTCGGTGACTCAGGCTTCGCGCACGTGTACGACAACGACAACCTGCAACATACCGTGCGCTTCAGCAACTCGGCGAAGTTCACGAGTATCGACTACGCCGGCTTCAAGTTCGGCGGCCTGTACGCGTTCAGCAACAGCACCAGTTTCGCCGTCGATCGTGCGTATAGTGCTGGCGCGACCTACAACAACGGCCCGCTGCGACTGGCCGCGGCTTACCTCCAGATCAACGGCTCCGCCGCGGCGGGCACCCCGGCAGGAACAGCCAATCAGAACGTTGCGGCTGACCCGAGCGAGTTCAAGGCGACCGCGGGCGGCGGCAACCTGACAGCGGACGTGCAGCGCACGGTCGGTGCAGGCATCGGCTATACGTTCGGCCCGGCAGCGGTTAACTTCGTCTACACGCACAGCCAGTACCAGGATACGTCTGCGTTCGGCCTGACGGCGTCGAACGGTTCGGTTCACTTCGACAACTATGAACTGAACGTCAAGTACGCACTGACGCCGGCGCTCTCGCTCGGCCTCATGGATACGTTCACGGACGGTCATCTGAACGGTGTCAGCAAGTCGAACATCGGCTCCGATCCGAAGTGGAACCAGGTTAACGCGATTGCGCGCTATTCGTTGTCGAAGCGCACGGAACTGTACGCTGAAGCAATGTACCAGCACGCGATCGGTAACAAAAACACCGCTGTGATGTACAACGCGGGCGGTAACTCCGCGACGAGCAACCAGGTGATGGCCGCCGTTGGCATGCTGACCCGCTTCTAAGCAGCACAGCCATTCCGTTCATGCGCCCATTCAGCGGTCGGAGGGATCATCGGAACGTGACGCGAGATACTGGGCATCGTATGTGACGAACCGACCGGTTGGCGTCGTGGTTTCAAGAACAATACCACGCCCACGTGCCGGCCGGATTCACACTTCGGGTCACAGCCCCGCTGAAGGGGGCCAACGCGAAACCGTCTTCCGAATGACGGCGTGAACGTGATGGAGAACGACCAAAACTGGCCGCACTGCGTCCTACGACCGATGGTGATGGTCGTCTAGGGCGTGGACCCATGCATAAGGTATGCCGTTCTCTCCCGGAAAATCAGCACGGTACGTCGACCTAAGCTACGCTTGTGCCAACTGGAAGTCAGATGGATAGTAGCTTTCGTCGCTAGCTAACGGATCGTAGCCAATCGATTCCAGTTCGCCGAGTTCCTGGATCAGTTGAGCATATCTGCACCTTGTGCGGTTTTGTGACATTGCGATGTTGAACCGCGCGACCTATTGAATTGCGATGAGCAGGATGAACGTCTTATTGGCCTGCGGTGCGCCGCTGCGATAAAGCGGGTTTCACCACTTCATTGCCGCCCTCTGTAGGTCGAGATGATGTAGCAATACTTCACGATTTGAATGCCGACGACGAAGCATTGATATCAAGTCTCGATCTGGAGGGCGGCGCCCGCGCCGGCCTGCACGCTAGGCCACTGTGAACGTTGGGGCTTACTCACCGAAATAGATCGGTTTCATGCCGTCGTTGGCGTCGGGGCGAATCGACGAGCGGATTGCATGTCCCAGCGAGTGAACCGAATGATCCAGTGCTTGAAAAGGATGATGTGAACCCGAAGCCGACGTGCCATCGGCCACGCCGCCGTAGCTCGACACAGCGGCGTTGTTCACGGCGGCGCTGGCGTTTGACTGAGCAAACGAAACGGCCGGGACGCTAAGTACCGCGGCAACGGCAATGGCTTGAATGAGCGATTTCATGATTAACCTCCAGTCTTGGTTTCGCTGCGGACGGTTGTCCGTAGCAGGTGATACCAAGTCTAGAAAAGCGACCGCTCTTGATTAAGCATCTCGTTCGCAAAGATGATTTCCCAATTTCAGGGGTTAACCCTTAATTCGATCTGGTCCCAATTTGAGGCTGCCTGGCTCGGTATTGCGCAGTCGCGGCGCTATCTACGGGCTAGCTGATCGGGTTGCACACATAGCCTCAAACCACCGGAGCGCGGGCGGATCGGTGAACAAACTTGCAAGCGAGTTCCGCACGGTTGTCGACAATCTGTGCGGAAGCAGCGAGCGTCGCTCCCTTGCTGCTTTGCGCCCCATGCCCTGGGTACGCGATCGTCTCGGGCGCACACCATCATGCAGAAGGCATACATCACCCCTGAACAGGACGTCGACCCGGCCCCTTTCGGCGTGAACTTGAACGGGATCACGGGATCCGGTCACCATCCAGTGTCCCATCAGTAGCGCCCGCAAAAGAGATTCTGCACTTTGCCGAATCCCTAGCTTTCTCGTCTGATCGGATGTGCAGTGCTTGCCGTTACTCCTGCTGCTGCCGAAGCCGGCCCCCTTCGAGGATTCGCAAAGAGGACATGGCGCGCTTTATTGGTTCTGCCAGGCAACTTCGATATCAACGCATGCAGATCGCTGCGCGCTGGCCCACCCGCGTTACAGCTCCCAATGCCGATCCAGCCTGAACAGATCGGAATTAAAGTCCAGAAACGCCCGCACTTTGGAGGACGTCGCTTGCTTTCGTGGGTAGATGCCCATATGGCGGGCGGGTTAGCGTCGGCTGAGGTTCCCAGTCGGCCAGCAGCTGCACCGGCAATCCGGCGCGCAGTGACTTGCCTATTGCCCATAGCGGCAGCAGCGCGGCGCCGCAACCGGCAATGGCGAGATCGAGGAGCGACTCCATATTGTTCGCACGCATGCGTCCGCCCAGTTTGACTTCGACGGTTTCTTCCTGCTCGTCGGCCGCGAATGGGGCGGCGAGGAACCACGAGTTGTCACCAGCGATCGCAAAGCGTATTGCAGGATGCGCGCGATGGTCGTTCGGTGACGACGGCATTCCGTAAAGGCGCACGTGATCTGGGCTAGCGCAGACGACGCACATGTGGTTTGCTAGGCGTTGCGCCATCAATTGAGAATCGATGCGCACGCCCACGCGGATTGCAACATCGATCGCCGTGGCAACGAAATTCAGGATTTCGTCGGTGACGACGACGTCCACGTCGATGTCCGGATATCCACTTGAGGAGACTGGCCTTGCCAACCTATAAAGAGCTCAAAGCACAATTGGCTGAACTTCAGGGGCAGGTGACTGCCGCCCGTCAGGCGGAATATCAGGCTGTTCTCGAAGATATCCGGATCAAGGTCGCAGAGTACGGATTCACGGAGCAGGAAATCTTTGGCCGGCGCCGAGGGGGAGATCGGGCTCAGAAAAGCGTCGCGCCCGCAAAATATCGTGATCCTATGAGCGGAGCGACCTGGTCGGGGAGGGGGCGGGCACCCAACTGGATCAAGGACGCCAAAAACCGCGAACAGTTTCTAATTTCGGACTGAGGTCCGGCATCGGGCGGATCTGCGTCGTTTTGGTCCGGCGCCTGGCTTTCATCCAGAGGGCGTGTTCGCGAATGCATGCCGGTGGAGAAGTCGAACGTAGCCATCCGAGGTCCTGACCTCCTTGGACCACTTCGCGTTTTCCTCCCGCGAGGCTTTGCGACGCCTGGCCGCGCGCGCCACTGCGCGTTCACAGCAAGGTGAATGAGGGCGGCCATCGAACAGCTCAAAAGGAACCGGGCCCTACGCCGTTTTGACCAATGCTGCTCGAGGGCAAATTATGTGAATGGCATAAATCGCCCCGAAGCGGTCTGTCGTCGCTCCTAACCGTGAGCGGTGAATTGTTGGGCTTATGTCATTACGTCTGCTATCCGAGCACTTGGAGCGACTGCACGGTTTGCTACTTGGAGGACGTGTTCGTTGCGCCTGTAGCCTGGCGTTTGGGAGTCGCCACATCTTTCGTCGAGAAACTGAAGTCGATTGTTGTGGAGGAGAACTGGACACGAGTCGCGCGAGCTTGGATTGCGGGACCGGGTGCGTCGAGTACCAGAGGAGGGACAATAAAGAAGGTGGCCGTTCCATACGAAGGCGCGCCCGGGTTTCTGCGTGTATCCGGCCAGACTCTCGCGGCTGAGATATGATTTAAAGAGGCTTGAATGATGCAAAACGCGTACAGGAAAAGGCGTTTTGCGCTTTCGATCGCCAGCCTTCCACGACATATTTTGGGTCGAAAGCGGGACTCAAAAACAAAACGAGGGCGGTCATGATCAAATCCTTGAATCTGAAAGTAACCGTTGTCTGCGCATCGCTGGTGCTCTCGCTCGCCGCGGCCGCGCACGCTCAATCCGTCGTTGTCCAGTACGGCAACCTTGTCTACCGGAGCGCTTCTGGTGCGACCGAAGTGCTAACTGAGACGGGTGCCGACGCAAACCCGACAATCTCCCCTGATGGCAAACTGATCGCCTTCACCCGTCTGCGCCCCGGCGAGCCAGCGCACTCGGACGATGCGGGTAGTGGCCCGCTTCGAGACGTGTACGTGATGCGCCTCTCGGATCGTGCAGTGACGAAGGTCGTTGCTGCCGCGCACGCGGCCAAGCCGGAGGGAGAACTATCCGACATCAACTCTCTTGCGTTCTCGCCCGACGGTTCGACGCTTTACTTCAGCACGGCCGCATGGGTGACATCCGGGGCTATTCATGCCGTTCCGGTTCAGGGCGGCCACGAGCGTTTTGTGACGAACGGCAATGACTTCGCGGTTGTGAAACATGGCAAATACGTTGGCTTCCTGGTGACTCGCCAGCACCGATATATGGAGGGGCACGGCTCATGGAACCCGTATGTCCTGGTGAGCCCAACGGGCAAAGAGATCAAAGTACTGGGCGAGTTCGGCGATGACGAGACCCGCGCCGAGATTGCGGCGCTTCAAAGTGTGGAGGGGGCGGGTGCTACGCTTACTACGGCAGCAGCCGACGCTGCAAGCCTTGGCTACTTAGACAAGGTCCGTCGTCGCGTGCGTCCGAACATTATTTGGGCGGGCGAGACGGCGGGTCTGGAAACGGAAGTCGCTGTGCGCTGTTCCCCGAGCGGCACGCTTCTCTCGGCCACGGTCACGCGCAGTAGCGGTAATTCGCAGTGGGACGAAGCCGCATTGCGTGCGGTCCAGCGCTCGGATCCGATGCCGCTCGACGTCAGCGGAAAGGCACCGTCGAACTTTACAATCATGGTTCGCCCGGCTGGATAAGTTCCGACCTGCACGAATGGCGTAACGATGGCCACACTGTCTCCTCCCGAGACTCAGCGAAGTTGAAGTGTTTGTGATGATGCAATCTCCCC
>NZ_BAYD01000032.1 GCF_000685075.1 Paraburkholderia oxyphila NBRC 105797
ATCAGCTTCGCATCGCCCATGCGGAAGCCGTCGCGCGAGCCCGGCAGCACGTGCGGCGCCGCGCTCATGTTCTCCTGGCCGCCGGCCACGACGATCTCCGAGTCGCCCGCGATGATCGCGTTGGCCGCGAGCATCACGGCTTTCAGGCCCGAGCCGCAGACCTTGTTGATCGTCATCGCGGGCACCGCCGTGGGCAGCCCCGCCTTGATCGACGCCTGACGGGCGACGTTCTGGCCCGAACCCGCGGTCAGCACCTGCCCCATGATCACGTCGCTCACCTGCTCGGGTTTCACGCCCGCACGCTCCAGCGCGGCCTTGATGACCAGCGCGCCCAGATCGGGCGCCGCAATCTTCGCAAGCGTTCCGCCGAATTTGCCGACCGCGGTACGCGCAGCCGAAACGATCACGATATCTGTCATTTTCAGTTCCTCCGGGCAGCGGGAAGTTGCAAGACTCCCCTTCCCGTCACGTTAAAAACCCTACACCCCGCATCGCCGCCCAATCCGCGGCGTGCGCTTCAACCCGATTCGACCCGCTTCAGTCGCGCTGCTGCACGTAGCGCCCAGGTGCGGGTTCGATCTCGGGAAACTCCGCCGAGCCCGCCTGCGCGCGCGGCTTCACCTTCTTGCCGCCGAACTGGTCGAGCCACTCGGCCCAGGTCGGCCACCAGCTGCCCGGCTTTTCCGCAGCCTCTGCGAACCAGTCGTCGGCCTCCTCGGGCAGATGCTTCGCATCGGCTTCGACACTCCAGTAGCTGCGCTTGTTCTTCGAAGCCGGATTGATCACGCCGGCGATATGCCCCGACGCGCCCAGCACGAACTTCAGCGGGCCCGAGAGCAGCGGCACCGAGGCATAGGCAGTGCGCCACGGCACGATATGGTCCTCGCGCGAGCCGTAGATGAAGGTCGGCACGTCGATGCGCGAGAGGTCGACTTCCTCGCCGCACACGGTGAGCGCGCCCGGCTCGCGCAGCTTGTTCTCGAGATAGGTATTGCGCAGGTACCACGCATACATCGGGCCCGGCAGGCTCGTCGAGTCGCTGTTCCAGTAAAGCAGATCGAACGCCGCGGGCGTGCGGCCCTTGAGATAATTGTCGACGACGTAGTTCCAGACCAGATCGTTCGGGCGCAGGAACGAAAACGTGTTCGCGAACTCGACGCCGCGCATCAAGCCCGGCGTCCCGCCGTTCTTGCCGCCGATGGTCTGCTCGCGCATCTGCACGTGCGCCTCGTCGACGAACACGTCGAGCACGCCCGTGTCGGAGAAGTCGAGCATGGCCGTGAGCAGTGTCATCGACGAAGCGGGATGCTCGCCGCGCGCGGCCGCGACGGCCAGTGCCGTAGCGAGCAGCGTGCCGCCCACGCAGAAGCCGAGCGTGTTGATCTGCTCGCGCTCGCTGATGCTGCGCACCGTCTCGATGGCGGTCAGCACGCCTTCCTCGACGTAGTCGTCCCAGCCCTTATGGGCAATCGACGCGTCGCCGTTGTGCCAGGAAACGAGGAACACCTGCTGCCCTTGCTCCAGCGCGTACGCGACAAGCGAATTCTCGGGCTGCAGGTCGAGGATGTAGTACTTGTTGATGCACGGCGGCACGATCAGCAGCGGCCGTTCGCGCACGGTTGCCGTGGTCGGCTTGTACTGGATGAGCTGGAACAGCGCGTTCTCGAACACCACCGAGCCTTCGGTGGTCGCGAGGTTGTGGCCCACCACGAAGCGCGACTCGTCAGTTTGCGAGATCTTGCCGCGCGACATGTCGCCGAGCAGATTCATCACGCCCTGGCGCAGGCTCTCGCCATGGCTCTCGAGCAACGCGTGCTGGGCCTCGGGATTGAGGGCGAGGAAATTGCTCGGGGACGCGGCCGCCGTCCATTGCTGGACCGCAAAGCGGATGCGCTCGCGCGTTTTTGCATCGGTCTCGATGGCGTCGACCATTTCGTGCAGATAACGCGCGTTGAGCAGATACCACGCCGCCGTGAACGCATAGGCCGGCGTCGCCTTCCATGCGTCCGCGCTGAAGCGGCGGTCCTTGAGCTCGGGTGCCTTGGGCGAAGCGGCGGACGCCTCGCGCAACAGGTCGAGTGCCTCGCGCGAATAGTCGGCCTGCAGGTGCTGCAACCGCGAAGGCTCGATCGATGCCGCTGGAAGCTTGAACGCCTCCAGCGCGCCGAAAGCCGAGCTCATCGCGGCAGGATTCATCGCCGCATTGAACGCCGCCTGAGCGGGATTGGCCGCAGCATTGGCGGCACCGTTTGCCGCGCCGGGCCAGAACGCGCCGGGTTGCCCCGCCGCCTGGCCCCAATGTTGCACGCCCGATTGCTGCGCAGCATTCATGGCGTTGCGCCATGCCTGTGTCCACGCATCGAGCATCTGTTGCATGCCAGCGGCGTCCGGTGTGAATTTCGGAATGAAAGACTGTGCACCGCCGGTTGAAGCGCCCGCGCCCGGGGTTGTCGAGGAACGTTGAGATGCCGTCATGCCTGCTTTTGACCGATGTGTCCCGAAGGACTGGTTGAGAGGCAGGTGGTCCGCGCGCGGCGCACTGCTACTGGCGTGTGCCTTGTCGCGTCCTGTCCCGTGGGTGAGGGACATTCTTGCTCCCCACGGCAAAGCATGTCAATGCTTGTGCCCGATTTTGCCGCACTGCGATATTTTTTTCATTATCGTTTTCCCGATGTAAGCCAACCTTAAATTGGTCGACACAATGTGCGGCGCATGACAGCTTGCGAAAAAGCGCCATGGCCGCAAGTGCTTGCAGTGCAATGCACAAATCGCCGATTCGATTCGCATGGCACGAAACGCCGCGCCTTGCGCCGACGCTGCAGCGCAGCAAAAAACAGCGCATCCAGCCTTGAAATCAGGGTTTGCAGTGCCGAAACGGCGCGAGCCGACGACTCAGGGCGCGAGCCAGATCAGCGCGGCCATGCGCCCCGTCACGCGCTCGCGGCGATACGAGTAGAAGCGCTCGCGATCCGTGAACGTGCACAGTCCCCCGCCGCTCACATGCGCCACGCCAATTTCGGCGAGACGCAGGCGCGCAAGCTGGCCGAGGTCGGCGAGATATTTGCCCGGCGCTTCGGGGCGCGGCACGAACGCGGCAGCCGTGTCGGCGCGCCGCGCGTCGCGTTGCGCGCCGCCGGCTAGCTGCGCGTGATCCATGAACGCCTCTCGCACGTCCTCACCCACTTCGAAGGCCTGCGGGCCAATCGCCGGTCCGAGGTACGCGTGCAGCTCGCTCGCGGCGCAGCCCGCGAGTTCGGCCACGCGCTGCGCGGTTTTCTCGATGACACCGGCAGCGAGGCCGCGCCATCCCGCGTGCGCGGCGCCAACCGCCCGGCCGGCGCTGTCGCAGAGCAGCACGGGCATGCAGTCGGCGACCATCACCGTGCAGGCGATGCCGGGCTGGTCCGTCACGCTCGCGTCGGCTTCGAGCAGCGTGCCTGCGCGTGCGGCCTCGAGCGCGGCGGCAGCGTCCACCACCACCGGCCCGTGGACCTGCTTCAGCCACGCAGCGGGCACGCCCGCGTAGGCGAGCAAGCGCGCGCGATTGGCCTCGACATGCTCGAGATCGTCGCCGGACGAACGGCCGAGGTTCAGGCCACACGGCAGCTCCACGCCGCCGTCTTGCGCCGGGTGCGCCGCATCCGTCTGCCAGCGGCCGAATGGCGGCGCGCTCACGCCGCCGTTGCGCGTCGTCATGATTGCGCGCACGCGCGGCGACACATTCCAGTCCGGGTGCAGCAAATCGGCGGAGGTCAGTTCGGGGCAGGTCGTCATGCGTGCGGGTCCTCTTCGCCTTCGCCTTCGCCTTCGCCTTCGTCTTCGTCGTAGTCGTCTTCGTCGCTGCCGATGACGTAGCCCTCGTCCGTGTACGCGCTATCGAAGACCTCGTCGTCGAAGCCGTACTCATCCTCTTCTTCGCGGCCGAAGCCGAGCGCGGCGATGAGCGCGTCCATGTCATTGGGAACCTCGGCGCGCCACTGCATCGCACGGCCCGTGACCGGATGGATCAAGCCGAGGCGCCAGGCATGCAGCGCCTGACGCGAGAAACCGTCGGGCAGCGCCGCGACCGAGCGCTTGCCGCGCGCGTGCCCATAGACGGGGTCGCCGAGCAGCGGATGGCCGATGGCCGCGCAATGGACGCGGATCTGGTGCGTGCGCCCCGTCTCCAGGTCGCAATGGATCGCGCTCACGGGCTGGTTATGCCAAAGGGTCTTGTCGACGCGCCGGAAATGGGTGCGCGCGGGCTTGCCCGAGGCGCCCGCCACGACCGCCATGCGCGTGCGCTCACGCGGGTCGCGGCCGATGGGCGCGTCGATCGTGCCGTCATCGGGCATGTTGCCCCAGACGAGCGCGAGATAGCGGCGCTTCACCGTGCGCGCCTGCAACTGCCGCACGAGGTCGGTTTGCGCCTCGAGCGTGCGCGCGACCACCATCAGCCCGGAGGTCTCCTTGTCGAGCCGGTGCACGATGCCCGCGCGCGGCAAGCCCGCCGCCGCCTCGCCGTAGCGATGCAGCAGGCCGTTCAGGATCGTGCCGCTCCAGTTGCCGGCGGCCGGATGCACGACTAGCCCGGCGGGCTTGTTGATGACGACGATGGCGTCGTCTTCGTAGATGACGTCGAGCGGCACCGGTTCGGGTGTGAACGCAAGCTGCTCGGGCAGCAGGTCGGGCACGAGCTCGATCACGGCGCCGAGCGGCACCGGCTGGCGCACCTTGGCGGGCTTGCCGTCGACATGCACACGCTGCGCCTCGATCCAGCCTTGCAGGCGGTTACGCGAAAATTCGGGAAAGACTTTGGCGAGCACCTTGTCGAGGCGCTCGCCGGCCAGCTCGTCGGGCACCTCGGCACGACGGGCTTCCTGCTCTTGCTGGGCGCGGCGCGTGCGCGGCGCACTGCCCGGCGCAGCGGCGCTCGCCTCGCCAATGAGGTCGTCATCGAGCGCATCACCGGCGGCTGCGTCATCGGGCACTTCGCCCAGGCTATAATCGCTGATGCTGTTTTGGGCGCCGGGAGCGCCGGCCCCCGGAATAACTGAACGGGTCATTGAGTCTGGGTCACCTGTGGACCTGTAGCTGGACTGGATAAATGCGAGCCTTGAACACGATTACGAAACTGGCCCAAGATGCAGTGGCCCGAAACGCAATGCGCGCGGCACAAGCGCTGACACTCGGCAAGATTGGCAACATTATTCGCATTGCGGCTTGCGGCGCCGCACTTGCGGCGGTTGCGGCCTGCCACGGCTTGCCGGAAAAGACCGACGAAACGGCAGCATGGAACAACAACAAATTATATACGGAGGCCCAGGACGCGCTCTCCGGCGGCGACTGGGGCAAGTGCGCGAAATACTTCGAGCAGCTCGAAGGCCGTGACCCGTTCGGCCACTTCGCCCAGCAGGCGCAGATCAACGTCGCCTACTGCAACTGGAAGGATAACGAGAACGACGCCGCCGACCAGGCGATCAACCGCTTCATCCAGCTGCACCCGGATCACCCGGACATCGCCTACGCGTATTACCTGAAGGGCATGATCCACTTCAACGACGACCTCGGTCTGTTCGGCCGCTTCTCCGGCCAGGACATGAGCGAGCGCGATCCGAAGTCGCTGCGCGAGTCGTATGACGCGTTCAAGGTCGTCGTGGACAAGTACCCGCAAAGCAAGTACGCGCCCGACGCTGCGCAGCGCATGCGCTATATCGTGAACGCGCTCGCCTCGCACGAAGTGCACGCCGCCGACTACTACTACCGCCGCGGCGCCTATGTGGCTGCGATCAACCGTGCGCAGCTCGCGATTCAGGACTACAAGAGCGCGCCGGCGATCGAAGACGCCCTGCACATCATGATTCTTTCGTATCAGAAGCTGAATCAGCCGCAGATGGCCGACGATACCCGCCGCGTACTCGCCGCCACCTTCCCGGACAGCCCGTACATCACGGGCCACGCACGCCCCGGCAAGGAGAGCAAGTCGTGGTGGCAGATCTGGTGATCGCCGCTTCGGCCCGTTAAAGAAAAATCGCCACGGATCTCCGTGGCGATTTTTTTTTTGCCGCCGTCGAGCACCAGGCGGCCGGGGAAACCGCGGCGCGCGAGGCGCGCCGCCTTCGCTCAGTCGCGCTCGAACAGCGCGATCGACTCGACGTGCGAGGTGTGCGGGAACATGTTGACCACACCCGCGCCCTTGAGCCGGTAGCCGGCTTCGTTCACGAGCACGCCCGCGTCGCGGGCGAGCGTCGCCGGGCTGCACGACACATAGACGATGCGCCTGGGCAACGGACCGTCCCCGCTCTTCGCGATCTCGGCCAGCGCCTGCGACACCGCGAGCGCGCCTTCGCGCGGCGGATCGACGAGGAACTTGTCGAAGTGGCCGAGCGCGCGGATGTCGTCGGCGGTGACTTCGAACAGGTTGCGGCACGCAAACGACGTATGGCCGTCCACGCCGTTGGCGCGCGCATTCTCGAGCGCACGCGCCGTCAGCGTGTCGCTGCCCTCGATGCCCACCACCTCACGCGCGAGCCGCGCGAGCGGCAGCGTGAAGTTGCCGATGCCGCAGAACAGGTCGAGCACGCGGTCGCCCGGCTCGGGCGCGAGCAGGCGCAGCGCGCGGCCCACGAGCACGCGGTTGATCTGATGATTGACCTGGGTGAAATCCGTCGGCTTGAACGGCATGCGGATATTGAACTCGGGCAGCGTGTAGTCGAGCGCCTTGTCGAGCGGATAGAACGGGAACACCGTGTCCGGGCCCTTGGGCTGCAGCCAGAACTGCACGTTGTGCTCATCGGCAAAGGTGCGCAGCAAGTCTTCGTCGGCGGCGGTGAGCGGCTCGAGAATGCGCAGCACGAGCGCCGTCACACTCGATCCGACGGCGAGCTCGATCTGCGGCATGCGGTCGCAAATCGACAGCGCCTCGACCAGCCGGCGCAGCGGCACGAGCATGGCCGACACCTCGGGCGGCAGGACCTCGCAGCTCGTCATGTCGGCGACATAGCTGCTCTTGCGCTCGTGGAAGCCCACCAGCACGCCGCCCTTCTTCGGCACATTGCGCACGGTCAGACGCGCGCGATAGCGATAGCCCCACGACGGGCCATGGATAGGCCGGAACATCGTTTCCGCACGCACCTTCGAGAGATGCATGAGATTGTCTTCGAGCACGCGCTGCTTGACGGCGATCTGGGCACGCACGTCCAGATGCTGCATCGAGCAGCCGCCACAGGTGCCGAAAAACGCGCACTGCGGCCGCGTGCGGATTGCGCTCTCGCGCAGCACGTTCACGACCTGGGCCTGCTCGAAGCTCGGCTTCTTGCGGTAGCTCAAATAAGTGACGCGCTCGCCTGGCAGTGCGCCCTCGACGAAGATCACTTTGCCGGGCTCGCCCGTTTCGGTGACGGTGCGGCCGACGCCCCGCGCCTCCATGTCGAGGGACTCGATTTCCAGAATCGGGGCATGAGCAACCGAGGCTTCCACGGCGGCGCGCTTCTCGGCGCGGCGCTCGCGCTTGCTGAGCTTCTTCGCGGGCGCGGGCGTGGGCGCAGCGGCGGCGGATGCGGCGTGGGCGGTTTCGGTTTGAGGGTCGGGGGCAGCTTGGGACACCAGCGGGTTCCTGACAGACAGTGGGGTGAATTTTTCAGGCGAAGGCGAGATTGTAGTCGATTCGGCGTCGGCTCCCCTACGTGAGCCGTGGTGCGGGTCACCACGCAGGCGCTCGAGTGCCTCGCGATGCCGGCGAACCGAATCGGCGGAATTAGCACCCCGGCACTTTCAAACTCTTCCGATATTCGACGCGAGCCCTCGTCCGTACGATGGTTTCAGCGACGTGCCATATGAGGCCGGCGCCCGAGACCCGACATCATGGACACACTCTTCTCCGCTTACGGTTTTGCGATTTCTCTCGCCATGCTTTGCGCGGCGGTTCTTTTGCTCGCCCCCTTGCTGGAAGCGCTGCCTCGCCGCGCTGCCGCACAACGCGACGCGTATCTCGTCGCCGCGGCGATGCTGGGTAGCCCTTTGCTGATGATCGGCCTCCTCTACCTTGTCGTGCGTTTTCTCTTCGATTGACCGGCACGCCCACACGTCATGCCGTCCGCCGTGCGTCGCGTCGCGAACGCACCGGACGCTTTGATTTGCCTCGCACGCTGATTTGGGACGAGTCCGATAGGAAGCTTCGCGCCGAGGACGTACAGATAGCGCACCCATCATGATCTTCAGATTCGACATGAACAAACTGCTTTACGCGACGCTTGTCGCAGCCGTCCTCGGCGTCAGCGCCTGCTCGTCGCCGACGCCCGCGCCGGACGTGACGATTTCCTACGTCACCGAGGGCATGACGCAAAACGACGTCATGAAGCGCATCGGCCCACCCGACCGCGTGCTGGGCGAAAACGGCAACGAATGCTTCCAGTATGCGCTCGGCAAATATGGCGACGTGCCCTTCGCCGTGTATTTCAGGCAGCGCGCCGTAGCAGCGACAACGCGCGCGAAATGCGACCTCGCGGTGGTGCGCGCCGCGGCCGGGCCGGCCCTGACCTATCATTCATCCGACTACGCGGTAATGCGTCGATAACCCGCTCGCGGCCCGCACTCGCGGCGCCACTCCGGAGGCCGGCGCCATCGCCCGCCCAATATTGCGTGAGCCGGAGCACGTCATGAGACTCGTCAGCTGGAACGTGCAGTGGGGGCGCGACGCCTTGGGTGTCGTGGACCTCGCGCGCACCGTACGCGAAGCACGCCGCCTCGCCGACTTCGACGTCCTGTGCCTGCAGGAGATCACCCGGGGCTTTCGCGCACTGCCGGGCGGCCCCGGCGACGATCAGTTCGCCGAGCTGGCCGCGCTGCTGCCCGGCTTCACGGTGATCGAGGGCATCGGGGCCGATCTGGGTGTCAGCGTGTGTGCCGATCCGGCTGATCCGGCCGCTGCGCCGGGTAAGCCGGCCATGGGACGCGCGCCGCGCCGCCAGTTCGGCAATGCCATCGCCACGCGTCTGCCCGTTGCCCAGGTGTTCCGTCATCTGCTGCCCTGGCCCGCCGACCCCGCCGCGCCGTCGATGCAGCGCGTCGCGCTCGAAGCGGTGCTCGACGTGTCCGGCGCGACGTCGTCGGGCCGCGCATTGCGCGTGCTCGTGACGCATCTGGAGTTCTATTCCGAGCGTCAGCGGCTCGCACAAGTCGATGCGCTGCGGCAACTGCAACAGGAAGCCGCCGCCCACGCGGCGCAGCCGGCTCCCGCTGAAAATGCCGAAGGACCGTTCGCACGCACCGAGCGACCGGTGAGCGCAATCGTCTGCGGAGATTTCAACAGCGCGTTCGGCAGCGCGGCTTACGCCCGGATGCTCGAGCCGCTCGCCGGCAGTCCCGCGTTCATCGATGCCTGGACGGCGCTGCACCCCGGCGCGACGCCGCCGCCCACGGCGGGTGTCTACGATACGGTGCAATGGTCCGACGGGCCGCTCGCCTGCGACTTCGTGTTCGTGACCGAGGACTTGCGCGGCCGGCTCAAGCGCTGCGAGATCGACGGCGCCACCCAGGCATCCGATCATCAGCCGATCGTGCTGGAGCTGGACTGAGGCCGCGCGCGCAGGCGCGCATGCAGCCGCCGCGCCACCCACACGCTCAATTGCCGAACGCTTCCAGATATTCCTTCCAGTGCGACGCCGGCTCGGCCGCGAGCGACTGCTTCACGAACTCGATCTCATCGTCGTATTCGCGTTCAGTAAAGCCACCGCGCATCTTCTGGAAACGGCAATAGAGCAGATACGTGTTGACCACATCGGTTTCGCAGTAGTTGCGGATTTCCTCGATGCGGCCCTGCTGGAACGCCGTCCACACGTGCCCGCCGTCCATCCCGAGCTTGCCCGGAAAGCCGCACAGCTTCGCGAGCGCGTCGAGCGGCGCGTTGGCGCGCGCCTGATACATCGCGAGCAGGTCCATCAGGTCGGTGTGGCGCGAGTGGTAGCGGCTGATGTAGTTGTTCCACTTGAAGTCGCGGTCCTCTTCGCCCATCTCCCAGTAGCGCACGGCGCGAATGCCGTGCACCAGCGCCCGATAGTGCAGCACCGGCAGGTCGAAGCCGCCGCCGTTCCACGAGACCAGCTGCGGCGTGTACTTCTCGATGGTGCGGTAGAACGAATCGATCAGCTTTGCTTCGCCGTCCTCGGGCGTGCCGAGCGAGCGCACGCGAAAACCCTGGCCATCGCGGAACACGCACGAAATCGCGGCCACGCGCTGCAGGTGATGCGGCAGGAAATCGCTGCCGGTTTTCTCACGGCGTGCGGCGAACGCGTGCTCGGCCACTTCGGCGTCGGTCAGCGAGGCGGGTAGATCATCGAGACGGCGAATGCCGTCGACATCGGGAATCGTCTCGATGTCGAATACGAGTACAGGAACTGTCATTCAGGTGAACTGCAAAGAAGAGCAGCGAGGTTTTAAAGAACGGCGTCCTTGCGCACGCCGTTCGAGGCGAAAAAGCGCTTGAGGCGCACCAGCGCTTCCTGCTGGATCTGCCGCACGCGCTCGCGGGTGAGGCCCATTTCGTCGGCCAGCTCTTCGAGCGTGGCGGGCTCGATATGGTTCAGTCCGAAGCGCCGCTCGATGACATGGCGATGCTTGTCCGAAAGCCGGCCGAGCCACGCGCGCGTGAGCGTCTCGAGCTCGCGGTGCTGCACTTCGGCATCGGGCGACTGGCTCTGGTCGTCCGACAGGAGATCGAGCAGGCTGCTCGCCGGATCGAGGTCGAGCGGCGCATCGAGCGACGCGGTGTGCTCGTTGAGCGCGAGGATGTCGGTGACTTCCTCGGTCGTCTTGCCCGTGAGATAGGCGATGTCGTCGATGCTCGCGTCGCGCCGGTCGGAGGCCGAGTCGGCATTGAGCGAATTCTTCTCCAGATGGCGCTTGGCGCGCAGCACCTGGTTGAGCTCGCGGATCACGTGCACGGGCAGGCGCACCGTGCGCGCCTGGTTCATGATCGCGCGCTCGATGCTCTGGCGGATCCACCAGGTGGCATAGGTCGAAAAGCGGAAACCGCGCGTGGGATCGAACTTCTCGATCGCATGCATCAGGCCGAGGTTGCCTTCTTCGATCAGGTCGAGCAGCGGCACACCACGGTTCAGATAGCCCTTCGCAATGCTGACGACGAGCCGCAGATTGCGCTCGATCATGACTTGCCGCGCCTCGAACTCGCCGGCCTTGGCAAGCCGCGAATAGCGCTGCTCCTCCTCGACGGTGAGCAGCGGCTTCACGCTGATCCGGTTCAGATAATGCTGGATGGTGTCGGCCGTGAGCTCGGCCTGCAAGATCGCGCGGAAGTCGTCCGCGTCGGACGGCGCTTCCGCGGGTTCTTCACTATCACGGCCGCCCTCTTCGGACGCGGACTCGCGCTCGTCGAACTCGCGTGCGTTCTCGAGTTCTTCGTCGTCGCCCTGCCGAGCGCCGTCCTCCACCGAAACCTGGGCGGCTTGACTGTCAGACTCGGACTGCTGCAGACGGCGCTTCGATTTCGGCATGGTCGGCTCGCATTATTGCGGCGGCAAGTACTTCAGTGGGTCGACGGGCTTGCCCTGGCGGCGTACTTCGAAATGCAGCATCACGCGATCCGAGTCAGTGTTGCCCATCTCGGCGATTTTCTGACCCTTCGTGACCGCATCTCCCTCTTTTACCATCAAAGCCCGGTTGTGTGCGTACGCTGTCAAAAACGTGGCGTCATGCTTGATGATAATGAGATTGCCGTAACCGCGCAGCCCATTTCCGGCATAAACCACCCGGCCATCAGCAGCGGCCTTGACCGAATCACCGGCCGCACCGCCAATATTGATGCCCTTGTTCTTCGAATCGTCGAAGCTGTTGAGCACCGGGCCGCGCACCGGCCATGCAAGCGCAAGGCTGCTGGGCGCCGCGGCCATGTCGCCGCCGCTCGCCTGTGGCGACACGGCTGCGACCGGCGGCACCGCCGTCGCGCCCGCGCCCGAACCGTACATCGGCGGCACTGCGGCCTGCGCGGCCGGCGCTGCCACGCCCGGCACCGGTGCGGTGACAACACCCGGCGGATTCACGCCATTGCTCGCACCCGGCGGCACCACGCGCAGCAACTGATCCACCTCGATCTGATTCGGGTTGGTGAGATTGTTCCACGCGGCGATATCGCGGAAATTCTGACCGTTTTCGAGCGCAATCCTATAGAGAGTGTCGCCCGGCTTCACCCGGTAGTATCCCGGAGGCGGCGGGCCGAGCGGCACCTGCGGCTGCGCACCCGCGCCTGCGGTCGCGAGCGGCGCGGTGCGGTCCACGACAGGCGCGTTGTCGAGGCGCGTCGCGCAGGCCGTCAGCAGACAGAGCGCGATGACCGAAGCGCCGTTACGGGCCGCGGTCAGGTCGATATTCAAACGTTTTCTTTGCATCGCGCGCAACATACTCATCGGTTTCAAATCACTCCGGATTTTAAGGGGACAAAGAAAACGCGATCAAGCCGCGACTCCCGCCACTGCGCAGGGCCCGTGCGCTCGACGAGCGTGAGCACCTGGGTCGCTTCATCCTGCTCGGCGACCGGCGCGACGAGGCGTCCGCCGATGGCGAGCTGCTCGAGCAGCGCCTGCGGCACCTCGAAGCCGGCGGCGGCGATCACGATCGCGTCGAACGGCGCCGCCGACGGCAAGCCGAGCCGTCCGTCGCCGTAGTGCAAACGGATGTTCGGGATGCGCAGCGGGCGCAAGTTCGTCTTCGCGCGCTCGTATAACGGCTTGATGCGTTCAATCGAATACACGTCGCGTGCAATCCGGCTCAGCACGGCGGCCTGGTAGCCGCAGCCCGTGCCGATTTCGAGCACGCGCTCGAGGTTGCGGCCCGCGCCCGCGAGTTCAAGCATGCGGGCGACGACCGATGGCTTCGAGATGGTCTGGTGATGACCGATCGGCAACGCCGCATCTTCGTAGGCCTGGGTCGCGAGGCCCGGATCGACGAACATGTGGCGCGGCACACCCGCGAGCGCCTGGAGCACGCGCGGATCGGCAATGCCGTTTGCACGCAGGCGTTCGACCATGCGTTCGCGAACCCGTTCCGAAGTCAGTGCATGCGCGCCATTGAGCGCGACGCCCGGCGCGCCGGCGCTCGGTGCCGCTCCCACGCGGGCATTGATGGCGCCCCGCGCCTGGGCGCCCTTGGGCGCAGGCATTGCAGCAGCGGAAAAAGACGAGGTGGAGCGCAGCGGCGGGTCGCTGCGGCGCGCATCGGACTTGCGCAGCGGCGCCGCCGCGGCGTGCGGCGCGCCGGGCGCTTTTGCAGCTTGAATGCCGCCCGCCTTGCCCGCGACATGCGTACCCGATGCCGTGGGGCTGGCCGCGCCCGTTGTCCCTTTCACGCCCGGGCTTTTCGCGGGCGCCGCTTTCGCTACGGGGTTGGGCGCGCGCTTCGATGCACCGGGCTGGCCCGCACGCGCAAGCGGCGCACGCGCCTCGCCGAGGCGCGTGTCGTGACGATCCTGGCCGTCGTGGCGTCGCGGCTCGCGCACGAGATCGGCGAGGCCGAGCGGGAAACGCTTCGTGCGCTCGCCCGTCATGAAGCGCTGCCGCCTTGACGCACCCACTCGTGCGTCGCTGGCAACATCTGCGTATGCGTCAGGTCGAGTTGCAGCGGCGTAATCGACACGTGGCCGTTCGACACCGCATGAAAGTCCGTGCCCTCGCTCGCGTCACGCGCGCTGCCGGAGGGGCCGATCCAGTAGATCGGCTCGCCGCGCGGATTGGTGTCGCGGATCACGGGCTGCGAGGGATGGCGTTTGCCGAGGCGCGTGACGCGCCATTCGCCGAACTCGTCGTACGGCAGATTCGGAATGTTGACGTTGAGCAGCGGGTTGCCCGGCAACGGATGCGCGAGGTAATGCGCGACGATCTCGGCCGCCACGCGCGCGGCGGAGTCGAGATGCTCCCAGTCTTTGTCGACGAGCGAAAACGCAATGGCCGGCACGCCGAACATGATGCCTTCGGTGGCCGCGGCGACCGTGCCCGAATACAGCGTGTCCTCGCCCATGTTCTGGCCGTTGTTGATGCCGGACACGACGAGATCGGGCTTCTGATCGAGCATGCCCGTGAGCGCGATATGCACCGAGTCGGTAGGCGTGCCGTTGACGTAGTAGAACCCCGTGCTCGCCGAGCGCAGCACCGAGAGCGGTCGCCACAGCGTGAGCGAGTTCGAAGCGGCGCTGCAGTTCTGCTCGGGCGCCATCACCGTGACCTCGCCGAGCGGCTTGAGCGCTTCGTAGAGCGCAGCAAGGCCGGGCGCGAGATAGCCGTCGTCGTTGCTGAGTAGTATTCGCATTCGCCGATTGTAACCGAGGAAAGAAGGCAGGCGAACGACAGGCCGGTGCGGGCCGCGCCGGCGCGCGCGTGCCGATGTGCGGTGCATTCCGGCGTATGCCGGGGATCTCCCGCACAGCGCTTTTCGCAGCGCTTTTCGTTGCGTGTCCGGCCTCGTTTTCGCACCCTTTACGTACGCTTGCCGTACCCTGCTGGCCCGATGCGTAATCGATCCACGCGATCCACGCGATCCACGCAATCCACGAAAATAAACGTACGATCGTTCGCATATCGTCGGATTGCCGTACACTGTAACGCTGTGCCGAACCCATGACCGACCCACCAGGAAGACAGGAGACACAATGCGCGCAATCCGCTGCAACCAGTACGGCCCACCTGACACGCTCACCCTCGAAGATCTGCCCGAACTCGTGCCCGGCCCGGGCCAGGTGGTGATCGACGTGAAGGCGGCCGCGGTCAATTTTCCTGACGTCCTGATCATCGAGAACAAGTATCAGGTCAAGCCGCCGCTGCCCTTCACGCCCGGCGCCGAAGTCGCGGGCATCGTGCGCGCCGTCGGCGATGGCGTGAAGCTCAAGCCCGGCACGCGCGTGGTCGCCTATGTGGGCAATGGCGGGTTCGCGGAGCAGGCGCTTGCCGAGGCCGGCGCGTGCGTGCCGCTGCCCGAAGGCGCCGACTTCGCCACCGCGGCCGCCTTCACGCTCGCTTACGGCACCTCGCACCACGCCGTGGTCGACCGTGCCGCGCTGCGTGCCGGCGAGACCATGCTCGTGCTCGGCGCGGCGGGCGGCGTGGGCCTGGCGGCCGTGGAGATCGGCAAGGTGCTCGGCGCGCGCGTGATTGCGGCTGCATCGAGCGACGAGAAGCTCGAGGTCTGCCGCCGCTTCGGCGCCGACGCCACGATCAACTACAGCACCGAGGACCTGCGCGAGCGCATCAAGGCGCTCACCGACGGCAAGGGCCCCGACGTGATCTACGATCCGGTGGGCGGCATCTATGCCGAACCGGCGTTCCGCAGCATCGGCTGGCGCGGGCGCTATCTCGTGGTCGGCTTTGCCAATGGCGAAATTCCGAAGCTGCCGTTGAACCTCACGCTGCTCAAGGGCGCGAGCATCGTCGGCGTGTTCTGGGGCGATTTCGCGCGCCGCGAGCCGCAGCACAACGCGGCGGCGTTCGCGGAGATGGTGGGCTGGATCGGCGAAGGCAAGCTCAAGCCCTATGTCTCGAAGCGCTACAAGCTCGCCGATACCGCGCAAGCGCTCAAGGACATGGCCTCGCGCAAGGTGACGGGCAAGATCGTCATCGAGCCCTGAGCGGCGCGCGGCATCGCCCGCTCGTAGACGTGAAAAAGGCTCGCAGCACGCGAGCCTTTTTACGTTTTCACCGCTAGATCAATGCACGCACCGCTAGACGATTTGTTGCGCGTGCAACTGTGCGATGCGCTCCGCATCATAGCCGAGCGCCTGCAAGACTTCGTCGGTATGCTCGCCCAGTTCGGGGCCGAGCCAGCGCGTGTCGCCGGGCGTCGCCGAGAGCTTGGGCGTGACCGCGGGTAGCGCGATATCGACGCCCTCTCCCGCCTGCCCATCCTTCTTCTGCCAGCGGAACTGCTGGATCATCTGGCGCGCGGCGAACTGCGGATCGGCGAACATGTCGGCCACCGTGTAGATGCGGCCCACGGGGACGTCGGCGGCGTTGAGCACGTCGAGCGCCTCGTCGATGGTGCGCGTGGAAAGCCACGCCGCGATGGCGCCGTCGATCTCCGCGGTGCGCGGCACGCGGCCGTCGTTGTGCGCGAGGCCGGGATCGTTGGCGAGGTCGTCGCGCTCGATCGCCGTCATGAGACGCTTGAAGATCGGGTCGCTGTTGCCGCCGATCACGATGCTGCCGTCGCGGCACGGATAGGTGTTCGACGGCACGATGCCCGGCAGCGAGGCGCCGGTGCGCTCGCGCACCATGCCGTACACGCCGTACTCGGGCACCACGCTCTCCATCATGTTGAACACGGCCTCGTAGAGCGCGACGTCGACGATCTGGCCGCTGCCGCCGTTCATGTTGCGATGATGGAGCGCCATCATCGCGCCGATCACGCCATGCAGCGCCGCAATCGAATCGCCGATCGAGATGCCGATGCGCGGCGGCGGCAGCTCGGGATAGCCGGTGATATGGCGCAGGCCGCCCATCGACTCGGCAATGGCGCCAAAGCCCGGACGATCGCGATACGGGCCGGTCTGGCCATACCCCGAAAGCCGCACCATCACGAGCCCGGGGTTCTCCTTCGAGAGCACGTCGTAGCCGAGTCCGAGCTTTTCGAGCAGGCCGGGCCGGAAATTCTCGATGACGATGTCGGCCTCTTTCGCGAGGCGCCGCACGATCTCCTTGCCTTCTTCGGCCTTGAGATTGACCGTCACCGACTTCTTGTTACGCGCCTGCACCGCCCACCAGAGCGAGGTGCCGCCCACTTCGGGATAGAGCTTGCGCCACTTGCGCAGCGGATCGCCGCCCTTGGGGTCTTCGATCTTGATGACCTCGGCGCCGAACTCGCCGAGAAAGCGCGCCGCGAACGGGCCCGCGATCAGCGTGCCGAGCTCGAGCACCTTCACGCCGGCGAGCGGGCCGGCCGTCGCGGTTTTCGCGGCGGATTCAGGGAAAGGGGCTGCGTTCATGGGTCTCCTTTCATGTTCTTCGAAGCTGCGCGACCAGGCGCGCGTCTTGCATGTCGATCTCGAGCGGCCACGCGCTCGCCGCCGCCATGCGGCGCGGGGCTGGCGCTACATCGAGCGCCGGTCGAGCATCGCGCGCGCGATGGTGCCCGCGTCGACGTATTCGAGCTCGCCGCCCACCGGCACGCCGCGCGCGAGGCGCGTGACGGCCAGGCCGCGTGCCTTGAGCGCCTGGCCGAGGTAATGCGCGGTGGCCTCGCCTTCATTCGTGAAGTTGGTTGCGAGCACGACTTCCTTGACGACGCCGTCCGAGGCGCGCTTCACGAGGCGGTCGAAATGAATCTCTTTCGGGCCGATGCCGTCGAGCGGACTCAGATGGCCCATCAGCACGAAATACAGCCCGCGCCAGGTCATGGTCTGCTCGAGCATGATCTGGTCGGCGGGTGTCTCCACGACGCACAGCAGCGTGGGATCGCGCTCTTCGTCGAGACATGTTTCGCAGACCTGAGCTTCGGTGAAGGTGTTGCACTTCTCGCAATGCTTCAGGTGGTCGGTCGCGAACAGGAGCGCGCGGCCGAGCTTTTCTGCGCCGTCGCGGTCGTGCTGCATCAAGTGATAGGCCATGCGCTGCGCCGACTTCGGCCCGACGCCGGGCAACACACGCAGCGCCTCGACGAGCGCCGCCAGGGCGGAAGGTTGTTTCATGCGAATTCAGCGTGGCAATGCATAGTCGAGCGTGACAGCGCGCGGCCGAACATGGCCGGATAGAGTAAAACACGCGCGCAGATACCGCGCGCGCTCAGGTGCGCCTGACATCGGAACCCTGCGCGGCAGCCTCGCAGAAACTGGAGGACCGCCGCGCACGAGGCGGCGCGCAGCCATCGGGCCGCGCGGCGCGCCTCGCTTAGAACGGCATCTTGAAGCCCGGCGGCAGCGGCAGACCGGCAGTCATGCCGCCCATCTTTTCCTGCGACGTGGCTTCGGCCTTGCGCACGGCGTCGTTGAACGCAGCGGCGACGAGGTCTTCGAGCATGTCCTTGTCGTCGGCGAGCAGGCTCGGATCGATCGACACGCGGCGCACGTCGTTGCGGCACGTCATCGTCACCTTGACGAGACCGGCGCCCGCCTGACCCTCGACTTCGATCTGGGCAAGCTGCTCCTGCATCTTCTTCATGTTTTCCTGCATCTGCTGGGCTTGCTTCATGAGCCCGGCGAGTTGACCTTTCAACATTTCACTGCTCCTTCTGGATCATGTGTGATTCGTAAATGATTCGATCGCACCCGCTGTGCCCGGAGCACCGCGCGGCGCGATTCAATGGGCGGTCTGGCTACCGCCCTGCGCGGCCTCGGGCGCGATCGGCCGGATCGAACCCGGCACGATGCTCGCGCCGAAGTCGCGAATCAGTTGCTGCACGAAAGGATCGGCGCCAATCTCGCGCTCGGCGTCGCGCTGGCGCTCGGCGCGCGCGGCGGCGTCGAGCGCCGCCGCCGTGCGGCGCGCGGGACCGACCGTGACGTCGACTTCCACGGGCTTGCCGAGGCTTTCGGCCAGCGCGGCCTTGAGCTTGGCGACCTGCGAGGTCTCCGCGTACTGCGGCACCGGCACGCTGAGCTTGAGCACGCCGCTTTCGAGCGCGGTCAACTCGCTGTTGAACGCAAGCTGATACGAGATGCCCTTGAGCGGCAGGGTCGCGGCGAGCGCCGGCCAGTCGCCCGCGAAGCCGATGGCGTCGAGCGGGATGCCCGGCGGCAGCTTGCTCACGTCGACCACGGCGGCGGAGGGGGCCGATTGTGCGGACAGCGCCGACGATGCACCGGCGCGCGGCGCGGCGGACTCGCCTTCGTATGCGGGCGCGAAGCTTTCGTCGGGGGATGAGAAATAAGCGTCGTCGGCGCCGAGCGGCACGTACTCGTCGGGCGGGATGTCGTCCCACGGCGGCGCACCCGATGCGTCCTGCTGCGGGTTCGTCTCCCGCGCGGGCCGGCGTGCCTGGGCTTCTTGCGCGGCGGCGGCTCGACGCGCGGGATCGGGCGTCGGCACTTTCACTTCCATGCGGGGAGCTGCGGGCTTCGCGGTGGCCGCGGGCGACGCCGCACTGGCCGTCCCGCGCGGGCCACGTTCTGTGGACACGCGCATGCCCTTGCTGCGCAGCACGTCGAGCGCCGCACTCGCGCCGCCGGCGCCGGTGGCGCGAGCCGGAGGCGCCTCCATGGCAGGCGTCTCATGCATCTCTTGCGTCACGGACTGCGCAGGTGGTGCTGCTGGCGTCTCGATAACGGGCTCAGCAGACGGTGCCGGCGCAACCTGCACCTTGGCCTGCGCTTCAGGCTTCGCATCGTCGCCCGATGTGGCCGTGCTCTCGTCTTCCCAAGGCGGCACGACGCGCGCTTGCGCAGCAGGCGCGGCTTGCCCAGCGCTCTGCGCCACCGGTTCCGCGGTTGCTTCAACGCTCGCGGATACGGCTTGCGCATCGGCACTCGGCGATGAGTTGGCGGCGCCCTGCTTCACGTCTTCCGCCAACACTGCGCGTGACGGTGTGATCGTGGCTTCGGCCTGCGTTTGTTCCGTGCGTTCGGCGCGCGGCGCAGCGGCCACCGGCCGCGCAACAGCTCGCTCGGCGGGCGCAACGCCCGCCGCCGAAGCTACCGCCGGTGCCGCCGCACGCACGCCGGCACCTGCCGCCGCCGGCTTCGAAGCCGGCGCGCTGCCGGCACTGCCAGCGCTCACCGAAGGCTCGAACGCCAGCATGCGCAGCAGCGTCATGGTAAAGCCCGCGTACTCGTCGGGCGCGAGACCGAGCTCGCTGCGCCCGAGCGTCGCGATCTGATAGAAGAGTTGCACCTGCTCCGCGCTCAGCACATCGGCGAAGCGGCGCAGATCGTCGGCCTCGGGCCATTCGTCGAGCACCGACGCCGGCGCGAACTGCGCCCACGCCACGCGATGGAACAGACTCGCGAGATCCTGCAGCGCTGTCGAGAACGACAGGCTGCGCAGCGACATTTCATCGGCGATCGCGAGCACTTGCGCGCCGTCGCCGACGACCAGCGCGTCGATCAGGCGAATCAAGTAGCTCTGGTCGAGCGCGCCGAGCATCCCGCGCACGGCCTCTTCCGTCACCTGATTGGCCGAATAGGCGATGGCCTGGTCGGTGAGCGAGAGCGCGTCGCGCATCGAGCCGTCCGCGGCGCGCGCGAGCAGGCGCAGCGCCTGCGGCTCGAACTCGACCTTCTCTTCGCCGAGAATATGCGTGAGATGCTCGACGATGTTGGCGGCCGGCATCTGCTTCAGATTGAACTGCAGGCAGCGCGACAGCACCGTGACCGGAATTTTTTGCGGATCGGTGGTCGCGAGGATGAACTTGACGTGCGGCGGCGGCTCCTCCAGCGTCTTGAGCATCGCATTGAACGCGTGGTTCGTGAGCATGTGCACTTCGTCGATCATGTAGACCTTGAAGCGCGCATCCACCGGCGCATAGACCGCGCGTTCGAGCAGCGCGGCCATTTCGTCGACGCCGCGATTGCTCGCCGCGTCCATCTCGACATAGTCGACGAAGCGCCCTTCGTCGATTTCCCGGCACGCGCGACAGACGCCGCACGGCTTGGACGTCACGCCGGTCTCACAATTGAGCGCCTTGGCGAAGATGCGCGAGAGCGTCGTCTTGCCCACGCCGCGCGTGCCCGTGAAGAGATACGCGTGATGGAGACGCCCACCGTCGAGCGCATGCGTGAGCGCGCGCACCACGTGCTCCTGTCCGACGAGCGAAGCGAAATCCTTCGGTCGCCACTTGCGTGCGAGAACTTGATAGGTCATCCGGAAATTGTATCAGCAACGCCCGCGCGTTCCGATGAATCGAAAGGCGCCGGGCGCCCTGTCGACGGGCGCGCCGGGCCGTCGCCGCCGTATCGCTTTGGAACATTTCGCGCGCCCCCCTGCGCACGGCTTCCTTGCACGCGATTCGCATGCGCGCAAAGCCATGACGAATGCCGAAAACGGGTGCAACGGGACAAACACGGAGCACGCGAGAACCGGCGACGCAGCAACGACGCACTCAGCGAGAGATAGGGACTGCGAGGGGGAGAAGGAACTGCGGAAGAAAAAAGCGGAAGGTGACGAGCCCGACCCTCGGCACTGGCGGAAAACGGCTGTGGCTGCTTCGTTCCCGACCTGACCAGGTTGACCGCCCCTCCATGCGAGGAGGCCCGTCACGAAGCATTCTAACATCGGTTGCGCCGCATTGCGAATGCCGCATCGCAAAAGTCTTCGATTAGCCCCCAAACGGCGTACACAAGGAGCGCATCGGATGGGCTGAGCGCGCCCCCGAGCGAAGCGCGCGTACCCTCTTGCAAACGTGCGCCACACCACAATATCAGCATCGTGCAGTGCGTGCGGCCGCACGCTGTTCTGGGGCAAAGCCGGTCGACAATAGTTTGCCAGTGGTTGGGAAGCGGTCCCTGCGCAACCGGAACGGTGCACGCCGGCACAAAAAACGCGCGCGTTTCTCATCAAAAACATTGGGAAACCCTGACGCCCACATGCGTACTATCACCGTCGGCAACGCATAGGGATTTAGGCTACACTGGCGTCGACCGTTGCCGGGCTAGCTTGGCCGACTGGATCTGGTGCCGCCTGGCAAGGCTTTGGGCGGTCCCGGATATATTTTGAGTTTTGGTGTATCGTGGCGAGCAATTCATTCAGTCAGCCTCGATCCGAAAGAGGTATTCATACAATGAGCGAACAAATCAAGCACATCAGCGACGCATCGTTCGAACAGGACGTCGTTAAATCCGACAAGCCCGTGCTGCTGGACTTCTGGGCCGAATGGTGCGGCCCCTGCAAAATGATCGCGCCGATTCTCGACGAGGTCGCGAAGGACTATGGCGATCGCCTGCAAGTCGCGAAGATCAACGTTGACGAGCATCAGTCGACGCCGGTGAAGTTCGGCGTGCGCGGCATCCCGACGCTGATCCTCTTCAAGAACGGCGCCGTCGCGGCGCAGAAGGTTGGCGCGCTTTCGAAGTCGCAGCTCACCGCGTTCCTGGATAGCCACCTGTAAATCACGCGTCGCCGCCCTGCCACGCCAACTGATCCCTGCTTCGAAGCAGGATCGGGCGGTGTAAAGCGCAACAACCAGGCAGCGACTCAACGGTGCGTGTTGTCCACCGACAACACGCACCGAAAAAACATGCCGAAACTTGCCGCCGGGCTCGACTGGCGGCTTCCGGCGTGTGTTATGCTAGAATTCATAAAGCGTCTACCCGGCGCCCTTATATAAGTCCTTGAGCGGTTCCGCTCGCTTCTTTTCCCCCAGACTTCTTTTCGTCGCATCCTCCCCGACGGGTTCTCCGTATGCATCTTTCCGAGCTCAAGTCTCAGCACGTGTCCGAATTGATCGAGATGGCCAATGGCCTCGAGATCGAAAATGCGAACCGCCTGCGTAAGCAGGAACTCATGTTCGCGATTCTCAAAAAGCGCGCCAAGACGGGCGAAACGATCTTCGGTGACGGCACGCTCGAAGTGCTCCCGGACGGCTTCGGCTTCCTGCGCTCGCCGGAAACCTCGTATCTCGCCAGCACGGACGATATCTACATCAGCCCGTCGCAGATCCGCCGCTTCAACCTGCACACCGGCGACACGATCGAAGGTGAAGTGCGTACGCCGAAGGACGGCGAGCGCTACTTCGCGCTCGTGAAGGTGGACAAGGTCAACGGCCAGGCGCCCGAGGCCTCGAAGCACAAGATCATGTTCGAGAACCTCACGCCGCTGCACCCGAACAAGGTGCTGCTGCTCGAGCGCGAAATGCGCGGTGAGGAGAACGTGACGGGCCGCATCATCGACATGATCGCGCCCATCGGCAAGGGTCAGCGCGGCCTGCTGGTCGCCTCGCCCAAGTCGGGCAAGACCGTGATGCTTCAGCACATCGCGCACGCGATCAAGCAGAACCATCCTGACGTGATCCTGTTCGTGCTGCTGATCGACGAGCGTCCTGAAGAAGTGACCGAAATGCAGCGCTCGGTGGCAGGCGAAGTGATCGCCTCGACCTTCGACGAACCGGCCGCGCGCCACGTGCAAGTGGCCGAAATGGTCATCGAAAAGGCCAAGCGCCTCGTCGAAATGAAGCACGACGTCGTGATTCTGCTCGACTCCATCACGCGTCTCGCACGTGCGTACAACACCGTTGTCCCCGCATCGGGCAAGGTGCTTACGGGCGGTGTGGACGCCAACGCGCTGCAGCGTCCGAAGCGCTTCTTCGGCGCCGCGCGCAATATCGAAGAAGGCGGCTCGCTCACCATCATCGGCACGGCGCTGATCGAAACCGGCAGCCGCATGGACGACGTGATCTACGAAGAGTTCAAGGGCACCGGCAACATGGAAGTGCACCTCGAGCGCCGTCTCGCGGAAAAGCGCGTCTACCCGTCGATCAACCTGAACAAGTCGGGCACGCGCCGCGAAGAGCTGCTGATCAAGCCGGACATCCTCCAGAAGATCTGGGTGCTGCGCAAGTTCATCCACGACATGGACGAAGTCGAGGCCATGGAATTCCTGCTCGACAAGATCCGCCAGACGAAGAGCAATTCCGAGTTCTTCGAGATGATGCGCCGTGGCGGCTAACGCCTCGCCCGTCTCTGCTCTTTGATGTATCGCAAACGCCCGCGAAAGCGGGCGTTTGTCATTTCTCGCGCCCCGCCGGCGCGCCTTTCCGGCACCGCCCCTTTGCGCCCGGGCAGGCGTACAACCTGTACGTGAACGTTCACGTTGGACTATAATCCGGTCGTTGTCTCCACCGCCGCTCCCACGCGGCTGTCCACCGATGTCGAGAGATGCCAGCGCGCTGCTGACGGTGCGCGACGCCGCCCAGCGGCTCAACGTCACGCCGCGCACGCTCAAATACTACGAGGAGCGCGGCCTCGTTACGCCCACGCGCAGCGAAGGCCGTTACCGCCTCTACGATGAACACGACCTCGAGCAATTTGCCCGCATCCTGCGGCTGCGCGCGCTCGGCTTCTCGCTGCACGGCATTACCGAGATGCTCAAGCGCCCGCTCGAATCGGTCGGCGACGGCCGCCGGCGCTATTCGCAGGACTCGCTGCAGCAGATCGCCGACGCGCTCGCGCAGCAGATCGACACGCTCGACGCGCGTATCGCCGCCGTGCGCCGAGAGCTCAAAGAGGCGCAGACGGTGCGCACCGAACTCGCCGACGATCTCGACTATCTGCGGCAGCGCCTGGCCGGCGTGCCATCGGAAGCGCTGATCAGCGAGCGCCTGGCCGCCACGCGCCGGCGCAAGGAGACAGCAAAGGCCGCGGGAGCGAGCGCATCCCGCGCGGACGCTTCCTCGCGCGCGGAAGCGAAAGCCGGCAAGCGCGGCGGCCATGAAAGCGGCACCCCGCTTGATCCCGGCCCCGCCGGGACAGGCGACGACAGCGAAAGCGCGGACAAGCGCGAGCACGGGAGCGTTCGCGAATGAGCAGCGTCCCCACTCGCGAGCCGATCTTCAGCGCGACGCGCCTGCGAGGAGACTTTTTCCCCTGGGTGCTCGCGCTCGCGACCGGCCTCGACTACTACGACAACGCCATCTTTTCGTTCTTCACGAGCTACATTGCCGGCGGCATCAACGCCTCGCCCGACGAGCTCGTCTGGGCGTCCAGCGCTTACGCCGTGTGCGCCGTGCTCGGCATCCTGCAGCAGCAATGGTGGGTCGAGCGCATCGGCTACCGGCGCTACGTGAGCGGCTGCCTGCTGCTCTACGCGGCGGGCTCGGTGGCGGCGGCCCTCTGCGAGTCGTCGATCGAGCTCGCCTTCGCGCGTGGTTTTCAGGGCTATTTCATTGGCCCGATGATGGGCACCTGCCGCATCCTGATCCAGATTTCGTTCACACCGCAGCAGCGCCCCGTGGCGACGCGCGCGTTCCTGATCCTGATCGTGCTCTCCAGCGCGCTCGCGCCGCTCGCGGGCGGTTTTCTCGTCTCGCATTTCGACTGGCGCGCCCTCTTCGCGTTTTCCGCTCCCGCAGGCGTGCTCTACGCGGTGCTCTCCCTGCTCGCGCTGCCCAACTCCGGCCACGTGCTGCCCGAGGAGCGCGGCGATTCCCATTTCTGGCCCTACATCATCTTCGCGCTTGCGCAAGGTGCGCTGCAGATCGCCATGCAGCAGGTGCGCTTCGAGCTGTTCAGCACCTCGCCCGGCATCATGTTGCTGACCGTGGCCGGCATGGCCGCGCTCGCGTGGTTCGTCTGGCAGCAGTGGCATCATCCGAAGCCGCTCATGCGCCTGCACGCGCTACGCGAAAAGCCGTTTCGCGTCGGGCTGCTGCTCTACATGGTCTATTACTATCAGAGCACGGCGCTCAGCTACCTGGTCTCGCGCTTTCTCGAAGGCGGCCTGAACTATCCCGTGGAAAATGCCGGGCGCCTCACCGGCATCACCTCGCTGATCTCCGCTTCGGCGCTGTTCTTCTATTTCCGCTACTCGAAGTTCATCACGCACAAGAAGTGGATCATCGTGCCGGGCTTCGTGCTCGCGGCGTTCATCTCGTTCTGGATGACGCGCCTCACGCCCGACACCAGCGAGAGCTGGCTCATTTTCCCGCTGCTGCTGCGCGGCCTCCTGCTGCTCTTCATCGTGCTGCCGGTGGCGAACCTCACCTTCCGCATCTTCGCGATCGAGGAGTTCACGCACGGATACCGCTTGAAAAATGTCGTCCGTCAGTTGACGATATCGTTCGCGACCGCAACGATCATCATCGTCGAGCAGCACCGGCTGGCGCTGCACCAGTCGCGGCTCGCGGAATTCGTGAACCCGCTCAACCCGATTTTCCAGAACACGTACGCGACGCTCACGCATGCCTTCGAAGCGCTCGGCCGCTCGCCTGGCGAGGCGCACGGGCTCGCGCTCGTGCAGGTGAGCCGCATGGTCGCGCAGCAGGCGAGCTTTTTGAGCTCGCTCGACGGGTTCTATTTCCTGATCGGCGTGGCCGTGTGCGGCGGGATTTTCGCCGCGTGGCAAAAGCAGATCGACTGAGCCGAACGACGCCTGAACGCACCCGGCGGCGCACCTGAAGACGCAACCGAAGACGCAACTGAGCGATGCTTTCGAAACTGACCCACTGGTTCGACGCCCGCCGCCGTGAAAAGGCGCTGCGCACCCATGCGATCGACGACGCGCTCTGGCAAGCGACGCTCGCCGGCCTGCCGTTCCTCGCCCACCTCGATGGCGCCGATCTCGTGCGCCTGCGCGAGCTTACGAGTCTTTTTCTTGCGCAAAAGGAGTTTTCCACGGCGCACGAACTCGAGCTCACCGACCAGATCGCGGTGGCGATCGCCGCGCAGGCGTCGCTGCCGGTGCTCAACCTGTCCCTCGATCTCTACAAGGGCTGGGTCGGCGTGACCGTCTACCCCGGCGAATTCGTGATCCGCAAGACTGTCGAGGACGAGGACGGGGTGGTGCACGAAGTCGAACACGACGCGAGCGGCGAAGCATGGGAAGGCGGCCCCGTGATCCTCTCGTGGGAAGACGCGCAGATGACCGACGGCAGCGACGCCTACAACGTCGTGATCCACGAATTCGCCCACAAGATCGATATGCTCACCGGCGAGGCCGACGGTCATCCGCCCCTTTTTCGCCGCTGGCACGCGCCGCTCGACGCGCAAGCCTGGGCCGACGTGTTCGACAACGCCTACGACCAGTTCTGCGACAAGGTGGACGCCGTGCCGGAGCGCCGCTGGGCGCGCTTCGAGCGCGATTCGCTGATCGATCCCTATGCCGCCGATCATCCGTCGGAGTTCTTCGCGGTGTGCAGCGAGGCGCTGTTCGTCAAGCCCAAGGCGTTCGAGGCCGAATATCCCGAGCTCTACCGGCTGCTCGCGTGCTATTACCGGCAGGACCCGGCCAGGGTGGGCGCGTTGGAGGCGCTCGCCGAGCCCCGCGCCTAAGCCTGTCGCGCGGACCGTCAAAAATTCGCCAACCGGCTGATTTTCTGGCATAATCGCCATTTTTCGACCTTGGGCAAGTGGCTCGCGCCGAATTGACCTTCTGGCATCATGCTGGGGGCACGCGGGTTGGCTACCGCCAGATTTGAGGAACCACCATGAAAGAAGGCATTCACCCGAATTACCGCGAGGTCCTGTTCATCGACGTTTCGAACGACTTCAAGTTCGTGACCCGTTCGACGATCCAGACGCGCGAAACCGCCGAATTCAACGGCAAGACCTACCCGCTCGCGAAGATCGAAGTCTCGTCGGAATCGCATCCGTTCTACACGGGCACGCAAAAGATCATGGACACGGCAGGCCGTGTCGAGAAGTTCAACAAGAAGTTCGGCGCGCGCGCCACGGGCAAGGCCACGAAGTAAGCTTTCGGAGCGAACTTCGCGCACCGGCCTCGCGGCCGGTCCCGCACGAAAAGGGCAGCCTGGGCTGCCCTTTTTTGTTGCCTGAAATGTTGTCCAGGTTATGGTCGGAATCGTCGGCTCCAGGCTTTTGCGTGTGCCAAGCTCAGCGAGACCTCGTCCTCGCCCGATTTTGACAACGTTGTTTCATCCGTTTCCTTGCATTGGCATCCAGCCTGCGCCGTGACGCGCGCCGGCGCAGCCAGCTAGAATGCCGGATGCTCCCGACCGGCGGCGCACGACGATCGTGCCGCAACGCTCGCGCCACTGTCCGAGGCAACGGCCGCGTCCCGGTCCGCTTACCCGAATTCCTTCGCACTGCATGAAGCCTGCTATTCGCCTGACCGCCTCCGCCACCAGCGCCTTGCCGCGCTGGCTGCTGCTGACCCTCTGTATCGTCTTCGCTTCGTTCGGCCTGTTCGGCCGCGATCCGTGGAAAAACGAGGATGCAGCGGGCTTCGGCGTGATGTGGACGATGGCGGGCGGGACCACGCACGATTGGCTGCTGCCGAATCTCGTCGGCAAATACGTGACCGCGAACGGCCCGCTCGGCTACTGGCTCGGCGCCCTGTGCATACGCCTGTTCGCACCCTGGGTGGATGCGAGCAACGCCTCGCGCATCGCCACCGGCGTGCTGTTCTGCTGTGCCTGCGCGTTCGTCTGGTACAGCGCCTATCTGCTGGGCCGGCGTCCCGAAGTGCAGCCGTTCAAATACGCCTTTGGCGGCGAGCCCGAGCCGCGCGACTACGGCCGCACGCTCGGCGACGGCGCCCTGCTCGTCCTGCTCGCCTGTTTCGGCCTTGCCGAGCGCGGCCACGAAACCACGCCGCAGTTGATGCAGTTCGTCGGTATCGCGATGCTCGTCTATGGCCTCGTGCGCGCCATCGACAAGCCCATTCAGGGCGCGCTCTGGTGGGGTTTCGCGCTTGGCGTCGTGATGCTCTCGAGCGGGCCCGTGCTGGTGGGGGCGCTGCTCATCGGCACGCTCGTCATGCTCGGCGTCGCGCCCGAGACGCGCTCGCGCTGGCTGCTCGTGGCCGGCCTGCCGGTGGCGCTCGTGGTCGCGTTCTCCTGGCCGCTCTACGCGCTGCACCTCTATCCCACCGATGCCGTGTGGTTCCTCAACCAGTGGGCGCACACCAGCGTCGATGCGTTCGCGGGCCCCCCGGGCGCGGTGCTGCGCTATGCGGCGAAGAACCTGCCGCTCTTCACCTGGCCGGCCTGGCCGCTCGCGATCTGGGCATGGGTGAGCTGGGCGGGACTGCGCCGCGCGCCGCACATTGCGATTCCGCTTTCGGTCATCGTGCCGCTCTTGATCCTCGTGGTCGTGCAGAGCCATGAGACGAACCTGCTGTTCATGCTCGTGCTGCCCGCGCTCTCGGTGCTCGCGACCTTTGCACTGCCCACGCTCAAGCGCGGCGCGATCAACGCGATCGACTGGTTCGCTGTGCTGAGCTTCACGATCCTGGGCACCTTCGTCTGGCTCGTCTGGCTCGCGGGCATGACCGGCTTCCCGGCGCCGCTCGCGCGCAATCTCGCGCGCCTCGCGCCCGGCTTCGTGCCGCAATTCAAGATTCTCTCGTTCGTGTGCGCGGTGGCCGTCACCGTGTGCTGGATCGTCCTCGCGCAGTGGCGCATCGCACGGCACCCGAAGGTGCTCTGGCGCAGCGTCGTGCTCTCGAGCGGCGGCACCACGCTCATGTGGGTGCTGCTGATGACGCTCTGGCTGCCGGTCGTCAACTACAGCCGGACCTACAAGGACGTCGCACAGCAAATCGCCGCGCACCTGCCCGCCGACTACCAGTGCATCTCGCCCGTGCGCCTCGGCGACGCGCAGATCGCCACCTTCGCGTATTTCGGCAAGATGCACTTCTCGTTCGACGACGACTGCGACGTGATCCTGCGCCAGGACACGCACGACTACGGCGAGCCGAGCTCGATGTCGAACTTCGTCTGGAAGCTCGTCTGGGAAGGCCGTCGCGCCGCCGACCGCGACGAACGCTTCCGCCTGTACGTGCGCATCGACCGACCGCAGCCGCCGCTGAAAAGGCACGTCTGGCGCAAGCGCCCGGACTGAGGCGCCGGTGACGACGACCTTCCTCGGCGACATCCGGCGCATTGCCGCACTCGCCTGGCCGGTGCTGGTCGGCCAGCTCGCGACCATCGCGTTCGGCGTGATCGACACCGCGATGGTCGGCCGTTATTCGGCGCTCGACCTCGCGGCGCTCGGGCTCGGCTCCTCGATCTACGTGTCGGTCTATATCGGCCTGACCGGGATCCTTACGGCGCTGCAGCCCGTCGCGGCCCAGCTCTACGGCGCACGCAAGGATATAGAGATCGGCGTCGAAGTGCGTCAGGCCTTCTGGCTCGCGCTCGTGCTGATGGTGATCGGCTTCACGATCCTGTATTTCCCCGGCCCGCTGCTCGAGCTCGCCCGCGCGCCCGAGGCGCTGCACGAGCGCACCATTGCCTATCTGCGGCTGCTCTCGTTCGGGCTGCCCGCGAGCCTCGCGTTCCGCATCTACAGCTCGCTCGCCAATGCCGTGAGCCGGCCGCGCCTCGTCATGTTCCTGCAGGTTGCGGCGCTCGCGATCAAGGTGCCGCTGAACACCTGGCTCATCTTCGGCGGACTCGGCGTGCCCGCACTGGGCGGCCCGGGCTGCGCGCTCGCCAGCACGTCGATCAACTGGGCGCTCGCCCTGTGCGCCGCCATCGCGTTCATGCGCGTCGAAGTGTTCGCACCGTTCGAGATCTTCAAGCACTTCTGCTGGCCCGAATGGAAGCGCCAGGCGGAGCTGCTCAAGCTCGGCATTCCGATGGGGCTCTCGTACCTCATCGAGGTGACCTCGTACACCTTCATGGCGATCTTCATCGCGCGCCTCGGAACAACGACGCTCGCGGGCCACCAGATCGCCGGGAATCTGGGCGCGGTGCTCTACATGACGCCGCTCTCGATCGGCGTGGCGACCTCGACGCTGGTGGCGCAGGCGCTGGGCGGCGCGCGCCCCGCCGAAGCGCGCACGCTCGCGCGGCACGGCGTGATGACCGCGGTGGCGATCGCCTGCTGCTACGGCGCGATCGTGTTCGTGCTGCGGCCACTACTGATCAAGGGCTATACACCCGATCCGGCCGTCGCGGTGGCGGCGATGCCGCTCGTGGCGATCGTCACGCTCTATCACGTGTTCGATGCGCTGCAGGTCACCACGGCATTCGCGCTGCGCGCCTACAAGGTTGCCGTGGTGCCCACGGTGATATACGCCATCGCGCTCTGGGGCGTGGGCCTCGGCGGCGGCTATGCGCTCGGCTTCGACGTCTTCGGCACCCTGCCCGTCTGGGCGACCGGTGCGCGCGGCTTCTGGATCGCCAATGCGACGAGCCTGGCGATCGCCGGCGCCGGCCTCGCGATCTATCTGTCGCGCGTCAGCAAGCGATATCTGCGCGAGCAGGCCTGAAGGCGCGCCGCCGTGCGGCCTTTGAGGTGACCGCACGCGCTGGCAGTTAGTTGCAAAATGACCGATGCCTTCATGCCGGCTCGTGATGCCGCGCGGCCTCCACGGTCTGCGCCGCGTGATACGAGGAGCGCACGAGCGGCCCGGCCACCACTTCACTGAACCCCATGGCGAGCCCCGCCTCGCGCAGCGCCGCGAACTCGTCCGGATGCATGTAGCGGCGCACCGGCAAGTGATAGCGCGACGGCGCGAGATATTGCCCGATCGTCAGCACCTGCACGTCGTGCTCGCGCAGATCACGCATCGTCTCGAGCAATTGCGCATCGGTCTCGCCCAGCCCCACCATCAACCCCGATTTCGTGACAAGCGCCCCATGCGCGGCCTTTGCTCGCGCGAGCAGCGCGAGCGAGCCGCGATAGTCGGCGCCCGGCCGCGCCGCCCGGTAGAACGATGGCACGGTCTCCACGTTGTGATTGAACACGTCGGGCCAGGCCACCGAGAGCGCCTCGAGCGCGCGGTCGATACGCCCGCGAAAGTCCGGCGTCAGTACCTCCACGCCGATGCCGGGCACGTGCTCACGCACGCTGGCGATGCAGCGCGCGAAGTGCGCCGCGCCGCCATCGCGCAGGTCGTCGCGATCGACCGAGGTGATCACGACATGGCGCAGGCCGAGTGCCGCGACCGCCGCCGCGAGGTGAGCGGGCTCGTCCTCGTCGAGCGGCGCGGGCCGCCCGTGCGCGACGTCGCAGAACGGGCAGCGCCGCGTGCACAGCCCGCCCATGATCATGAAGGTGGCCGTGCGCTGCGCGAAGCACTCGCCGATGTTCGGGCACATCGCCTCCTCGCACACCGAATGCAAGCGGTGTTCGCGCAGCACGGCGGCCACCCCGGCAACGGTCGTGCTCATGAGCGGACGCGCGCGCAGCCAGGGCGGCTTGGGCAGCGCCGCGCCCTCGTCCGCCGGCACGATCTTCACGGGAATGCGCGCGAGCTTCTCGCGGCTGCGCAGGCCATGCTGGCCGAGCGCCGTATCGCCGGGCGCACCCGGCGTGGCCCGCGTTTGTGCGCCCGGCGGCACCGGTTCAACCGTGACGGCGGCCATGTTCAGCCTCCCGATTCGAAGAAAGCCTTGAGCAGGCGATTGACCTCGGCGGCGGCTTCCATCTGCACCATGTGCCCCTTGCCGGCAATCACCTCGACGCGCACCGCTGGCGACAAGCCTTGCGCATGCTTGACCGGAATGATCTGGTCGGACTCGCCCCAGATCACGAGCACCTTCGGCGCCAGCGTCGAAAGCCGGTCGCGGAACACGCGTCGCTGCGTGCCGCCCTCGAAGGCCTGCGCCGAAACCTTCCTCAGCGCGTCCTGCACCCCCTCAAGCCGCTTGTACTTCACGAGGTCCTCCACGAGCTGACGCGTGACGAGCGCGGGATCGGCGAACAGCTTCGTCACATGCGGCTTGAGCGCGTTGCGGTTCGCGGCCGCGACGAAGCCTTCGATATACGCGCCGTCGATTTCATCGCCGAGCCCCGCGCTCGCGATCAGCGCAAGTGAGGCGACGCGCGCGGGCGCGCGCTCGGCCACCGCCATCGAGACCGCGCCGCCCAGAGAATGCCCAACGAGATGCGCGCGCTCGATCTGCTGCGCATCGAGAAAATCGACCACGCTCTGCGCGAGCTCATCGAGTGCCCCACTCTCCACGGCCTTGCCCGATTCGCCGTGCCCCGGCAGATCGAGCGCCCAGACGGTGCGCCCGGCAGCGAGATCGGCATGATTGAAGAGCCAGTTGTTGAGATCGCCGCCGAAGCCGTGGATCAGCACGACGGGCGTGCCATCGCCCTCGCCGAGCTTCAGATAGCGCAGCGTGCGCCCGCCGATCTGCGCCTTCTCGGGCTGCGGGCCGGCGTCGGCATCGCCGGCTTTCGCGGGCACGAAATCGCGCTGGAATTCGGCCACCGCTGCGTCTATTTCGGCGTCCGTTTCTTCCGCGGCCGCAACCACGCCGAGCAGCGCGCCCACCGGCAGCGTATCGCCCTCCTGCGCGATCTGCCGCCGCAGCACGCCCTCAAACGCGCACTCGACGCCCGACGCGATCTTGTCGGACTCGACGTCGAGCAATTCCTCCCCTTTGGACACCTTCTCGCCGAGCGACTTGAGCCAGCCGTTCACTTGGCCCTGCTCCATCGAAAGGCCCCATTTGGGCATCGTGATCATGTGAATCGGCATGACTTCAGCTCCTTGCTGCGCGCGCGGCATCGGCGATCTGCTGCGCCGACGGGATGTAGAGGTCTTCGAGCGAGGCCGCGAACGGCACCGGCGTATGCGGGGCGGTCACCATGCCGACTGGCGCCTTGAGGTCGCGAAACGCCTTTTGCGCCACGAGCGCCGCAATGTCGGTCGCCATCGAGCAACGCGGATTCGCCTCGTCCACCACGACGACGCGCCCCGTGCGGCGCACACTTTCCAGAATGGTCTCCTCGTCGAGCGGCGAGGTCGTGCGCAGATCGATCACATCGGCTTCGATGCCGTCCTTCGCGAGTTGCTGCGCCGCCTCGAGCGCGTAATGGACCATGCGCCCATAGGTGACGAGGGTGACGTCGTCGCCATCGCGCACGATGTTCGCCTCGCCGAACGGAATCGAATACGACTCCTCGGGCACGTCGCCCTCCATCGTGTAGAGCAGCTTGTGCTCGCAGAAGATCACGGGGTCGTTGTCGCGGATCGCCTCGATCATGAGGCCCTTCGCGTCGTAAGGCGTGGCCGGGCACACGACCTTGAGGCCAGGGATATGCGTGAAGAGCGACGTGAGCATCTGCGAGTGCTGTGCCGCCGCGCGCAGGCCCGCGCCGTACATCGTGCGGATCACGACCGGCGTGACCGCCTTGCCGCCGAACATGTAGCGGAACTTCGCCGCCTGGTTGAAGATCTGGTCGAAGCACACGCCCATGAAGTCGATGAACATCAGCTCCGCGACCGGCCGCAAACCGCACGCCGCCGCGCCCACCGCCGTGCCGATAAAACCGCCCTCCGAGAGCGGCGTATCGAGCACGCGGCCCGGGAACTTGCCATAGAGGCCCTTCGTCACGCCGAGCACGCCGCCCCAGGCGTCCTGCTCGCCGGGCGAGCCCGCGCCGCCCGCGTTGTCCTCGCCCATCACGATCACGCTCTCGTCGCGCGCCATCTCCTGAGCGAGCGCTTCGTTGATCGCCTGCGAATAGGTAATTTTCCGTGCCATTTCCGTCTCCTTGATCTGGAATCCTGATGACCTGAGCGTGCGACGCTCAGGGATACGACACGTATACGTCAGTGAGCAGCGCCTCGGGTGCGGGCAACGGCGCGGCCTTCGCTTTCGCCACCGCATCGTCGATCAGCGCCTTCACTTCAGCGTCCACCTTGCGCAATTCGTCGATGCTCGCCAGCTCCGCGCGCACCACGCGCTCCTCGAAGCGCATGAGGCAATCCTTCTCCTCGCGCAGCTTCTGCACCTCACCGGGCGCGCGATAGGTCTGCGCATCGCCCTCGAAGTGGCCGTAGTAACGCGAGAGCTTCATTTCCACGAGCGTCGGGCCGCCGCCGTTGCGCGCGCGCGCAATCGCTTCGCCAAGCGCTTCGTACACGGCGAAGAAGTCGAAGCCGTCGACGATCACGCCCGGCATGCCGAAGCCGTTGGCGCGGTCGGCGATGTTGTCGGCCGCGACCGACCACGTGGACGACGTCGCTTCCGCGTAGCCGTTGTTCTCCGCAACGAAGATCACGGGCAGGCGCCACACCGAGGCGAGATTCATCGACTCGAAGATCACGCCCTGGTTCGACGCGCCGTCACCGAAGAAGCACACGCCCACGCCACCGGTCTTCTTTTGCTTGGCCGCGAGCGCCGCGCCGCACGTGAGCGGGCCGCCGGCGCCGACGATGCCGTTCGCGCCCAGCATCCCCTTCGCGAGATCGGCGATATGCATCGAGCCGCCCTTGCCGCGGCACGAACCCGTGGCGCGGCCATAGATCTCGGCCATCATCTCGCGCACGTCCACGCCCTTCGCAATGCAATGGCCGTGGCCGCGGTGCGTGGTGGCGACGTAATCGTTGTCGCTCAGATGGCTCATGGTGCCGACCGCGGATGCCTCCTCGCCCGCATACAAATGCACGAAGCCCGGAATCTCGCCGGTCGCGAATTCGACGTGCAAGCGCTCCTCGAACTCGCGGATCGTGCGCATCGAGCGATACGCCGCGAGCAACTGCTCCTTGTTCAACGTGACAGACATGGTTGTCTCCTGTGTATAGACGCTGGTGATGCCTGCTGCTGTGGATACGACTGCGTGGGTGAAATGGCTCCTTTTTCGAGGGAAGTTGGACAGCATTCAGCGAAGCGGGCTTATCGAGGCGACGCGGCATACGCCGCCTCGCGCAACAACTGATGCGAGGCCGCGTAGCGCAACGTGCGCGCGACATCGACGGTCAGCGGCCCACCCCAGTCGAGCGCGATTTCGTAGCGGTCGCCGCGCGCCGGCTCGATCTCGCGCTCGCCGTCGAAGGCGAGCGTGCCGTGATCGGCGTCGAGCGGCATCGCCACGCCCACTTCGAGGCGCTGGCAGGTGCGCATCGTCAGGCGCTCGATGCGCCCCGGCGCGATGGGCGCGATGAGTGGCACGCCTTCGCCCTCCCCGCCTCGCGTGGACGCCTGCGCAAACGTCATGTGCAGGCCGTGCGCGGCGTCGCGCCCGACTGGCGCCCACGCGCCGCCGATCGACGCGAGCCCGATGCCGTCGGGCGGCGCAAAGGCCAGAAACAACGATTCGATATCCGAACTGTCTGATATGGCCCGGGCGCCGATGAACGGCTGACGCGACACGCAGATGTCGACCAGCGCGATTTCCTCGCGTCCACGACTCGGTCCCTCGACACAGCGCGCGACGAGACGCTTGTTGCGCACGAGGGCCGTTTCGGCCGGCACCGCGCCGGTCGCGACGAGCGCGCCCGCGAGGCCCGCCACCGTGGCTTCGCGCAACTCGGGAAAAGCGTTGTTGGTGCCGGTGGACAGCGCGAGCAACGGCGTGTCGCCGCAATGCGCGGCCACTGCGCGATGCGTGCCGTCACCGCCGAGCACCGCGATCAGCGCGACCTGCTCGCGGACCATATGCGCGACGCCCGCGTGGGTATCGGCCACGCTTTCGCTGATCGGCAGATCGACGAACTCCACCACGGGCCAGCGTTCGTTGCGTGCCACGGCGGCATGGGTTTCGAGCGCGCGCAGCACGAGCGCGGCCACGCCGGTGCGGTCACGCAGCGTGAGGACGCGCGCCACGCCCAGCGCGCCGAGACCCGCAAGCAGGCGCACGACCATGTTGGCCTTTTCCGCAGTCGGAAAGACGGAGGCGTGCGTGGTAAGACGGCGGATGTCGCGTCCCGATGCGGGGTTCGCGATCACGCCTACAGTCACGGGCGTTGTCACGGGCGTTGTCTCCAACCTTGGCGATCCAGAGGGATCGCGAGGACTCGTTCTGATGGCGGCGCATGCGTGCGCTGCTCTTGCCGTCACTCTCTGCAAGCGCTGTGCCAAAGCACTCGAAATGCAGCTAGGCGCCCGCAGAACGCCTGATCTACGGGCTTTGCGTCGATCGGAGCGGCGCGCCCGCATGGTCGTTCATGACCTGCACAGCGTCTCAGCGGCGGCCTTGCACGCGCGGCTTCTGAGACGCCGCCGGCTTCGCGCCCCTGAGCAGGAGCCGCCAAGCCCCACGTGGCGGGCCTGTGCGGGCTTCGTGCCACGTCTCACGCGCGTCTCGCATCGCGCTGAGACGATCGTCTCAACCGTCTCGCATGCTGCGCTGCGGTGTGATCGCGCACGGCAGATGTGCTACAAAAAGACTCACGCCGAACGCCCCAAGCGCCGACGCCCCTCGTCTGGAAACGTCCATGCCCTACGCACTCGCGCCCACCCGCCACGCCGAACGCGTTCGCGGCGCCGTCGAAGGCCGGCTGCCCGCGCCGAACGACTCGCCGCGCCTCGCCCTGTCGTGGCAGCGCTCGTTCGAGCGCTATCAGCTCGATCCCGGCTCGGTGATCGGCCCGCGCGTGCTGAGCGCCGCCGAGCTGCGCGAGATCCGCGATCGCGAAGAGGCTTTTCTGCGCGCCTCGGGCCAATGCCTCACGCGCCTGCACGAGACCGTGCGCGACGCCGACTATTGCGTGATGCTCACCGACGCGCACGGCGTCACCATCGACTACCGCATCGACCGCGAGCGCCGCAACGACTTCAAGCATGCGGGCCTCTTTATGGGCTCGTGCTGGTCGGAGAGCGAGGAAGGCACGTGCGGGATCGCGAGCGTGCTCACCGACCTCGCGCCCATCACGGTGCACAAGACCGATCACTTTCGCGCCGCGTTCACGACGCTCACGTGCAGCGCCGCGCCCATCTTCGCGCCCGATGGCGAGCTGATTGGCGTGCTCGATGCCTCTGCCGTGCAATCGCCCGACAATCGTGACAGCCAGCGCATCGTCAACCAGCTCGTGCGCCAGAGCGCGACGCTCATCGAAGACGGCTATTTCCTGCATCGCACCGGCGCGTGCTGGATCCTCTTCGGACACCAGAACCGCAACTACGTCGAGGCGCAGCCCGAAGTGCTGATTGCCTTCGACGAGAACGGCAACGTGGCCGCAGCGAACCGCCGCGCGCGCGAGTGCATTCCGGGCCTCGACGGTCCGCGCCATATCGACGAAATCTTCGATTCATCGCATGTGCAGCTGCGCGATATCGGCCGTATCGAAGCCATAGCGGCGCTGCGCCTGCGCGCGAACGGCAGCATGCTTTACGCGCGCATTCGCGCGCCGCTCGGCCGCACGGGGTTCCCCGGCGCGCCGCGCAGCCAGGCCCCCGCCGTGCACGGCGCGACGCCGCTGCGCGATGCGCGTGCCAGCGACACCTACGATCGCAGCGCGCTGGGCCCGTTCCTGCGCAGCGCAGATGCGCGCGTGGCCGAAAACGCGCGCATCGCGCAGCGCGTGGCCGGCAAGCATCTGCCGGTTCTGCTGCTCGGCGAAACGGGCGCGGGCAAGGAAGTGTTCGCCCGCGCGATCCACGACGCGGGGCCGCGGCGCAACCGGCCGTTCGTGGCCGTGAACTGCGGCGCGCTGCCCGAATCGCTGATCGAGAGCGAGCTCTTTGGCTACGCACCGGGCGCATTCACAGGCGCGCGGCGCCATGGCGCACGCGGCAAGATCGCCATGGCCGATGGCGGGACGCTGTTTCTCGATGAGATCGGCGACATGCCGCTCGCGCTGCAAACGCGCCTCTTGCGCGTGCTCGCCGAAGGCGAGGTACTGCCACTCGGCGGCGAAACGCCCACGCGCGTGGACCTGGACGTGATCTGCGCGACGCACCGCGACCTCGCGCAAATGGCCTGTGCGGGCACGTTCCGCGAAGACCTCTACTACCGCCTCTGCGGCGCCGTGCTCATCTTGCCGCCGCTGCGCGAGCGCCGCGATGTCGCAACACTGATCGAAACTGTCTTCGCCGAAGAGGCACAGGCGGCCGGCCGCCCGCTCACGCTGGACGCCGATTTGGCTGCGCGGCTGGCCGCATTCGCCTGGCCCGGCAACCTGCGCCAGTTGCGCAACGCCATGCGCTACGCATGCGCGGTGTGCGATACGGTGCGCGTCGAGGCGCGGCATTTGAGCGCCGATCTCGCGGCGCAACTAGCCGCGCAAAATCCCGCCGCCAGCACCTCCGGCCTGGCTCGGGCACCTGCGGGCGCCGCCATGGCCAGCGAGTCCGCCTACGACTGCGGCGACGAACGCGCACGCATCGTTGCCGCGCTCACCGCGAATCGCTGGCGCCCCAACGCCGCTGCCGCGGCGCTTGGCATGTCGCGCGCGACGCTTTATCGGCGCATTGCGAAACTTGGCATCGTCGGGCCCCACCGCGCCTGAAATGCACCTGAAACACACCTGAGGCGCACCTGACGTGCGCCGCATGGTTGCGTCCGCCGCCATCGAATTGCACAGAAGTATTAAATATTGTGCGGCGTGATTGTGTTGCCACGAAAGCGTGGGTATAAATCGACCGCTTCCGGTCCACGGATAGGCCAACTGTCATATCCTTGTAAGCGCAGCACCACCGACTGGATGCGTCGTCCGTTCCCGGCTAACCGAAATGCCCTCAATGGAGTGATTGCCATGCTCAAGAAGCTGCTGATGCTGTTCCTCGCGCTGGGTCTGTCGCTGTCCGCCGCGCTGGCGACGGCCGTCGAAGTCAATACCGCGGATGAAGCCGCGCTCGAAACCGTCAAGGGCATCGGCCCGGCCCATGCCAAGGCGATCATCGACGAACGCAGCAAGAATGGCCCCTTCAAGGATGCCGACGACCTCGTGAGCCGCGTCAAGGGCATCGGCCCGAAGTCGGTGCAGAACCTCGAAGCTGCGGGCCTCACGATCAACGGCTCGTCGGCACCGCCTGCAGCCAGGAGCGCTGCATCGTCGAAGAGCAGCAAGAGCACCACGCCCGCCGCCGCGGGCACCACCGCCAACCCGATGACGACATCCCAGGCGCCTGCGGCCACGACTACGGCCGCGACGACCGCGCCGCAGGCCGCGTCGGCGGCGAGCACGAGCACGAGCAAGTCGAAGCATAAGAGCAAGAAGGACAAGACAGCCGCAGCGGCAAGCGCGCCTGAGGCGGGATCCGCCGCCGCGGCGCCGGGCGCCGCTTCGGACACCAAGGCGAAGAAGTCCAAAAAGTCGAAGAAGAACCAGGCCGCTTCCGACGCGGCTGCATCGGGTGCATGATTCACGTGCTGGAATCAGGCAACCGAATCAAACACCCCAATCGGGCGCCTGATTCTGGCACCCGGATTCGACCCGTTCCGGCGCGTGCGGCCCTCGGCCGCCCCGTCGCCGGACTGCACGGGCAACCCTGCGCGGCGCACCTCATGTGCGCCGTCCGATTTTCCGGCTGCGTCCCCTGTCGCGGCCATCATCCAGTGAGATTGTCATGAGCCTGCTAGATACCCTCGGTTCCCTGCTCGGTTCCTCGTCGCAGCAACAAGGCGGCGGCCAAGCCCAACTCCTCGCCGTCGCGATGGAATTCATCAACAATCAACCGGGTGGCCTGAACGGCCTCATCCAGAAGTTCCAGCAAGGTGGCCTCGGCGATGTCGTGCAATCGTGGGTCGGCAACGGCGAGAACCAGGCGGTTTCGGCGGATCAACTCCACAACGTGCTGGGCTCCGACGTGGTTTCGGGTCTCGCGCAGAAGGTCGGCATGCAGCCCGACCAGGTGAGCGGCCTGCTCGCGCAGGTGCTGCCGCACGTCGTCAACGCCGGCACGCCGAACGGCGAAGTGCCCAACGGCGGCCAGATCAATTCCGAGAGCGTGCTTGGGACGCTCGGCGGCCTCGCTTCGCTGCTGGGCGGCGGCAACAAGCAGGCGTAAGGTGGCGCGCGCTCCGCGCGCGCGGTGCAAACGAAAAAAGGGCAACGGAAAAACTCCGTTGCCCTTTTCGTTTGCGCTTCCTGCTCCCGCTACGGCGCGCACCTTCCAGCACGCGCCTTCGCCACATGAATCGCGCTTCAGTGCACAACGCGTTCGAACACGAACTTGCCGTCATGGATGTCGACCGGAATCACATCCTTAGGCCCGAACTTGCCGGCGAGGATCAGCTTGGCGACCGGATTCTCGATCTCCTGCTGGATCGCGCGTTTGAGCGGCCGCGCACCGAACAGCGGATCGTAGCCCACCTTGGCGATCTGGCCGAGCGCTTCGTCCGACACCATCAGCTCCATGTCGAGCTTCTCCAGACGCTCGCGCAAGCGTTGCAGCTGGATCTTCGCGATCGACTCGATATTCGAGCGGTCGAGCGCATGGAACACCACGACTTCGTCGATCCGGTTCAGGAACTCAGGCCGGAACTGCTGCTTCACTTCGCTCCAGACAGCTTCCTTCACCGCTTCCTGCGGCTCGCCCGCCATCGACTGGATCAGGTGCGAACCGAGGTTCGACGTCATCACGATCACCGTGTTCTTGAAGTCGACGGTGCGCCCCTGGCCATCGGTCATGCGGCCGTCGTCGAGCACTTGCAGCAGCACGTTGAACACGTCCGGGTGCGCCTTCTCGACTTCGTCGAGCAGGATCACGCTATACGGCTTGCGGCGCACGGCCTCGGTCAGATAGCCGCCTTCCTCGTAGCCCACGTATCCCGGCGGCGCGCCGATCAGACGCGCGACGCTGTGCTTCTCCATGAACTCGCTCATGTCGATGCGGATGAGATGATCCTCCGAATCGAACAGGAAGCCCGCAAGCGCCTTGCAGAGCTCGGTCTTGCCCACGCCCGTCGGCCCGAGGAACAGGAACGAGCCGTAGGGCTTGTTCGGGTCCGCGAGACCGGCGCGCGAGCGGCGGATCGCATCGGCCACGGCGTTGATCGCCTCGTCCTGGCCGATCACGCGCTCGTGCAGCTTGTCTTCGATCAGCAGCAGCTTTTCGCGCTCGCCCTGCATCATGCGCGAGACCGGAATGCCGGTCGAACGCGACACGACTTCGGCGATTTCCTCGGCGCCCACTTGCGTGCGCAGCAAACGCGGACGCAACGGGTTGTTCTGCTCGTTCGCCTCAGCCTGCGTCACCTGCTTCAACTGCGCTTCGAGTTGCGGCAGCTTGCCGTATTGCAGCTCGGCAACCTTCTCGAGCTTGCCTTCGCGCTGGAACTTCGTGATCTCGGCGCGCACGCGGTCGATCTCTTCCTTGATCTGCGCGCTGCCCTGCACCGCGGCCTTCTCGGCGGTCCAGATTTCTTCGAGGTCCTTATATTCGAGGCTCAGGCGGTCGATCTCTTCCTCGATCAGCTGCAGACGCTTTTGCGACGCTTCGTCCTTCTCCTTCTTGACGGCTTCGCGCTCGATCTTCAGCTGGATCAGGCGACGGTCGAGCTTGTCCATCTCCTCGGGCTTCGAGTCGATTTCCATCTTGATCTTCGAAGCGGCTTCGTCGATCAGGTCGATGGCCTTGTCCGGCAAGAAGCGGTCGGTGATATAGCGATGCGAGAGCTCCGCGGCCGCAACGATCGCCGGGTCGGTGATCTCCACGCCGTGGTGCAGCTCATACTTCTCCTGCAGACCGCGCAGGATCGCGATGGTCGCCTCGACCGACGGTTCATCCACGAGCACCTTCTGGAAGCGGCGCTCGAGCGCGGCATCCTTTTCGATGTACTTGCGATATTCGTCGAGCGTGGTCGCGCCAATGCAGTGCAGCTCGCCACGCGAGAGCGCCGGCTTGAGCATGTTGCCCGCATCCATCGCGCCTTCGGCCTTGCCAGCGCCCACCATCGTGTGAATCTCGTCGATGAAGACGATGGTCTGGCCTTCGTCCTTCGCGATATCGTGGAGCACCGCCTTCAGGCGCTCTTCGAACTCGCCGCGATACTTCGCGCCGGCGAGCAGCGCCGCCATGTCGAGCGAAAGCACGCGCTTGCCCTTGAGCGTTTCCGGCACTTCACCATTGACGATGCGCTGCGCGAGGCCTTCGACGATGGCCGTCTTGCCCACGCCCGGCTCGCCGATCAGCACCGGGTTGTTCTTGGTGCGGCGTTGCAGGATCTGGATCGAGCGGCGAATTTCGTCGTCGCGGCCGATCACGGGGTCGAGCTTGCCCGAGCGCGCGCGCTCGGTCAGGTCGACGGTGTACTTCTTGAGCGCTTCGCGCTGGCTCTCGGCGTCCTGGCTATGGACCTGCGCGCCGCCGCGCACCGCGACGATCGCCGCTTCGAGCGCCTTGCGCGTGAGGCCGTTCTTGCGCGCGATCTGGCCCGCGTCGCCTCTGTCGTCGGCGACCGCCAGCAGGAACATCTCGCTCGCGATATAGGTGTCGTTGAGCTTCTGCGCTTCCTTGTCGGCCTGGTTCAACAGGCCCGTGAGCTCGCGGCCGACCTGGACGTTGCCGTCGGTGCCCTGCACCTGCGGCAAGCGGTTGATGGCGTCGTTCAGCGAGTTCTGCAGCGCCTGAACCTGCACGCCGGCGCGCGACATGAGCGAGCGCGCCGAGCCGTCCTGCTGCGCGACGAGCGCCGCCAGCAAATGGACCGGTTCGATGTATTGATTGTCGTGGCCGACGGCAAGGCTTTGTGCGTCGGCGAGTGCTTCCTGGAACTTGGTGGTGAGTTTGTCGATTCTCATTTAAAACGAGACCTCCGATATCTTAACTGTCACCAAATTTGAGGGGTGTTGCGCGGGTTTCAAGCGGGGATCACGTCATTTTTTCCGATTATTGCGCTCGATGCCCGGATTGGCCGCCCGCCAGCACCGACCGATCGGGGCGCACGACCGCGCCCGGCCTGCCGCAAAACGGCGGGCCGGTCAGGTGCAGCAGGGTAGTTCTATGAGAATAGACCGTGGGAGCGCCGCCGGAACAAGCAGATGCCGGTCGCGCCGCGCTTCAGTGCCCGCGCGACGGCGCGTGCCGAGCGGCTCGTGCGCGCGGCACGAACGCGATGGGCGCGAGGCCCAGCAGGCCGGTCAGCTCACCCGCGGGCTGCACCAACTCGCCGATGGTGTGCCGGTCGAGTTCGGCGAGGAACGCATCGCGCGCCGCCGCCAGCGCGTGCTTGAGCCGGCATTGCGGCTCGATGACGCAGCTTCGGCGCTCGCCGTGCTCGTCGGGGAAGCATCCGACGAGCGCGAAATCGCTCTCGGTCTGCCGCACCACCGTGCCGACGCTCAATTCGAGCGACTTCGGCCCGAGCCGCAGGCCGCCGTTGCGCCCGCGGATCGTATCGACCCAGCCGAGCTCGCCCAGACGCTGCACCACTTTCATCAGATGATTCTTCGATATGCCGTAGGCGTCCGAGATCTCCTGGATCGTCGAGAGCCCATCGCGGCGCAGTGCGAGGTAAAGCATCACGCGCAGCGAATAGTCGGTGTAATCGGTCAGTCTCATGGTGCCAGCAGGTGGGTGGGCGCACAGGCGCCGGAGTCCATACGATAACATGCAAGCCGCATGCAAGTTTTTGATCGCCTGGGTATGATGGGCGCTTCGACTCGCATTTCGCCGTGGTTTGCGGCGCACTTCACCGTAGTTCGCATGACCTTTGAACCGCCGCATGGCGGTTCAGCGCATCGCCCAGGCTTCCGACATGACGCATTCCGACGCCAGCGCCGCTCCCGTGCGGCACCCCGCCCCCACCGAAGAGAACATCCGCGAGCTCGTCTACGCGTTCTACGACCGCGTGCGCGAGGACGCCCTCCTCGGCCCGGTTTTCGACGGCGTGCTGGCCGGCCGTTGGGACGAACATCTGCCGAAGATGTGCCGTTTCTGGTCGAGTCTCGTGCTCGGCACGAAGACCTATCGCGGCAATGTGCAGCAGGCGCACGATCCGGTGCCGGGCGTCGAGCCGCAGCATTTCAGCCACTGGCTCTATCTCTTTCTCGACACGGTTCAGGCGCGTTACGAGCCCGCGGCGGCGGTGCAGTTCATGGAGCCGGCGCTGCGCATCGCGCAAAGCCTGCAGTTGAGCCGCTTCGGCTGGGATTACGCGATTCCGCCTGAGCAGCAGGCGTTGCTGGACTCGGTTGCGCCGCGGCGGCGCCCCGCGGGCCAAGGCCACGATCTGCCCACCCGCCCGACTGGCGAACCGTTTCCGGCCAAATTCATCGGACGCTCGATGGACGAGGACGAAGCCGCTCGTCCGCACTGAACCCCCAGCCTTGTGCTTGTTGGACGCATAGGCTGTTAGTTGCATATTTTGCGGCCGATGGCCCTCGCCGCAAACCACAGTTCCGATATCTCAGGAATGACGGCAACCGGCAGGCCATTCGCCGCCATCGTTCCGCAATGCCGGAATTATTCCGTGACCGGCTGTTCGCTCAGCTTTCCTTCGCCGCATTCGTCGACGTCACGCCCCAGCGCGCCAGCGCCGCATCGTCGCTCTCGCGCGCGTCCACCCAGCGCGCGCCGTGCTCGGTCTCTTCCTTCTTCCAGAACGGCGCTTCGGACTTCAGGTAGTCCATGACGAACTCGCACGACGCAAACGCATCGCCACGATGCTTCGAGGTGGTCGCGACCAGCACGATCTGGTCGAGCGGCGCGAGCTTGCCCACCCGGTGGATGATCAGCACTTCGATGCCGGGCCAGCGCCGCTGCGCCTCGGCCACGATGCCCTCCAGCGCCTTCTCCGTCATGCCCGGATAGTGCTCGAGCTCCATGCCCGCCACCGCGCTGCCGTCGTTGAGGTCGCGCACCGTCCCGACGAAGCACGCCACGGCGCCGATCGCCGGGTTGTCCGCGCGCAGTTGCGCAACCTCGGTCGTCAGGTCGAAATCTTCGGTCTGGACACGCACTGGCATGACCGCACTCCTCGTCGTCTGGGTCGTATGGGTGGGTCAGCCGCCGGTGACGGGCGGGAAAAACGCCACTTCGCAGCCCTCGGTGATGCGCGTGGCTGGATCGGTCATGACGTGGTTGCAGGCCATGCGCAGCGCGCGCCCCTCCGCCAGCGTTTCCGCCCAGACGCCGCCGCGTGCGCGCAGCCAGCCGCGCACGTCGCCCACCGTCACGATGCCCTCGGGCAGCGTGACCGTTTCGTCGGCCACGCCCAGCGCCTCACGCACGCTCGCAAAAAACTTCAGCTGAATCTTCATCGGATGACGCTCAATACAACAGTTCGGTGAAAGGAATGAAGCGCACGGTCTCGCCCGCGCTGATCGCATGATTCGGCGGGTTGTCGATGATGCCGTCGCCCCAGACGGTCGATGTCAGCACCGCCGAGCTCTGGTTCGCAAACAGCTCGAGGCCGCCCGCCGGGTTCACGCGCGCGCGCAGGAATTCGTTGCGGCGGTCGGCCTTGGACTGCGTGAAGTCGGCGCGCAGCGAGAGTGCACGCGGGCTCACGTGCGCCGCGCCGGCAAGGCGCAGCAGGAAAGGCCGCACGAACAGCAGGAACGTGACGAAGCTCGAAACGGGATTGCCGGGCAGGCCGATGAAGAACGCTTCATCGGCGTCCTTGCCGGCGTCCGTCCCTGCGGCAGTCTGCGCCCCGTCTTGCGGCCGCCGCACCGCGCCGAACGCGAGCGGCTTGCCCGGCTTCATCGCGATCTGCCACATGTTGATGCGCCCTTCGGCCTCCACCGCTGGCCTGACGTGATCCTCCTCGCCGACGGAAACGCCGCCCGAGGTCAGGATCAGGTCGTGTTTCGCGGCGGCCTCGCGCAGCGTCTCACGCGTGACCTCGAGCCGATCCGGGACGATGCCGTAATCGGTCACCTCGCAGCCCAGATTGCGCAGGAGGCCAGTCAAGGTGAAGCGGTTCGAGTTGTAGATCGCGCCCGGCTTGAGCGGCTCGCCCGGCATGGTCAGCTCGTCGCCAGTGAAGAACACCGCCACCTTGACGCGCCGCGTCACCGTGAGCGTCGCGCAACCCACCGACGCCGCCAGCCCGAGCGCCGCCGGCGAAAGCCGCGTGCCCGCAGGCAGGATCACCGAGCCCTTCTTGATGTCGGCGCCCTGTGCCGTAATCCACTCGCCCGCTTTCGGCGTGTGCAGGATCGTCACGTCGCCGCCTTCGGTCTCGGTCTGCTCCTGCATCACCACGGCGTCGGCGCCCGGGGGCACGGTCGCGCCCGTGAAGATGCGCGCGGCGGTACCCGCCGCGAGCGGCTGCGGTGCGTGCCCGGCGGGAATGCGCTGCGAGACCGGCAGCCGGCGGCTGCCTTGCGTCAGATCGGCCACGCGCACCGCGTAGCCGTCCATCGCGCTCGTGTGCATCGGCGGCACGTCGAGCGGCGAGACGACCTCGACCGCCAGCACGCGATTGAGCGCATCGAAGGTCGAAAGGGTCTCGGTTGCGTTGGCGTGGTCTGCGCCGGTCAGCGGCTTCGCGGCGGCAAGCAGCGTGGCGAGCGCATCGGCGGTCGACAGCATCGGCGTGCGCGGCGCGGGCGCGGCAGCGGAAGATGGAGATTGAGGCGTGGACATGGGCGGGGATATTGGGCTTGACTGGGCGCCGCTTGCGGCGCACTCGACAGGGATGGTCTGTCGTTATTGTAGCGGCGGGGACGCGGCGTTGCGCCGCTCCGCCTTATCTCCTGCATTCGCGGCAACCTGAGCGCGACGGCCGGAACCCCGGCGTCACGCAAGTGCAGCGCCCCGGCCGCAGGCGGGCGACGCCCGCGGCCGGGGTTCATACGGCCCTCGAAAGGGCATTAGAAAGGGCATTAGAAAGGGCATTAAAGCGGTGCATCAAAGCCAGGCATCAAGCCGGGCCATCAAAGCCCCGTATGTGCCGCGATATAGTCCTTCACGCGCTGCGCATCCGCCGGCATCACTTCGAAGCGCTGCGGCAGCGCCTCGAGGCCGTCGAACCCGGCCGGACGCTCCGGCTCGCAGTCGAGCGCTTCGCGGATCGTCTCGCCGAACTTCACCGGCTGCGCGGTTTCGAGCACGATCATCGGCACGCCCGGCTGCAGATGCTCGCGCGCGACCTTCACGCCGTCGGCCGTGTGGGTGTCGATCATGGTCTGGTAGCGCGTATGCACGTCGCGGATCGTGGCGATGCGGTCCTCGTGGCTGCTGCGGCCCGAAACGAAGCCGAACTGCTGCACCCGCACGAAGTCGCCGCTTGCCGCGAGATCGAACCCGCCCTTTTCCTCGACGTCGCGGAACAATTGCGTGACGCGGGCCGGATCGCGGCCGAGCAAGTCGTAGACGAAGCGTTCGAAATTCGACGCCTTCGAGATGTCCATGCTCGGGCTGGTCGTGTGATACGTCTCGGCCGAGCCGCGCACACGATAGATGCCCGTGCGGAAGAACTCGTCGAGCACGTCGTTCTCGTTCGTGGCCACCACGAGCTTCTCGATCGGCAGACCCATCATGCGGGCGATATGGCCCGCGCAGACGTTGCCGAAGTTGCCCGAGGGCACCGTGAACGAGACGCGCTCGTCGTTGCTCTTCGTCGCGGCGAAGTAGCCCGCGAAGTAGTAGACGACCTGGGCCACGACGCGCGCCCAGTTGATCGAGTTGACCGTGCCGATCTTCTGCTGCGCCTTGTACGCGTGATCGTTCGAGACGGCCTTGACGATGTCCTGGCAGTCGTCGAACACGCCTTCCACGGCCAGGTTGAAGATGTTCGGGTCCTGCAGGCTGAACATCTGCGCCGTCTGGAACGCGCTCATCTTCTTGTGCGGCGAGAGCATGAACACGCGCACGCCCTTCTTGCCGCGCATCGCGTATTCGGCGGCGCTGCCGGTATCTCCGGAGGTCGCGCCAAGGATGTTCAGCTGCTGCCCCGCCTTCGCGAGCGCGTACTCGAACAGGTTGCCGAGCAGCTGCATCGCCATGTCCTTGAACGCGAGCGTCGGGCCGTTCGAGAGCTCGAGCAGCGAGAGCGTTGCGCCGTTTTCCTCGCCGAGCGTGGTGAGCGGCGTGATCTTGCTCGCGTCCTCGCCGTGGCGCACGTTGCAATACGTGGCGGCCGTGTAGGTGCGGCGCGTCAGGTCACGCAGGTCCGCGGCGGGAATGTCGTCGCTGAACTTCGAGAGGATCTCGAACGCGAGGTCCGCGTACGAGAGGCCGCGCCAGCGCGCAAGCTCTTCCCCGGCGATGCGCGGATACTCGGCCGGCAGATACAGGCCGCCGTCGCGCGCGAGGCCGCCCAGCAGGATGTCGGAAAACGAGTGATGCTCGCCGGCGCCCGCGCCGCGCGTGGATACGTAATTCATTACCTTGCCCTAACCCTTAGTTCAGTCCTTCCATGCGCAGCTTCGTCACCGACGACTTCACGGTCGCCAGCTCCTCGATCTGCGCGATCGCCGCGTTGACGCGCTTTTCGAGCGTCTCGTGCGTGATCAGGATGATGTCGGTTTCCGCCTTGCCCTGCGCGTCGATCTGCTCCGACTCCTTTTGCAGCAGCGCGTCGATCGAGATGCCGCTATCGGCGAGGATGCGCGTGATGTCGGCCATCACACCGGTCTGGTCGGCCACGCGCAGGCGCAGGTAGTAGCCGCTAGTGACTTCGTCGATCGGCAGGATCGGCGTGTTCGAAAGGCTCTCCGGCTGGAACGCCAGATGCGGCACGCGGTGCTCGGGGTCGGCCGTATGCAGACGCGTGACATCGACGAGATCGGCCACCACGGCCGAAGCCGTCGGCTCCGCGCCCGCGCCCTTGCCGTAGTAGAGCGTCGTGCCCACGGCGTCGCCGTGCACGACCACGGCGTTCATCGCGCCTTCCACGTTCGCGAGCAGGCGCTTGGCCGGAATCAGCGTCGGATGCGTGCGCAGCTCGATGCCCTTCTCCGTGCGGCGCGCGATGCCGAGCAGCTTGATCCGATAGCCGAGCGCTTCCGCGTACTTGATGTCGATGGCGTCGAGCTTGCTGATGCCTTCCACATAGGCCTTGTCGAACTGCACGGGCACGCCGAACGCGATCGCGCTCATGATCGTGGCCTTGTGCGCGGCATCCACGCCTTCGATGTCGAAGGTCGGATCGGCTTCGGCGTAGCCGAGTTCCTGCGCGCCCTTCAGTGCGGTCGCGAAGTCGAGGCCGCGCTCGCGCATCTCCGAGAGGATGTAGTTCGTGGTGCCGTTGATGATGCCGGCGATGTACTCGATGCGGTTGGCCGTGAGGCCTTCGCGCAGCGCCTTGATGATGGGAATGCCGCCCGCGACGGCCGCCTCGAACGCGACCATCACGCCCTTGGCGCGCGCCGCTTCGAAGATCTCGGTGCCGTGGACCGCCAGCAGGGCCTTGTTCGCGGTGACCACGTGCTTGCCGTTGGCGATGGCGCGCAGCACGAGATCCTTCGCGACGCTCGTGCCGCCGATCATTTCGGCGACGATCGAAATCGACGGGTCGTCGACGACCGCATTGAAGTCGGTTGTCAATTCGACGCTGCCGGCCGCGGTGCCGAGCGCCGCTGTGGCTTTGGCCGGGTTGCGCACGGCGATGCGCGCAACCTCGATGCCGCGGCCCGCGCGGCGTTTGATTTCTTCCTGGTTGCGGCGCAGTACCGTGAAGGTGCCGCTGCCTACCGTGCCGAAGCCCAAGAGACCTACTTTGATCGGTTCCATGCAGCGTGTGTTCGTCTAAGTGTGTAAAAAGGAAAAGCGGTTGCGCCGCGCCTGAACATCGAGCGGGCGGCGCGCATGTCGTGTGCCTCAGTGCCCGCTCAAGTGCCGTGCCTCTGGCGATAGCTGTCGAGGAAGCGCGCGATGCGGTTGATCGAATCGGTCAGGTCGTCGACGTTCGGCAGGAACACCACGCGGAAGTGGTCCGGCTGCTTCCAGTTGAAGCCCGTGCCCTGCACCAGCAGAACGCGCTCCGCGAGCAACAGATCCAGGATGAACTGCTGGTCGTCCTGAATCGGATAGAGCTTCGGGTCGAGGCGCGGGAACATGTAGAGCGCGGCCTCGGGCTTCACGCAGGTCACGCCGGGAATGGCCGTTAGCATGTTGTAGGCGAGCTCGCGCTGGCGATACAGGCGCCCGCCCGGCTGGATCAGCTCATTGATGCTCTGGTAGCCGCCCAGCGCCGTCTGGATCGCATACTGGCCGGGCACGTTCGCGCACAGGCGCATCGAGGCCAGAATGCCCAGGCCTTCGGTGTAGTCCTTCGAGCGGCGGCGGTTCTCGGCCGTCAGGCCCGAGATGAACATCCAGCCCGCGCGGTAGCCACACGCGCGATAGCTCTTCGACAGGCTGTTGAGCGTGACCGTGATGACGTCTTCGGAGAGCGAGCCGAGCGCCGTGTGGGTCTTGCCGTCGTAGATGATCTTGTCGTAGACCTCGTCGGCGAAAATGATCAGCCCGTGCTCGCGCGCGATGGCCACGAGGCCGCGCAGCAGCTCGTCCGAATACAGCGCCCCCGTGGGGTTGTTCGGGTTGATGACCACGAGCGCACGCGTGTTCGGCGTGATCTTCGCGCGAATGTCGTCCAGATCCGGCATCCAGCCGTTCGACTCGTCGCAGATGTAGTGCACGGGCGTGCCGCCCGACAGGCTCACCGCCGCCGTCCAGAGCGGATAGTCGGGCGCCGGGAGCAGCACTTCGTCCTCGTCGTTCAGGAGCGCCTGCATCGCCATCACGATCAGCTCGGACGCGCCGTTGCCGATGTAGATGTCGTCGAGCTCGACGCCCTTGACGCCCTTTTGCTGCGCGTAATGCATGATCGCCTTGCGCGCCGCGAACACGCCCTTCGAGTCCGAATACCCCGAGGAGCCCGGCAGGTTCAGGATCATGTCCTGGATGACTTCGTCGGGCGCGTCGAAACCGAACGGCGCGAGATTGCCGATGTTCAGCTTGATGATGCGGTGGCCTTCTTCTTCGAGGCGCTTGGCATGCTCGAGCACCGGCCCGCGGATGTCGTAGCAAACGTTCTGCAGCTTGTTGGATTTGAGGATCGGTTTCACGGCGGGCGGTTGGTCCAAAAGCGGGTCTAAGAGCGGTCTAAAAACCTGAAACGCGCTGCAACGGGGTTGATCGGTGTAGAACGGCGCGCGGGGCCGCGAGCCGGGCAGGGGCAGCACGGCATACACCCACGGATTGCGCGCATTGCACGGATTGCACAGATTGGCAGCCTGCCTGCAGCTTGTGACTGCGTTCGCCCTTCGATGGATGACTCGGGCGGATGGCGTAATGCGGATACTGCAGGCGCGCACATTGGGCTCACGGCCGGGTCCGGCGCGGGTCGCACGCTTGTTGCACCTTCGGGCGCCTGTTCGGGCACCTTTGAGCGAGGTCCGTCGTCGCAGCCGCTGAAAAGCTATAATTTAGCGGATTTTGGCCAACTTCCGCAATGCGCAATAAGCCGCGCGGGCCCGTCCCATCGCGGACGAAGCAAAATTGGGGCGCAACTGCCGCGAGACCGACTCGATGCGCGCAAGGCCGTGCGGCCCGGCCGCCAGGACACGCCAGGCAAGCTGGCCGCGCCTTCCCGCGCCTCCCGAACCGAGACCTTCCGGAACCGAAGTTTTGAAACTACACCAGGACTCCAGCGGCGCCCTGAACACCGTCACCGCTTACGGCGCCGATTACGTCGAAATCAATCTCGAACGCCACACCGGCAGCATCCTCGTGATGCCCGACTCGCCCGTCGTACCGTGGCCCGTCAGCGCGTATGACGCCTTGACCCCCGAACTTTTCGAAATGCTGCTGCCGCTGAATCCCGAGGTGGTGGTGTTCGGCAGCGGCGAGCGGCTGCGCTTTCCCCATCCGCGCCTGACCGCGGCACTGAGCGCGAGGCGCATCGGCGTCGAGGCGATGGACTTCAAGGCCGCCTGCCGCACCTACAACATCCTGATGGCCGAAGGCCGGCGCGTGGCCGCCGCGCTCCTGATCGAAAACTGATCCGCCCGAAGCCCACCTGAAGCGCTCCCGGGGTGCGCCCGAATTGCGCCTTAAGCCTGCCTTCAGGTACGCCCGGCGTGCCGTAGTACACTTGCGCGCCGCGCAGGCGTTGCGCGCTTCCCGCGAAGGCGCGGGCGGCGCGCCGCCTGATCGACCGCAACATCAACAAGAACAGGCTTGAACCCATGAACGATACGCCCTCGAGGCTGCCGCTCAACCGCAGCGCGATCCTGCTCCTGATCGTCGCTCTCGCCGTGATCTGGTTCGTGCCGCTCGGCTGGCGCCATCTGCTGCCGAGCGACGAAGGCCGCTACGCCGAAATGGCGCGCGAGATGCTCGCCAGCGGCGACTGGATCACCCCGCGCTACAACGGCTACAAGTATTTCGAGAAGCCGCCGCTGCAAACCTGGATGAATGCGCTCACGTTCGCATGGTTCGGCCTTGGCGAATGGCAGGCGCGCCTCTATACGGCCCTCACGGGCTTCGCCGGCGTGCTGCTGATCGGCTTCACCGGCGCGCGCGTCTTCAACGCCGCCACGGGCTTCTTCGCCGCGCTCGTGCTCGCCTGCGCGCCGTACTGGAACCTGATGGGCCACTTCAACACGCTCGACATGGCCCTGTCGTTCTGGATGGAGCTCACGCTGTGCGCCCTGCTGCTCGCCCAGCGCCCGAATCTGCCCACGCGCACCGCGCGCCTGTGGATGTGGGTCTGCTGGGGGGCGATGGCGCTCGCCGTGCTCTCGAAGGGCCTGATCGGCCTGATCCTGCCGGGCGCCGTGCTGGTGCTCTACACGGTGATCTCGCGCGACTGGGCGATCTGGAAGCGCCTTTACCTCGTGAGCGGCCTGATCGTCTTCTTCGCGATCGTCTCGCCGTGGTTCGTGCTGGTGCAGCAGCGCAATCCGGAATTCTTCAACTTCTTCTTCATCGTCCAGCAGTTCCAGCGCTATCTCACGCCCGCGCAGAACCGTCCCGGCCCGTTCTACTACTTCGTGCCGGTAATGCTCGTGGGCTTCCTGCCGTGGCTCTCGGTGAGCGTCCAGAGCGTGCGCCACGCGCTGCGCGCGCCGAACCAGCCCAACGGTTTCGCGCCCGTCACGATGATGCTCGTCTGGAGCGTGTTCATCTTCCTGTTCTTCAGCGCGTCGCACTCGAAGCTGATTTCATACACGCTGCCGATCGCGCCGCCGCTCGCGCTGATCATCGGCCTGTATCTGCCCCTCATGACGCGCAAGCAGTGGAGTCGCCATCTGACGGGCTATGCCGTGCTCGCCGTCGCGCTGATGGCCGGCTCCTTCGTGCTCACGCGCCTCGGCGATTCGCGCAATCCCAACGCGCTCTATCGCGAGTTCCAGGTCTGGGTGTTCGCCGCCGCCGCGGTCGCCTTCGTCGTCACCATGATCGGACTGCGCCTCACCCGCGCGAAGCGCACGCCCGAGACGGGCGCGAGCGCGCCGGCCGTGGCGCTCGGTACCGCGTGGCTGCTGCTCGCGACCATCGCCGGCACGGGGCACGACGTGTTCGGCACGCTCAGCTCGGGCGCGCCGCTCGCCCCAGCGGTGCGCGCCGCGATCGCGAAGCTGCCGCCCGACACGCCGTTCTATTCGGTGGGCGTGCTCGACCACACGTTGCCCTTCTACGTGCGCCACACGATGACGATGGTGCAGGTCACCGACGAGCTGGCCTTCGGCATCTCCGAAGAGCCGCAAAAATGGGTGCCGACCATCGCGGATTGGGAGCAGCGCTGGAAGAACGAGCGTTACGCACTCGCGCTGCTGCCGGTGGATCGCTACGACGAACTGGCTGCAAAGGGTTTCCCGATGCAGGTGATCGCGCGCGACACGCGCCGCGTGATCGTCGAGAAGCCGCAATCCTGACGTTTCCCGGGTTGACGGCGGCCATGTTCCGCGCATGAGCGATAATGCTGGGCGCCGATGGTGCGAGCCCGCGTGCCGAAGCGCAGGACTGCTGGCCCGGTCGGGCAGCACCGGCTGCACAGGTCGCCTTCGTGGGCAACCGGCGTGGGCGACCGGCGTGGGCGGCAAGCGACGGCGCGGCCGGCCAGACGGCTGCAAGGGCGCAATGGAATCCCCGTTGCGCGGGCCCGGCGAGTGTGCCGTGACCCGGTACCGGATCAGGGCCGCCCAACCCGTGGACAAACCCCGGGCCGCCCTGCCAGCCGGAGTAAGCCCGCCAGCCGGACACCCGCCCCGTAAGCGCCCAGGCGCACGCAGCAATCCCGCCCCAAACTCACTTTAGCCACCCCATTCACCCTCCGACACGATGAATCCGATTTCCCTCATCTGCATCCTCGCCGGCGTCAGCCTGAATGCCTGCGCGCAACTGTTGCTGAAAGCCGGTGTCAATGCCGTTGGACACTTCGAATTCACCCGTGCGAACATCCTGCCCATCGGCTGGAAGCTCGCGACGCAACTGCCGATCATCGGCGGGCTCACCTGCTATGTGTTCAGCGTGGTCGTGTGGATCGTGGGCCTCTCGCGCGTGGACGTCTCGATCGCCTACCCGATGCTCTCGCTCGGCTACGTGGTCAACGCGTTCGCGGCCTGGTATCTGTTCGGCGAGGTATTGAGCGTGCAGCGCCTCGTTGGCATCGGCATCATTCTGATCGGCGTGTTCGTACTTGCGCGCAGCTGAGTGACGCAGCGGCGCCCATCAGCGCACGCATCGAGGCGCGCGTTTTCGCACCTCTGGCATCCTTGCACGGCAGCCGAATTCTGACCTTTTCTGACGTTCTCACGAGCAAAGCACTCATGACCCAGTCATCCGCGCAGTCCTCCGTTCCGTTCCTGCCATTCGTCAAGCCCGAGATCGACGAAGAAACCATCGCGGGCGTCGCCGACGTGCTGCGCTCGGGCTGGATCACGACCGGTCCGCAGAACCAGGCGTTCGAGGCCGCGCTCTCCGAATACTGCGGCGGCCGGCCGGTGCGCACCTTCAACTCCGGCACCGCAACGCTCGAGATCGGCCTGCGCATTGCGGGTGTGGGCCCCGGCGACGAGGTCATCACCACGCCCGCCTCGTGGGTCTCCACGAGCAACGTGATCTACGAAGTGGGCGCGACGCCGGTGTTCGCCGACATCGACCCCGTCACGCGCAACATCGACCTCGACAAGCTCGAGGCCGCCATCACGTCGCGCACGAAGGCGATCATCCCCGTCTACCTCGCCGGCCTGCCCGTCGACATGGACCGCCTCTACGCGATCGCCCGCGAGCACAAGCTGCGCGTGATCGAAGACGCCGCGCAGGCGTTCGGCTCGACGTGGAACGGCAAGCGCATCGGCGCGATCGGCGACATCGTCTCGTTCAGCTTCCACCCCAACAAGAACCTCACGTCGATCGAAGGCGGCGCGCTCGTGCTCAATAACGAGGATGAAGCCGAGCTCGCCCGCAAGTACCGCCTGCAGGGCATCACGCGCACGGGCTTCGACGGCATGGACTGCGACGTGCTCGGCGGCAAGTACAATCTCACCGATGTGGCGGCGCGCGTGGGCCTCGGCCAGTTGAAGCACATCGAGCGCTTCACCGCACAGCGCCGCAAGCTCGCGCAGGCCTATTTCACGGGCTTCGAGGGCAGCGCCGCGGTGGAGCTCGGCGTGGGCCTGCCGGTGGCCGACTTCGCCAACAGCAACTGGCACATGTTCCAGATCACGCTGCCGCTCGAGAAGCTCACGCTCGATCGCGCGGGCTTCATGGAGCAACTCAAGGAGCGCGGCATCGGCTCGGGCGTGCACTACCCGGCCATCCACCTCTTCACGCTCTATCGCGAGCGCGGTTTCCGTGCGGGCATGTTCCCGCACGCCGAGCGGTTCGGCGCGACCACGGTCACGCTGCCGCTCTTCACGCAGATGAGCGTCGCCGACGTGGCCCGCGTGTGCCACGCCGTCGACGAGATCTGCAAGCAGTACGCAGTCGGCGCCGCGGCCTGATCCACCGCTTCACACGGGGATTCAGGCGATGAGCGGGTGCGGCAGCCCAGGGGGGCGCACCCGCTTGATAGCGGCACTATCGACGCCAATTACACGCATTACCAGAACGGAAAAGACGCACTCATGACCCAAGCGGAACAACGCACCTTGACCCCGGAAACGCCGGAAGTCTCGGTCATCATTCCGGTCTACAACGAGGAAGCGGGACTGGCCGCGCTGTTCGCGCGCCTGTACCCGGCGCTCGACAAGCTCGGCACCTCGTACGAAATCATCTTCATCAACGACGGCAGCCGCGACCGCTCGGCCGCGATGCTCGCCGAGCAGTTCCGCGCGCGCCCCGACACCACGCGCGCGATCCTGCTCAACGGCAACTACGGCCAGCACATGGCGATCCTCGCGGGCTTCGAGCAGGCGCGCGGCGAGATCGTCATCACGCTGGACGCCGACCTGCAGAACCCGCCCGAGGAAATCGGCAAGCTCGTCGCGAAGATGCGCGAAGGCTACGACTACGTGGGCACCATCCGCATGCAGCGGCAGGACAGCCTGTGGCGCCGCAAGGCCTCGCACGCGATGAACCGTCTGCGCGAGCGCATCACGCGCATCAAGATGACGGACCAGGGCTGCATGCTGCGCGCCTATAGCCGCCACATCATCGACACGATCAACCGCTGCGGCGAGATCAACACCTTCATTCCGGCGCTCGCCTACACGTTCGCGCAGAACCCGGTCGAGGTCGACGTCGCGCACGAGGAGCGCTTCGCGGGCGAATCGAAGTACTCGCTCTATAGCCTGATCCGCCTGAACTTCGACCTCGTGACCGGTTTCTCGGTCGTGCCGCTGCAGTGGCTCTCATTCATCGGCGTGATTCTCTCGCTCGGCTCCGCGGGACTGTTCGTCCTGCTCCTGATTCGCCGCTTCATCATCGGCGCAGAAGTGCAAGGCGTGTTCACGCTCTTCGCCATCACGTTCTTCCTGCTCGGCGTGATCATCTTCGCGCTCGGCCTGCTCGGCGAATACATCGGCCGCATCTATCAGCAGGTGCGCGCGCGTCCGCGCTATCTCGTGCAGACGATCCTCGAGGAGCGCAACGGCCGCGAAGTGGTCGGCGTGCCGCGCCAGGACGTCGTGCAAGGCGTGCAGGCGTCGCTCAATGTCTCGGGCGCCGCGAATCAGAGCAGCCAGGGAACACAGCGAGGAGCCCAGTCATGAAGCCGCGTGCCGTCGTCTTCGCGTATCACAATGTGGGGGTGCGCTGCCTGCAAGTGCTGCTCGCGCGCGGCGTGGACGTGGCGCTCGTCGTCACGCACGAGGACAGCCCGACCGAGAACATCTGGTTCGGCAGCGTGAAGTCGGTGGCCGAGGAGCACGGCATCGACGTCATCACGCCCGCCGATCCGAAGAGCGCCGAACTACGCGCGGCCGTTTCCGCCGCACGGCCCGACTTCATCTTCTCGTTCTACTACCGCCATATGCTGCCGGTGGACCTGCTCGCGATCGCGGCCCGCGGCGCGTACAACGTGCATGGGTCGCTCTTGCCGAAGTACCGCGGCCGCGTGCCCACGAACTGGGCCGTGCTCAAGGGCGAGACCGAGACCGGCGCGACGCTGCACGAGATGGCCGCCAAGCCCGATGCGGGCGCAATCATCGCGCAGACGCCGGTGCCGATCCTGCCCGACGACACGGCCGCGATGGTCTTCGACAAGGTGACGGTGGCTGCCGAGCAGACGCTCTGGCGCGTGCTGCCCGCGCTGATCGCGGGCGAGGCGCCGCATCTGCCGAACGATCTCGCGCACGGCAGCTACTACGGCGGGCGCAAGCCCGAGGACGGCCGCCTCGATTTCACCCAAAGCGCCCAGGACGTCTACAACCTGATCCGCGCGGTCGCGCCGCCCTATCCCGGCGCGTTCACCGACATCGGCAGCGAGCGTTTCGTGGTCGCCCGCGCGCGCCTGGCGCGCCCCGGCACGGATCTGTCGAAACTGGCCGGATTGCCCCCCGGACTCCACGTAAGCGATAATGCGCTTTTCGCCGTCTGCGGCGACGGCCGCGCCATCGCGATCCACGAGCTGCGGCATGCGCATAGCGGTCAAGAGACCGTCATCACCCCCGCCGCGTTCTCCGAATTCATTTCATCTGTCCCCCGTCCATGAAAACCGAAGGCTACGCCAAAAAAGTTCTGATCCTGGGTGTCAATGGCTTTATTGGCCATCACCTCTCCAAGCGCATCCTCGAAACCACGAACTGGGAAGTGTTCGGGATGGACATGCAGACGGACCGCCTCGGCGACCTCGTCAAGCATGAGCGGATGCACTTCTTCGAAGGCGACATCACGATCAACAAGGAGTGGGTGGAATACCACGTCAAGAAGTGCGACGTGATCCTGCCGCTGGTGGCGATCGCCACGCCCGCGACCTACGTGCAGCAGCCGCTGCGCGTGTTCGAGCTCGACTTCGAGGCGAACCTGCCCATCGTGCGTTCGGCCGTGAAGTACCGCAAGCACCTTGTTTTCCCGTCGACCTCCGAGGTCTACGGCATGTGCTCGGACGAGCAGTTCGACCCGGACGCATCCGCCCTCACCTACGGCCCGATCAACAAGCCGCGCTGGATCTATGCGTGCTCCAAGCAGCTCATGGACCGCGTGATCTGGGGCTACGGCATGGAAGGCCTGAACTTCACGCTGTTCCGTCCGTTCAACTGGATCGGCCCGGGCCTCGACTCGATCTACACGCCGAAGGAAGGTTCGTCGCGCGTCGTGACGCAGTTCCTCGGCCACATCGTGCGCGGCGAGAACATCAGCCTCGTCGATGGCGGCGCGCAAAAGCGCGCGTTCACCGACATCGACGACGGCATCGAAGCGCTGATGAAGATCATCGAGAACAAGGACGGCGTCGCCACGGGCAAGATCTACAACATCGGCAACCCGACCAACAACTTCTCGGTGCGCGAGCTCGCGCACAAGATGCTGGCGCTCGCGGCCGAGTTCCCCGAGTACGCCGAAACGGCCAAGAAGGTTCAGCTCGTCGAGACATCGTCGGGCGCGTACTACGGTGCGGGCTATCAGGACGTGCAGAACCGTGTGCCGAAGATCGAAAACACGATGCAGGAACTCAACTGGGCGCCGAAGTCGACCTTCGACGAAGCGCTACGCAAGATCTTCGAAGCGTACCGCGGCCATGTGGCCGATGCGCGCGCCCTCGTCGAGCAGCAATAAGCGCGAAGGACCTCGCCACTTGGCCCGCATCGTCCTGAAAATCGACGTCGACACGCTGCGCGGCACGCGTGAAGGCGTGCCGAATCTCGCGCGCATCTTCGACCGCTACAAGGCGCGCGCGACCTTCCTCTTCAGCCTCGGCCCGGACCATACGGGCTGGGCGCTGCGCCGCGTGTTCCGTCCGGGCTTTCTCAAGAAGGTCTCGCGCACGTCCGTGGTGGAGCACTACGGCGTGAAGCAGCTGATGTACGGCGTGCTGCTGCCCGGCCCCGACATTGGCGTGCGCGCGGCGGCCGAAATGCGCGCGATCCACGAAGCCGGCTTCGAATGCGGCATTCACACGTGGGATCACGTCTACTGGCAGGACAACGTGCGCAGCCGCGAGCCCGACTGGACCGCGCGCGAGATGAGGAAGAGCCACGAGCGCTTCGCGCAGATCTTCGGCGCGCCGCCCGTCACGCACGGCGCCGCGGGCTGGCAGATGAACGACGCCGCGTTCGAGCAGATCGACGCGTGGGGCATGAAGTACGCTTCGGACGGACGTGGGCATTCGCCCTATCGTCCGGTGGTGGCCGGGCGCACGCTGAACCACGTGCAGATGCCCACCACGCTGCCCACGCTCGACGAAGTGCTGGGCGTGGATGGCGTGGACATCGGTAACGTTGCCGCGTGGCTGCTCAAGCGCACTGAGCACAATCCGCACGATCAGGTGTTCACGCTGCACGCCGAGCTCGAAGGCCAGAAGCTCGCACCGGTCTTCGAGCAACTGCTCGCGGGCTGGCGCGCGCAGGGCCATACGTTTGCCACGATGGGCGACTACCATGCGACGCTGGACCCGGATTCGCTGCCATCGTACCCTGTCACCTGGGGCGAGATCGCTGGCCGTTCGGGCGAGCTGATCGTCCAGCCCGACTGAATTCCGCTGCAAGGCCATGCGAGAGCGCCGCGCGCACGAGACCACGCTGCGCCGCCAGTCCTGATCATCGCCGCCGTGCAGCCCATAACAACAGGAGAGCCACGTGCCTGACGTGACCATCGCAGTCGACCAACCCGTTCCCGATTTCACCGCGCCCGCCACCGGCGGCGACTTCACGCTCTCGAGCCTCAAGGGCAAGAAGGTCGTGCTGTACTTCTACCCGAAAGACAACACGCCTGGCTGCACGCGCGAAGGCATGGAGTTTCGCGACCTCTTTGCGAAGTTCAAGAAGGCGGGCGCCACGATCGTGGGCGTCTCGCGCGACAGCGTGCGCTCGCATGAGAACTTCAAGACCAAGCTCGAATTGCCGTTTACGCTGGTATCGGATGGCGACGAAGCGCTCTGCTCGCTCTTCAACGTCATCAAAATGAAGAAAATGTATGGCAAAGAAGTACGGGGAATCGAGCGCTCCACGTTCCTCATCGACGCCGACGGCGTACTGCGCCAGGAGTGGCGCGGGCTCAAGGTGCCGGGCCATGTCGAGGAGGTCCTGGAGGCTGTACAAGCGCTGTGAGGCGCGTTATATTGGGCTGCAATGAGTGCCTGTCCACCCCTTTTTTTGTCGCATTTGCCACACCCGCGCGGTCTCGACAACGGTCACAAGATGGCCGGTCCAGCGCATCCGGGGCAACGCGCCATTAAAGCAGTCAAGCCGCTTGCCTCGTCACCCGGGGCGGCGGCTTTTTTGTTGGTTTTTTCGTTTGTAGTTACTCCCTCCACGTCGCGCCGGATTAGCGACCCGGTGCGCGTCAACGTCAAGGAGCAGATCGAAAAACAGGCGAACCGGCATTTTCAGACCTGAGCGCGCACCCAGCGCGGTCACGGCGGGCGCCTACCCGGCACCCGCACGCCCCGCCCGAAAGCGCACCGTACGGTTAACACCGCGACCACTCGACCCGAATTTTTCGAGGGACACCATGCCTTTGCCTACTCCCCCCAGCAAGCTCGGCAACCTGCTGCCGCCCGATGAATACAAGGCCCGTGCGCGCACGACGCGCAGCACGCGCAAAGCGGCGAGCGAGAACGACGCCGCCGATGTCGCCGAATATGGCGCGGAGAGCGTCGCCGATCCGATGACGCCCGCCGCCAACGCGTCGACCACGCTGCGCACCGTACCCATGTACACCGCCAGCGCCGAACTGGCCGCGCTCGAACCCGTCGCGCCGGCTCCGGCGCGAAAACGCAAGCAGCAAACCGCTGCACTGCTGCAGCCGGTGCAGGCGCATGCCGAACCGCAGACCGAAGTGCCTGGCGCGCCCTCGGCACCGGTTGCGCGCGGCGACAAGTCGCCTACGGCCAAAACGGCGGGCGGCACAGCCGCACCCGCCCCGCGTGCCGGCACGAAGAAACGCGTGCACCCCGAGGAAACCATCGAGGTCCAGAAGCTCTTCGTGCTCGATACGAACGTGCTGATGCACGATCCGACCTGCCTGTTCCGCTTCGAGGAACACGACGTCTTCCTGCCGATGATGACGCTGGAAGAGCTCGACAACCACAAGAAGGGCATGTCGGAAGTGGCGCGCAATGCTCGCCAGGTGAGCCGCACGCTCGATCGGCTCGTGGCGAACGCCGGGCCGATCTCGGAAGGTATCTCGCTCGACCGCCTCGGCAGCCGCGAGGCGCTCGGCCGGCTGTACTTCCAGACCACGCTCACGCATATCGATCCGGTCGACGGGCTGCCCGAAGGCAAGGCCGACAACCAGATCCTCGGCGTCGTGCGCGCGTTGCAGCGCGACCGGCCGGACAGCCTCGTCGTGCTGGTGTCGAAAGACATCAACATGCGCATCAAGGCGCACGCGCTCGGCCTGCCCGCGGAAGACTACTTCAACGACCAGGTCCTCGAAGACAAGGACCTGCTCTACTCGGGCATCCGCGCGCTGTCGCAGGACTTCTGGACCAGGCACGCCAAGGGCATGGAGTCCTGGCAGGACACCAAGACCGGCACGACGTATTACCGCGTTACGGGTCCGGAGTGCGCGTCGATGCTCGTCAACGAATTCGTCTATCTGGAGCCGCAGAACGGCGAGCCGACCTTCCACGCGATCGTGCGCGAGCTCAACGGCAAGACGGCGCTGCTGCAGACGCTGCGCGACTACGGCCACCACAAGAACAACGTGTGGGGCATCACGGCGCGCAACCGAGAGCAGAACTTCGCGCTGAACCTGCTCATGAATCCCGAGATCGACTTCGTCACGCTGCTCGGCCAGGCCGGCACGGGCAAGACGCTCGTGGCGCTCGCCGCGGGCCTCGCCCAGGTGCTCGACGACAAACGCTACAACGAGATCATCGTGACGCGCGCGACGGTGCCGGTGGGCGAAGACATCGGCTTCCTGCCCGGCACCGAAGAGGAAAAGATGCAGCCGTGGATGGGCGCCTTCGACGACAACCTCGAGGTGCTCCAGAAGACCGACGACGCCGCCGGCGAATGGGGCCGCGCCGCGACCCAGGAGCTGATCCGCTCGCGCCTGAAGGTCAAGAGCATGAACTTCATGCGCGGCCGCACGTTCGTGGACAAGTATCTGATCATCGACGAGGCGCAGAACCTCACGCCGAAGCAGATGAAGACGCTCGTCACGCGCGCGGGTCCCGGCACCAAGATCGTGTGTCTGGGCAACATCGCGCAGATCGACACGCCGTACCTGACCGAAGGCAGCTCCGGCCTCACCTACGTGGTGGACCGCTTCAAGGGCTGGGCGCATAGCGGCCACGTGACGCTCGCGCGCGGCGAGCGCTCGCGCCTCGCGGATTACGCGTCGGACATTCTCTAAGGCCTCGCGGCCCCGTGTTTGCGGCGCTTTCGAAGCGCCGGCCGCACCCCGAAGGACCGTATCCGGGCAACCGGATACGGTCCTTTTTTCATGCTCCGCGCGGCTCTCCAACGTACCAGGCCCGCAACGGATCGCGCGCGAACTTCAAGTAAGTTGTGAAGAATTCTTGCCGAAGCCATGTTCGGCGGGCTACCATCCGCTCATTACCGGTTTTCCCCAATGGCGAACGCACGACGTTTGCCTTCTGCATTTCATGCGGCGACTCTGGCTTCCATTACTGATCGTGATCTTTCTTGCGGCGTGTTCCAGCGCGCCGCAGAAGACCTCGCGCAGCGGCGGCTCGGGTTCTAGCGCCGACGCGTGGCGCACGCGGCCGTCGGGCTTCCCCAATTTCGTCGATCACAGCATCGGACGCGAGGAAATCTCCATTCAGGCCATGGGCCTCGTGGGTATTCCATACCGTTGGGGCGGTAATACGCCCGATAGCGGCTTCGATTGCAGCGGTCTGGTGAAGTACGTGTTCGCGCGGGCCGCCCAGGTGGACCTGCCGCGCACCACCCTCGACATGAGCCAGCGCGGCGAGACCATCGACCCCGATGAAATCGCGGCAGGCGACCTTGTGTTCTTCAATACGACCGGCCGGCCGCACTCTCACGTAGGCATCTATGTGGGCAAGCTGCGCTTCGTCAATGCGCCGTCGACAGGCGGCACCGTGCGGCTCGACTATCTGACCAATCCGTACTGGGCGAAGCATTTCGACGGCATTCGCCGCATGGCGCCGCCCAAGCGTGCACCGACCACGCCGTTCGATACGCCGACATGGGAAGCCTCCACGCCTGCGCCGGGCGCGCCGGCTGTTGCGGCTGTGGCTCCCGTAGTGGCTCCTGCTGTTGCTCCTGCCGCGGCAACAGTGACGCCTTCGGCCGCATCGGCCAACACCTCAGTGGCAGCCTTGCCTGCCGCTTCGGTGCCGGCTGCCCCGCGCATGGCCACACCGGACCAGAACCGCCTGACGTCGACGCCTCAGCCCGCCTATGCGGGCGCCGCGCCCACTTCGGGCGCGACTTCCGCGGCGCCAGCCGACGCCTTCGAACCGCCGCCCGCAGCGCTCAGCGCGGCGCAGGTGCAGGCTCGCGAAGCCGGTGCGGTCACACCTCCCGTTGCGCCAACCGCTTCCGCAGTTGCACCTGTGGACGCGCCGCGCGACGCCATCAATGCCGCCGCCGATGCCTTCGAGCCGCCGCCTCCCGGCGTGCGCGCCGCGGAGCGGCAGGCCGCGCAGGCCGGATCGACGCCTGTCGTTGCCGCGCCGTCCTCAGGCGCACCCGTGCAGATCATGCGCGCCTCGACCGCGGGCGGGAGCACGCCCGCGCCGACGCAATCCAGCGACGATCCGATCGCCCGCTTCGCCAACGGCTCGAACTGAGCACACCGTCCGGGCCGCGCCTTCCATAGGCGCCGCCACGGCGCCCTGCGCCCGCCAGCCCCTGGGCGAAACGCCAATCGAAAGGCGGATACGGTTTCGCGCGCCCGCTCTGTCTGCTATCGTTTTGGGACTGTTTTTCATACTTTCGCGCAGCGAGGCAGCGATGGATCTCGGACTCGGCAACAAGGTGGTTCTGGTCACGGGCGGCAGCAAGGGAATCGGTCTGGCCTGCGCCCGTGCGTTCGCGAAGGAAGGCGCGAAGGTCGCGATCGTCTCGCGCGACCCCGCCAATCTGGCGCGTGCGCGCGAGCAACTGGCGAGCGAAGGGTTCCACATCCATCTCACGCGCGCCGACCTGCACGAGCCGCATAGCGCCGCCGATGTGGTCGAGGAAGTCACCACGGCCGTCGGCGCCATCGACATCCTCATCAACAGTGCGGGCGCCGCCCGCCGCTACGACCCGGAATTGCTCGACGCCGAGGCGTTCAAGGCGACCATGGAAGCCAAGTACTTCCCTTACATCTATCCGCAGCAGGAAGTGCTGCGCCGCATGGTGGAGCGCATCAAGGCAGGCGCCGCCACGGAGCCGGGCACGATCGTCAACATCATCGGCATGGGCGGGAAGTACGCCAGTGACATCCATATTGCGGGCGGCGCGGCGAATGCGGCGCTCATGCTCGCCACGGTAGGGCTTGCGCACTATCACGCGCGCTACGGCATCCGCATCAACGCGATCAACCCGGGTTCGACACTCACCGAGCGCGTGGAGGATGCCTTGCAGCTGGAGGCGGAACGCGAAGGCATCAGTGCTGAAGACGCGCGTGCGCGCAGCGAGGCCAGGGTGCCGCTCGGGCGCTACGCGAAGCCCGACGAAATCGCCGACGTCGCCCTGTTTCTGGCGAGCCGCCGCGCAAGCTATGTGACGGGCGCCATCGTGCCAATGGATGGCTGCACGACGCCGGTGATCTGAGCCGCCGCCAGCGGCCCACACCCGGCGTTGCCCCAAAAAAAACGGCGCCCGAAGGCGCCGTTTTTTTACCTGGCCTGCTTTACAGGAACCGGTGACCGAGCCACCAGGCCGCCCCTGCAAGGATGGCCGAAGCCGGAATCGTCAGAATCCAGGCCCAGACGATGTTGCCCGCGACACCCCAGCGCACCGCGCTGAGCTTCTGCGTCGCGCCCACGCCCACGATCGCGCCGGTGATCGTATGCGTCGTGGACACCGGAATGCCCAGCGCCGAAGCCGTGAAGAGCGTCAGCGCCCCGCCCGACTCCGCGCAGAAGCCGCCCACGGGCTTGAGCTTGGTGATCTTCTGACCCATGGTGCGCACGATCCGCCAGCCGCCGAAGAGCGTACCGATGCCCATCGAGAGATAACAGCCGCCGATCACCCAGATCGGCGGCGCGTCGGCCGTGGCCGACGCGTAGCCCGTCGCGATCAGCAGCATCCAGATGATGCCGATGGTCTTTTGCGCATCGTTGCCGCCGTGACCGAGGCTATAGAGGCCCGCGGAGATCAGCTGCAGGCGCCGGAAGCGCCGGTCCACCTTGCTGGGTGGCGTGCGGAAGTAGAGCCACGACACCGTGAGCATGAAGAACGAGCCCAGGACGAAGCCGAGCAGCGGCGAGATGAAGATGAAGGCAACCGTCTTCATGAGGCCGTCGAAGTTCAGCGAGTGCCAGCCCGACTTGGCGAGCGCCGCGCCCACGAGACCGCCGATCAGCGCGTGCGACGAGCTCGACGGAATGCCGTAGTACCACGTGAGCACGTTCCAGCCGATCGCGCCCATGAGCGCGCCGAACACCACATAGTGGTCGACGATATCGGGGTCGATGGTGCCCTTGCCCACCGTCTGCGCCACCTTCAGGTGGAAGACGAAGTAGGCGATCACGTTGAACATCGCGGCGAACGCCACGGCCTGCTGCGGCTTGAGCACGCCCGTGGACACGACGGTGGCGATGGAATTCGCCGCGTCGTGAAAGCCGTTCATGAAGTCGAAGACAAGGGAGATGGCCACCAGCCCGACGACCACCCAGAGGGCGAGTTGTATCGAATGCATCGTGGTCCGCTCAGGCGTTCTCTAGCACGATGCCTTCGATGATGTTCGCGACATCCTCGCACTTGTCCGTGATCGCTTCGAGCAGTTCGTAAATCGCCTTCAGCTTGATCAGCGTCTTGACGTTGTCTTCCTCGCGGAAGAGCTTGGAGATGGCGCCGCGCAGCAGGCGGTCCGCGTCCGATTCGAGGCGGTCGATGTCCTCGCACGCCTTCAGGATCTCGCGCGCCTGCTTCATGTCGGAAAGCATCGCGACGGCCGCCTGCACACGCTCGGACGTGGCCGTGACCACGTGCGCGAGCTGGCTGGCCTCCGAGGTCACCGACTGCACGTCGTAAAGCGAGATGGCCGTGGCGACGTCCTCCATGAGGTCGAGGCAATCGTCCATCGTCGTGATCAGCTTGTGGATCTCGTCGCGATCCAGCGGCGTGATAAAGGTCTTGTGCAGCAGGTCGATGGCTTCGTGCGTCAGCTTGTCGGCGGCCTTTTCGGCGGCCTGCACGTTCTGCTTGTGGATTTCCGCGTCAGCCAGATTGTCGATCAGGAGCTCGAGCTCACGGCTTGCGGATACGATGCACTTCGCGTGCGCGTCGAAGATTTCGAAGAACTTGCCCTCGGTGGGCTTAAGCTTGGCCAGGTTAAACATTTAGTTTTCGTAGCGTTTTCAACTACTTAGAGTGTCTGATGGTCTGAGAAAAAGCGCCTTACGCACCAACTTACGTACTTTCGCTTTGTCACACAGCCGTCATTGTACAGACACTACCCCGCGCGGCTTAGTGCATCTTCCTCAAGGGGTTCCAGGATCGTTGCGGGCACGCGCGATTCCAACACTCGGTTCGCTTCCTCGCGAACCATACGCCTTAGCCTTTCTTCGTCCAGCACCTCACCAAGGCGCGCCAATAGCTCGCTCATAAGGTCCGCTGTCGATATCTCCCCGGTCCCCGAACGCGACACGGGCGGCTGGATCGGCTGGACCGCGTCCATTTCCTCTGTGTAGCCCTGCTCCCTGAGTGCCTTCCAAAGGTGGATGACCCTTGGCACCTCCTGCATTGATCGGATGGGCCTACGCCGGTCAGCGGGCAAAACCTCCTTCTGCGCCTGGCGCACGGCTTCTACATCGGTTCCCGCCCACGACGGACGGTTGCGGATGATGTATGAACGCTTCGCCACCGCGATCACTTGATGATGCTCCCAAACAATCTTTTTCTTCGTCACAGCAATTCCCCGATCAAATAGTCTAAAAAATGTTCACAGCGAGTAGAAAACCACTGCTGCGAACAACGCCCCACACACCACCCCGCCCACGCATTCCGCGCAGAACAGCCCTTCTATTGCCCGTCGAATCATTTGTTCTCCTGGTATCGGAACAACCTGGGGACATATCCGGGACACAAAGTTAACATCGCGGGGCCACTTGGGGACATCCAGGGTACACCCTGGGTACATATCAGGGTCAACCAGGGGACAATAGCGGCGCGAATTACTTGGGGACGTTCTGGGAACACATGAGGCACGACTTCAGGACACGTGAGGGACATTGACGGATCAAGCTGGGGACAGCTAGAGTCAAATTCCCGTTAGTGGAGGTTGTGAGTTATGGCCCTGAACGATTTGGAATCTGGTGAGAAGGCGAACGCGTACCGCGTGCGTAAACATCTGGAGGAAATAGAAGCGGCAATAGAACGGCGAGTGCCGATCAAGGCGATTCACGCGGAAATGTGCGCCTCGAACGGTCTTACCCTCACGCTCGAAGCCTTCAAAACGACGCTCAAGCGTGCACGGGGAGCGAAACGCAAAGAGACAACGCAGGCAAATCCAGCACCGCAGGACGACGGCGTAACGTCGCAATCGCCGATTGATACCGACGTTGTTACGTCGCAACAGGCGGAAGAAACACCTGTAAAGGTCGCTCGTAACAGGAAGGACCTTAAGGCGCAGCGCGCGAAATCGGCTGCGGACTTTGAAAAGACAGACGACTCATAGGAACGATATGAAAATCGCAGTGTTGAACTATTCGGGCAGTGTTGGCAAAACCCTGGTGTCGCATTACTTCCTGGCCCCACGTATGCCCGTAGGAACGGCTTTCACTTCGATTGAAACCGTAAACGAATCTGCCGAAGATTTAGGCGCGAACGGCGTTGAGCAAATCCAGGGGAAAAAGTTTGGTGACCTTCTGGAAAAGATCACGCTCACGCGTCACGCCATTGTCGATATTGGCGCGTCGAATATCGAATCTTTTTTATTGGCAATGTCGAAGTTTGACGACAGCGCAAGCGAGTTTGATCGTTACATCGTTCCGGTAACGCCTGATCGTAAGGCGATGAAAGAAAGCGCCCAGACGATAGATGCGATTAGCAGCCTGGGCGTTAGCGCGGATCGTATCTTACTGTTGCCTAACCGTATTGAGGAAGGCGACCCCGTCGAGGAAATGCCCGCGATTTTCTCGTACGTCAAGAAGCACAAGCGCGCCACGATTAACCCGGACATGTACCTGTATGAATCGCCCATTTACGAGTGGCTCGGTTCCCGGAAAATGTCCTTTGAGGACTTGCTGTCTGGTGACGTGGACTATCAGAATCTGGCGGTAACCGAATCGGACATGACGAAAGCGGCAGAGTACGCGAAAATGTATCGCCGTCGCAGAGAAGCCGCGCCGGTTCGCGCGCATATGGACGAAGTATTCAAGGCGATGTTTGCCGATATGTTCACCACTGCAACCGCATGAACGACAATTAACAGTCAAGGTTTTTGAGTTCCACGCAACGGGAAAAATGATGGCAACCACGAAAACGAAAGTAAAACCGGCTGATGCGCTTTTCGACACGCCCACGGCGGCGCAACCTGAGGAAGCGCCCGCATCTGGTTACCGCGCATTGTTGGCGCAACGGGACGCCCTCACGGCACAGATTGAGGAAGTCCGTGCACGTGAGGTTGCGCATGCGCTCGAACAGATCCGGCAATTGGTCGAGGACTACGATTTGCATTCGGAAATCCAGTTCACGCGCCCGCGTCCGGGTGGCCCGCGTGGCCCGATCCCCCCCAAGTATCGCGACCCCGTGACCGGGCAAACGTGGAGCGGGCGCGGCAAGCCGCCCCGGTGGATCGCGGGCAAAGACCGGACGGAGTTCCTAGCAGTCTGACAGCCCCCAACATGAACCCCGCCGCGTGCGGGGTTTTTTATTGCCCCCACCGTGCGCCGCCCTGGCTATACTGTATATCCATAAGGGCTATCCACTTAGCTCCACATTTTCGCATTGTGGAAGTTGCTGGCCTTTGCGGCGTGATTTCCGAGCCACCACGTCGTCGTATGTGATTGGAGCCGTCACGACCGCCTGCTCAAGCAAGCGATAGAAGAGTAGCCCGCGCGAGCGCGAGGTGCGACGGTTGAAGCGAAACACGAATTCGTCCAGATAATGGTCAAGCTGATCAGGCTTGACTGCGCCTTGATGCGTACCGAGCAGCCACCGCTTGAGCAGCGAGGCGACCCGGTGTACGCCTGGCAGCACCACATGTGCCGGCGCAAGCGAACCCGGCGTGACCGTTCTCACGATAGTTCGCTCGTGCCCATAGATCTCGCCCAAGGGGAAGTAGATCGGTGCACCGTCGGTCCGAATCACGGAGCCCGGCACTACGACCTCCTTCACAAAAGGTAGAACGTTAGCGGCACTTTCCTCATCAATCCGTCGCAAGCGGATGCGTCCGAAGCCTTTGGGCTCCAGGATCTCTACGGCGATAACGATCACTGCCTTGGTTGTGCGCTTACTCTGGGCGGCACCACGAGCGCTTTCCCGACGTTCTCGGATAGCCAGATAGCTTTGATCGACCTCGACCACGCCCTTGAGTTGCTCGCGTCCGGGACGAACCATCGCCCGGCGGAAACGGTGCAACATGGTCCATGCCGTCTGGTAGCTGCCCAGCCCGAGGACCCGTTGCAACCCTAGCGCGCTGGCGCCTGACTTCTGACTCGTGATGTACCACGCCGCAGCCAGCCACACCTTCAGTGGGGTACGGGTTTTGTCGAAGATCGTGCCCGACGTCACGGTGCATTGAAACCGGCATGCTCGGCAGACCAGTCGGGCTCGATCGGCCCGATACGGCGCATCGCGGCATCCGCAGCGCGGACAAACAAAGCCTTCACGCCAGCGCAATCGTTCGAGGTAGCGCAGGCAATCCAATTCACTGGAGAACCAGTCTTCGAACTGGCTCCACGTTTGTGGATAGTCCTGGCCGGCAACTGGCGTATGCTGGGCTTCGCTCATGCCGCCATCATGGCTCAAGTGGAGCTAGCTGGATAGCCCTTATATCCATACAGCCCTTCCACATAAAATCGTGCCAGATGCCTTTTCCATCTACGACGAGGAACCCGACCCAGCGACGGACGGCACGGGGAGCAACGCGCCCACGATCACCGAGCCTGAGGAAGAGCGGACCAAAGAGGAATGGGCCAGGGAGCGGCGCAAGCGGGCGGATCTCTTCATGTACGGGCTTCCGCCCTTCGAAACGCCGACCTACGACGAGTTGCGGCGGCTGTACCGCGAACGGCGGCACGACCCCGATGTGCGGCGCTTGATCCTGGAGATTCAATGCGCGCGGTATGCCTTCTCCGAGTTGGCGGCACTCGCTGGGAGGCGTATTGGGACGTCACCAAGCCCCGCGCCAACCTGGAAGATGCGCGCCACGCGTTCGCGCGCCTTCGCTCCCGACTGAGGAAGGAGATAGAGCGCGTCGGGCAGATTTCCGCCCGCCCCAAATGAAAACGCCCGCAAGTGACTAGCTTGCGGGCCGGGTTCTTGTTATTCAGGCGTACTCCGGTAGGCGTTTTTTAAGGATTTCCTCTAAATCAACGCTTATGCCAGGTCGGTATTCTCTGACCCAGTCGCACCAATCCTCGGGCGTCCCGGTTACAGATATTTTCCACGGCACCCCTCTAATGAACACTTCATGTTCACCCCTTTCTCCGTCACCCCTTCCTCCGCCGTACATTAATACGCTCTCGCGTGGCACGTCAGCAGCGATTACTATGGGCTTGCCGCTACCACAGCGGACGACAGCGAAGAATGCAGCTACGCCCCTGTCTGTTGTCCAGCTATACCCACACGCTGCACGCCTTTCGTCCACTCCAGACGTACCGCGATAGATACGTATCGTGTCTCCTTCAGGTAGCTTTTCCAAGCCGTATGAAGCGTACCTGAACATGGCGGTTAGTGTCCTTTCGGACTTTGCGGCTTTAATTACATTTAGGTGTCCAAATGACCATATAGTATTTAGGAAAGGGCCGTACGCGGTGCGTGGCATCTTTGCGCGGAACAGTTCTACCGCAAGCGCTGCCACTTCGTCATGTATGCCACATGCCAGGGCTACCCCGGCCTCCGCGTCGCCAGCAAAGGCACGCTCGATTTCCTCGATTTCCTCACGGTCGGAGTTCCTCACGCGTTGGATTAATCGGTTCTTAATTTGGAGTCGTTTAACGGCAGTAATTTTTTTCCCCTTAGTAATTGCGATGACGGGACGAAGTATATCGACACAAAAGAAGAATGCAACAACTATTTAGTCTGATTTTATGCACCCGGATTTTAGTCTGATATACGGAACTCGGATTTAGTCTGATATACAGCACAGGGGTCAGTGATAAAGTCTGTAAAAATGTCAGTGGTAAATCGTGTTGATCGCGGTGAGCACCATGGCGTCTTCCATCTTTCTCAGACTATATACAAATTAGCAACAGTGTTTTGTCGTTTCCGCAACAAAAAGCGGTGCCGAAACTTGCAATTTGATGGTGTAGCTGCACGAAACCTGATTTCGCGCAGTTAATAGAAGGTGTTCGGAAATTAAATCGGACTAGCTACACGTTGCAGGGACAACCGGCGGGGCGTGTTAGTGAAAATGACCTACCGGAACAATAGAGGTCAAGCGTGGGATGTGGCGAGTAACGCCTATTAGACTAGTCTGGCCCTCAGATCGACAGTAGCTAATAGGTATGTGCTGGTGAGGTAGAGCGCATTGTGGGGGTAAGCATATAAGCCCTGATAGTCTGCCTTGTTACAGAGTCTTGTGCGACGACTGTAACCCTTATACGCGGCTCCATACTTGGCAGACATATAGTCTTCAAGGTGGTAAGCGGAAGGTGCCCCTCGAAGCTCAGGACTTAAAGGTCTTGGGTATGGGGGATGTTTTGCCTTTCCGCTCACCACCTTGGCAGACAGACGGTTTTAGATTGTTTTTTTGTCTTTAACTTATACATACTGAGCGCCGCCCCTGCTCCATCCTGTTTCTAACTGAAATTTTTGTCTCGCCCCTTGGGGCGATCCACGGGCGCGAGCGCAGCGAGTGTCCGATTGCCCACAATGCACCCGTCCGGAATCAATCTGATATCTATAGGACCGATGCGGCGCATTTACTCCTGATTCTGAGTTTTTCGCACTCGAAAGCCCCATTCCGAAAGGTCTGGGGCTTTTTTCTTTTCCAGTCAATGGCTTGGCGCTATACAAGATTTTCTGCTAAGGCATATGAAAAATCATTATAAGAAAAAGAGGGTTTCGGGGCCGATGTTCCACCGAACGACCAAGAAAAGCTCAATTTGATAGTAAATAAAGTGCAGAAGTAATCCCAACCCTTCTAGGAAATCAAATGACTACCGAACGCAAGCGCCCGTTTACGCGGGTGGCTATTGAACTACCAGACGACTTGCACGCAGTGCTAAAGGCAATGGCAAAGGATCGGGACACTACGCTGTCGAAACTTGCCCGCCATTACCTGCGTGTAGGTTACGCGGCAGATATCGAACGCGCCCGCATTGAGCGCATTTCCGAATTCCTCTAACTCACTCTCACAAGAATTCAACTATGAACCTTTCATTCGACGTTCAAATCAGCATTGGCGAACTCTCTGCAATTACGGGATTCAGCTATGACGAAATCCAACGCCGCGCCCGTATGGTGCTCGCGGAAATGTACGCACCTCCTGGAGTCGTTCCCGACCGTAGGCCGTCGCGTATCAAGTTCATCCGCGAAAACGGTGAGGCGCTTTATGAACAGTACGCCAAGCACCGCGCATACGAACAGGTTCGCGACCACGGCACCACAGAGGATATTCACTATGACGAGTCGCTAGCCTACAGCATCGCGTATCACGTGGATAAGGCGAATGATCGCCGTAACCACAAACACTACAACGCAGTCTTCGAAAAGTGCGCTGCATACCGCCACGCGCTGTATGACGTGCTACCAGCGGTCAAAGCCCATTGCGACGCAGCGCCCGTTAGAAAGCGCCCGTCACGCCGCACCTAACAACGTGAGGTTTCCCCCAAAACGGGGGAAAACCTATGCCGGCCAAAAGCTGGACACCCTCAGGCGACAACCCGTCGTTATTACTCGGAGTAACTACCATGTCCAATCTCATGAACTTTGATCCGCTCGCTACGGTCACGATGAACAGCCGCGAAATTGCGGACATACTCAAGGTGCGACACGATAGCGTCAAGCGAGCCATCGAACGCTTGGCAGAACGGGGCGCAATTGTCCAACCACCAATGGTGGATGAAGCCGGAACAGACGCTATGGGCCGTCCACGCGACACCCAAGTGTATGTGTTCAGTGGCAAGAAAGGGCGCAACGATACTTATACGGTCGTGGCGCAGCTTTGCCCCGAATTCACAGCCGCCATCGTGGAGCGCTGGCTTGAACTTGAAGAAGGGTTGAAAACCAAATCTCCCCCATTGCCCAACTTCGAAGACCCCGCAGAAGCGGCAATGGCTTGGGCTGAACAGTACCGCGCGAAGACACTGGCAATCGCACAGGCTGACGAGGCTCAGGCGCTCGCAGACCGTCGCAGGGGCTACATTCAACAATACAAGGCGCAAGCGGTCGAGTACGAGAAAGAACTAACCCAGCAGGACCGCACAATCAAGGCGCTGGAACCCGCTAAACAGTTCACCCAGACGTTTGTCGAACGTGACGAGGATATGGGCTTTCGCGAAGTCGTGAAGATGCTAAAGGGCAAGTTCTCCACGATCACGGAAACATCGTTCCGTGAATTCCTGGTCAAGAGCGGCTTTCAATACAAGCTGGCCGGGAAGTATGTACCGAAAGAGCCATACGACAGCAATGCACGTGGCCTATTCCGCCCGACCGTGAACAGCTTCGGTGACAAAGAATGGAAGTTCACGCGTAAGGGCTTTCTTTGGATTAGCGAGCTATGGGAAGGCGAAGAAAAGCAACGCGTAGCCACACAACGCGCACGAGCAATGATCCGCTCACACGGACTGTTCAACAAAGTGGGAGCCTAAGCCATGAGTCTGAAAGAGCATCTAATCGAGTGCGTGACCGAGATTGCGCCCGTCGTCCACCGCCTACAAGATCGCATGCACTCAGGCGAACAGCTACACGAGGAATATACCTACTATGTTATACGCCTGGGTGACCTACTGCTAGTCGCTCATACCGTGGGCGACAAAGCCCAGGAAGGCCACGTATCACGTTTGATCGGTCGCTTGTCGTCAACCGCTAACTCCACCATCTACCAAAACTCACATGAAGAAACTCATTGAAAACCCAGTCGGCAATTTTGCTCTCGCTTTGTTGGCCGGTGCGGTAGTTATTGAATTGGTGCTATGCGTGCTCCACATCTAAAACGGACAGCCCGCCCAGCGCGGGCTTTTTCCTATCCATGCTCCAGAAACGACATTTCACCTTTGACGACCTGCACGCCATCATTCTGCATCTCGACAGAGCACCACCATCCGAAGTCGCGTCAGCCTGGCACCTACCGATCGAACTCATCGAAAGCATCCCGGAAAAGCTCACCAGTCAGAACCTGCACGATATCCGCATCAGGGGCCTGGTAATCGAGTTTGAAGCCCCTACACGCCATCTAACCCTGTTTGAACTGGCGGCAAAGGATCAAATCGAGATATACGGGGAAGTTCTCACGGTCGCCAGGCTGAAGCGCATGCTCGGTATCAAAACCCGGCGCAAAGCACCACTACCCGGCAAACCCCTGATATCCCATCGGCGCAAACTCTCACCCATTCAGATTCAGCAGGTTCGCGAAATGGTCACCCTTCCGATCAACAAAGGCGAAATCTGCAGGCTGTTCAATCTCTCCATGTCAGGTCTGTACAAGATACGGGCGCGGGATATCTACCAGGAAATCCCGGACGACCCGTCATCGATCGACCACGCGTCAGAAGAGATTCAGAACCTCGTCAAACACGCACGGGAAATACTCCAATGAAACTCAGTCCAACACAAATCGAAGCACTCCAGCAAGAATTCTCGTATTGCCCCAGCACGGGCGCAATCAAACGCGGTAACCGCGTGATCCAATCGTATCAAACGCTGGTGCATATCGACGGTAAAGCATTCAAGGCAACGCGGGGCCGTCTGGCGTACCTCCTGAACACAGGAAAAGACATTCCAGCGTCAGGCATTATCAAGTATCGAGATAACAATTCGAAAAACACACAATGGGCGAACATCGAACTGTCCACATACGCCAAACGCAAGCGCGCACCATTCACACCACGTAAGCCCTTGCTCGACCATCTAGAGTTTCTTCAATCCTGTTTCCACTACAACCCTGACACGGGCCAGCTAACGTGGAAAGAACGCCCAGACCACCACTTCAAACGCCCACAAGACGCCAAAGCGTGGAATACACGACACAAGGGCAAACCCGCTGGCACTCCACAAGCCAAAAACGGACGCCTCCAAATCTACATCAAGGGGAAAACCAACCTGCACGTATACGCCTCGTCGGTCGCGTGGGTGCTGTTCACCCGCTCTGACGTACCAGACGGGCTGGTGATCGACTTTAAGAACCGTGTGCCTGACGACAACCGTATCGCTAACCTACGCCTGGCAACACGAGGGGAAGATATGTTGAACGCGATTCGACCAATCGGCAGGTCTGGCGTACGCGGTGTGACCGAACACGAGAACGGAACATTCCAGGCGTGGATTCGTATCAAGCGAAAAGACCTCAAGGTCTCTGAATCCAAATCCTTTGACAGCCTGCAAGCAGCAACCGCTTGGCGTCACGCAAAGGAAATTCAATACTTTGGGGAATTCGCCCCACATGCAATTTAAGGTATGACAGCACGCAAGCGCCACTGCTCCCGAACATCAGTCATTGGGCAAGATGGCGCGTGCTGTCGTTTTACCGAACATTCACACCAGGAGGCTACTATGGCCGGATCACCCGTCAAACGTGCTCGCATCGAGCAACTAGATAGCCTTGAGGAAACGATCTTCGCGAAACTCGAAGACGGTCGTTCATTGCAAGACATAGCATTCGAGTCCGGATGCTCCAGACCATTCCTGGCGAAATGGTTGCAACGAACGCCCGAACGCTCACAGCGCTACGACAAAGCACGAGAGACAGCCGCACACGCACTGGCTGACGATATCCAATCAGACGCAGCAAACACACTCAAACGTGCCATTGAAGGCAAGGCTAGCAAAACTGAAGTCGCAGCCGCAAAACTCGCAGGCGATACCAAGCGTTGGCTAGCTGGCGTGTGGAACGGCAAGTATTCAGAGAACAAAGCCAACGTTGCAGTAAACATAGACCTGGGCAGTTCATTCCTGTCTGTCATGCGGCGCGGCGCGCCAAGCGTACAGAGTGAATCGAGCGCCCATGTTCCACGCGTTGAGGATATCGGTCCGCGTGACGAACCAAGGCACGAACCAAAGATGGTTGCGTACAGCGAACCTGACGTGATCGATGTATTGGATGTGGCTGCGCCCGTGGATGACGACAAACAACCCGTGTTGGTGCGCCATTCGGACTTCACCCTGTTCGATGAGTGATGAATCACGACGGGGAATAATGCGGGCGCATGGTCTGATTACGTGGACCAATCTGGGGCCGTCCGTGGTGGGAATGCCGTCCGTGGTGGGAATCAACGATGAGTCATAGTCTGAATACGATGAATCATGGTCTGATTATGTGAACCAATCTGGGGCCGTCTGTCGCGGGACTGCCGTCCGTGGCGGGGGATCAACGATGAGTCATGGTCTGATTAGCTGCGCCAAGCTGGGGCCGTCTGTCGGGGGCGGGAAAGTGACTGTTTCCCAATCACGCACATGCGCCTGCGCGCGTGAAAATTAACCGACCGCTCGGTCTGGTATTGGCAATGTGATATATCACTGGATGCGAACAGCTATCATTCACGCTCGATGCTGCGAATCGTTCGCATCTGCCCTGCTCCGGACACGCCCTGATTACACCGGTTCGGGGCCATCTTGACACGCGACATTATAAGTGTAATGTCGTGTATGACGCCTTATGTTCCACATTATGGTAAATACGGCCCGAAACGGCGCGCTAGCTTACACATCGAAAGCGCCAGCCGTGCCGCCTGATATATCATGCGAACGCGAATCATTCGCGTCTCCTGGTGTTTGGTGTGTGATATATCAATACAAACGCGAACGAGTCGCATTTGCTGGCCGCCGGGGTCCCCCCTTAAAGATGGTCGGGGGGCGCGATTCCGGAGTACACCACAGACCTACGGCACCCCGCCCAAAAATTTCCCGGACGCCAAAAAATTTCCCATAAGGTCTGAAAAATTCTAGGGTTTGGCGCTCCAGCTCAACAGCCCGAACACCAGCCAGATTAACAGACCTGCCCAGATGTGCGGCAGGACGAAACCCCCACCGAACAGCAGCGCGCCCCCCACGAAGTACAGGGCGCTGTTGTCGTCCTTTTTGGCGGGTGCCCTTCGCGCGGATGACGTAGCAGCCCGATAGGCCGCGTCATCGCCCGGATGGTACGGAAGCCCAGGGTGCGTATCCCTGTCGAGATTTTCCAGAAACTCGCGCAGTTCCTTATTCGTCATGAAACCTCCCTGATTGCGTGAATGGGTGCCTGTGCTCGCACGGGATCGGTTGCAACTGCAACTTCCAGGATTACTAACAGTTATCGCGTGCGGTGTCACGTGCCGGAGCACCTATGCAAACGCTCACAAGTATACCCCCCGCCACAGACAAGACGCTACCGGATATCCCCCCGGAATTGATGGCGCAAAGCCCCCCACAACGAACCACACCCTGGCCTACCAGGGAACAGATACGCGCTCACCTGGTGCGCGAGCACGTGCAGGAGCACGACGGCATAAAAACGGAGTGCGACAGCACATGAACAACGCAGAACAATTTTTCTCAGACTTTCGAGACCGCTACTATCACGACCCCGTGCTATTCGTGCAGGAAGTTTTCCAGGCTGAACCCGACGACTGGCAGAAACAGTTTCTGCGTGCGGTCGCACGAGGTGAACGGAAGATCAGCATTCGAAGCGGTCACGGCGTGGGTAAGTCAACCAGCACGTCCTGGGTCGCTATCTGGCATTTCCTCACGCGGTTCCCTCAGAAAACCGTCATTACCGCGCCGACAAGCGCACAGCTTTTTGACGCGCTCTACTCCGAATTGAAGTCGTGGATGAAAAAGCTGCCTGACGTGCTGTTGCAGATGGCGGAAATCAAGAACGACCGTATCGAGTTCCGCCCTGCCCCCGACGAAAGTTTCGTTTCACTGCGTACCAGCCGGAAGGAATCGCCGGAAGCACTCCAAGGGATTCACTCCGAGCACGTGCTACTGATCGCTGACGAGGCGTCCGGGGTTGACGAGGCCGTATATCTGGCGGCGCAGGGTTCCATGTCGGGTGAGCACGCAACCACCATCCTACTTGGGAACCCAACGCGCTCGACGGGCTATTTTTACGACAGTCATACGATTCTGGCGCATGAGTGGTTCACGTTGCGGGTGTCGTGCCTGGACAGTATCCGGGTGTCGAAAGAGTTCGCGCGTGAAGTTGCGGCCCGACATGGCGAAGACAGCAACGAATACCGGATTCGCGTCCTGGGGGAATTCCCGCTTGCGGATGACGACACGGTCATTCCGATGCATCTGATTGAATCCGCCATGTACCGGGACATTGAGTCACCCCCGGACACCAAGCCGGTTTGGGGGGTTGACGTGGCCCGGTTCGGTAGCGACCGCACTGCACTGTGTATCCGGCATGGGAACGAGGTGCGCGAAGAGATCACCTGGTGGGCGGGACTCGACACCATGCAAACCGTTGGCCGGATCAAGGCGCTATACGACAAGTGTACGTTTGAACAGCGCCCGGTTGAAATCCTGGTGGACGTTATTGGCGTGGGCGGTGGCGTGGTGGACCGTGGGCGCGAAATGGGCTTGCCGATACGCGGAATCAACGTCAGTGAATCCCCCGCGATGGGTGACAAATACGTCAACCTGCGCGCCGAACTGTGGTTCAAGGCAAAGGAATGGTTCGAGGAACGCGGCTGCAAGCTGCCAGACGACAAGGCGCTTAAATCTGAACTGGCCGGGGTTCGCTACACCTACCAGTCGTCCGGAAAGATCAAGATTGAGTCAAAAGACGAGATGAAACGCCGTGGCGTGCGGTCCCCCGACCTGGCTGACGCCTTCATTCTGACGTTCGCCAGTGACGCCGCGACGGCGGGTAATGCCGCGTCGTATATGTGGAACAGCCGGAAACCGCTCCGGCGCAATATTTCACGGGTTTGCTAAAACCTTTGCGCTTCACCCTTAGTAGTCCATATCTCAACCGTCTCAATCCCCCTCATGGGTGAATTCGTCCGACCCAATCGGAGCATTCAACCCAAATTCTCCGCACTCATTCAGTAAATCAGCCTGGGTGCAATTTCATTTTGTTGCAACACATTGGATTTTCAACATGGCTATTAAAAACTGGCTCGATAACTCATATGCACGTTTCGGTGATTCGACCTCTAAATCTTCCGCACCCAAGGCAACCAAGGGAAGCCCCGCCCCTGACACCAAAGCCAAGGCCGCTCCCGCCAAGGCCGAAAAGCCCACCCCGTTCGGCAATTCGTCAGGCGGCGGCAAGTCGTCTATCTCGAACGGCGCAGGCCCCAAGGACAGCAAAACCAAGCAGGCAAAGGGCTTGATGGACGGTTCGGTAAAGGCCAACCAAAAGCGCGGCAGCTACTAAGCAGCTTTCTGGGGGAGTTTTGGAGTTTTCCCCTCCCCCGCTTTCATGCGGATTTTTGGAGAATAACAAATGGCGAAAAGCCGCATCAAAGCGCCTATGCAAGGCGGAAAGGATCAGTTTCTGACGCCAACCACGGCAATGATGAACGGAGCGCAGCCTTTCACGCAACGCGGTATCGAACTACCGGACGATGACGAGGAACAGCACGGCGCAAGCGCGGTGCGTTCGGGTCAAGACTACTTTGCAGGCGCGGACAAAACACAACAAAGCTCGATGGCATCGGGCAAGGTCGATAGCGACCGTGGCACGGTCCCGCTATCTGACGAGGAAATCGGCGCGATCATTCAGCAACAATTGAATGATGCTCGTACTTTCATCGATGAGCAAGTTTCGCCAATGCGCGCCCAGGCGACTGAAGCGTACCGGGGCCGCATGGACTATGCGAACTTCGATGAAGAACCCGGCATGGGTGACACGGGGTATCTAGACCAGGCGCTAGCCCCGGCAGGACGTACGCAAATCACCTCGCGTGACGTGCGGGACACCATTTCCGGCATGATGCCCGACCTAATGCGCATGTTCACGTCGTCAAATGACGTGGTGGAATTCATTCCGAACACCCCGCAAGAAGTGCCGTTTGCCGAACAGGCGACCGACTACGCCAACTTTGTCTTCATGAAAGACAATCCTGGCTTTGAAATCCTGCACGACACCATTAAGGATGCGCTGACGCACAAGACGGGCATCGTCAAGGTCTGGTATGACGACGCAACAATCGTTCGCACCGAGCATTACACGCAGCTTGACCCGATGGCGCTGCAAACGCTCGAAGACGATGACGATGTAGAGCAAATCGAAGTCATCAAAGAGTACCAATTCACGCATGCGACCGTAGGCGTTCCCCTTCCAGTGATCGATGCGCGCGTAAAGCGTCGCACCAAGAAAGGCCGTATCCGCGTTGAGTCGGTTCCACCTGAAGAATTCCTGATCGACCGGCGCGCCCGCTCGCTGGAGTGCGATACGCCAACCAGCCGTGGCTTTAACCTGGTTGCGCACCGCTCCATGATGACCACATCTGAGCTAGTCGCGCTGGGATATGACGAAGATTTGGTACGTCAGCACGTCACCAACAATGAACTCGATTTCAACGTCGAGCGCATCGCCCGCCAACCGTGGGCGAGAACCGTTGGGGGCTTCGAAGGCATCAATTCTGCGCTTCAGCGTGTTTTGTACTGCGAAGCATACGTCTGGATTGACGCGGATAACGATGGAATCGCAGAACTGCACAAGGTCTGCACAATGGGGCCGTCGTTCAAGCTGGTTTCCCGTGAACCCGTGGACTTCATTCCGTTCGCGGTGTTCCACTGTGACAAGGAACCGCATACGTTCTTTGGACAGTCTATTACGGACGTTACGGCGGACATTCAGCGCATAAAAACCCAGGTTTGGCGTGACTCGCTGGACTCGCTGGCGCAGGCCGTTCGCCCCCGAATGGCAGTCGTGGAAGGTCACGTTAACTACGATGACTTGCTAAACGATGAATTGGGCGGTGTGATCCGGATGCGCGAACCTGGGATGGTCGCGCCGCTTGTAACGCCGTTTGTAGGCGAAGACGCCTTCGGAATGATCGAATACACCGATTCGGTGCTCGACAAGCGTACAGGCGTTTCTATGCAGTCTATGGGGCTGTCTGCTGACACGCTCCAATCCACGACCGCGCTAGCCGTCCAACAGCAGGTTTCGGCGTCGCAAGGTCGCACCGAACTGATTGCGCGGATGCTGTCAGCCGGCCTGCGCGAGGTGTTCAAGCTGATTCTAAATCTGTCGGTGCAGAACCAGGATAAGCCCCGCACGCTGAAGCTACGCGGGCAATGGGTGGAAATCGATCCGCGTTACTGGAATGCGGACATGCACGTCGAAGTGAACGTGGGTCTGGGTTCGGGCACGAACGCCGACAAGATCGGCAAGCTAACCCAGATTCTCCAGGAGCAGAAAGACATTCTGATGACCCTTGGGCCGTCGAATCCACTGGTTAGCCTGTCCCAGTATTCCAACTGTTTGTCAAAGATTGTGGAACTGGCCGGGTTCAAGAATACCTCGCAATTCTTTAACCAACTTCCGGCCAACCAGGCTCCCCCGCCCCCTCAACCACCGAAGCCGGACCCAGAACTTATCAAGGCAACCAACGATGCGCAGATGGCGCAACAGCGTCACCAGCTGGACGTGCAACGCTTCCAGCTAGAGCAATCGAAAGCGACCCAGGAAAACCAACGCCTGAGGGATAAGGATGCGGCCCAGGTGGCCCTACAAGCGCGCGAATTGGAATTGAAGTATCAGCAGAATTTCCATTCAAACGCCGTCGATGCGCTTCTCTCCGATGCGCAACACCAACGCGAACAGGATAACGCGATGACCCAGGCTCAAATGGGCCATATCGCGAACGCCCAAGCGAATATCTACAACGCGCAGCAGCAACAGCAGCTAGCGCAAATGCAGCCCCCACAACCGGGTGCAAGCGGTGAATAAGTATGTCCGAAAAACCAACCCCTAGCGAGCAAATCGCGCTCGGAAATCAGGCAAAGCTGATTATCGAAAACCCCGCTGTCCAGGAAGCCCTCCGCAAGCTGAATCAAAAATTCTACGAGGAATGGTGCAGGACTGCGCCGGAAGACGTGGAAACGCGCGAACGCCTTTACGCACACGTTCAGGTTCAACGCTCCTGGTTCAGTTGCCTTAACGCCATTCTCGGTGACGGGCAAATCTCCAATTCCGCAATGGCTGCTGCGAAAGGCAAAGCACGCTAATTCGGTGGGGCTACCAATAGCCCCACTTATTCACGAATTCTCTATTTTTATGGCATAGGCATATGACTATTATCAACACTCCCGCACAGGGAACTGATGTCAATTCAGCCGCAAGTTCAATCGCTAACATGCTGACTGACGATCTATTGATCGCCAATACCCCGCGTGGAAGCAAAAAGCAGGAAGGCCCCAAGGCCCGCGAAGTTGAAACCCATGAGGAACACCCGGAAACGGATTCCCCCGAACATGAGGAAGAAACCGAGCACCCCGACGAATCCGAGCACGAGCACAACCCCGAAAGTGACGACGGTCACCACGAGGAAGAGCACGAGGAAGACGAGTCAAACAGCCCGGAAGAGCATGACCACGATTCGGTAGCTGACGACACAACGTTCTCAATTCGCGACGGCGATAAAGATGTGAATGTGACGTTGGCGGAACTGAAAAAGGGTTACACGCGCCAGGCTGATTACACGCGCAAGATGCAAACCCTTGCCGATGAGCGAAAGACGCTCACGCAGGACGTAGCAACAGCGCAAGGTGAGCGCGAAAAGTACCGCGCTGGGCTGGCGCAGGTTCAACAGGCAATTGCACAACTGCAACCCCAGGAACCGACTCCGGAACAGTGGCAAGCGCTCCAGCAATACGACCCGGTTGCATACCTTCAGCAGAAGGAACAATGGCGCGAACATAAAGACAAGATGAGCGCCATTCAAGCGGAATATCAGGCACTCACGCAGCGCCAGAACGCGGACCAACAGCGCCAACTAACGGCGCATATGGCAGCAGAAGGTGAAAAGCTCGCAGCCGCTTTCCCCGAATGGAAAGACAAGGCTAAAGCGCAAGCTGGCAAGCAGGCGATTCGCGACTACGCGTATAGCCTGGGTTATTCGCCTGAAGAAGTGGACACCACCGCAGACCACCGCATTTTCGTACTGGCCCATAAAGCCATGATGTACGACCGCATGGTTGCCAAGGGCAAACCACAACCGCAGCAACCGCAAAACAAAACAAAGGTCGTCCGACCTGGAAACGCGGGCCAAGTCCCAAATACGCGCCGCGCAGCGGTAACAGACGCGCGCAAGACGCTACGACAAACCGGAAAGGTTCAGGACGCGGCGTCATTGCTCGAAAAGCTTCTCTAATTAGGTTTCAACATGGCAACTTACAATACATACGATGCCCGGGGCATTCGCGAGGATCTCGCAGACATTATCGTCAATATCAGCCCGACGGACACGCCCTTTATCTCGAACATCGGCAAAACGACCGCGAGCAACACCTATTTCGAATGGCAGGCGGATAGCCTGGCCGCTCCGAATACGGCCAACGCCGCACTCGAAGGTGCTGACGCCGGTAGCGACACGAGCACGCCGACCAGTCGTATCGGCAACTACACGCAGATCTCGACCAAGGTCGTGCAGGTTTCGGGTTCGCTCGAAAGCGTGGACAAGGCCGGTCGCAAATCGGAACTTGCATACCAGCTTGCCAAGCGCGGTGGCGAACTGAAGCGCGACCTCGAAGCCATCCTGACGAGTAACCAGGCCGCTACGCCGGGATCGGATAGCACGGCGCGCACAACGGCTGGTTTCGAGTCGTTCATGGTTGCTGCCAACTCGCAACGCGGTGCAGGCGGTTCGGCATCGGTCTACAGCGGTGGCATTGGCGCGAACGGTCTGCCGTCTGGCTTCGTCAATACGGCTCCGGTTGACGGCACACAGGTTCCGCTCACGGAACCCATGCTTAAGGAAATGCTGTCGCAACAATGGACCAACGGCGGCCGTGCTGACATGGTCATGGTGGGCGCGACGAACAAGCAGACCATCTCCGGTTTCACGGGTATCGCTACCCGCTTTCGCGACGTGGAAGCAGGCCAGCAAGCCGAAATCATCGGCGCTGCTGACGTGTACGTGTCGGACTTCGGCACGGTTTCGATTGTTCCGAACCGATTCATGCGCCCGCAAACGGCACTGGGTATCGATGTGGAATACGCGGCGGTCGCATATCTGCGCAACTTCCAGATGAACCAGCTTGCCAAGACTGGTGACAGCGAGAAGCGCCAACTCGTCGTGGAATACGGCCTCAAGGTTCAAAACCCGCTGGCACACGGCATCATCGCAGACCTTACGCATTAATCCGTAGGTCGCTAGGAAAGGGGGCAGTGCGCTTGCACGAGCCCCCTTTTTCGTATGGAGTACGAATGATTACGAAACACTTTGAATCGGTGCCGGAGTTCGGTATTGAACGCATTTGGCATTACGACGAGACCAACGATACGGCAACCATCGAGAACCGCCAGAATCACGACCCCCTGCTAGAGCACACGAAAGGCCAATACAACGCCGTCGATGAGCGCGCACGCTGGGGCGATGGTATGCACAAGGTAGCGTCCATCCCGATCATCATTTATCAAGAGCTAAAGATGAAGGGAATCATTGATGACCCTGTGGCGTTCAAGAAGTGGCTGAATGATCCGGAAAACCGATTTTTCCGCACCCGCCCTGGCAAGGTCTAACTATGACAATCGCGACATATAACGACCTATGCGCGACTGTTGCCGATTTCCTGAACCGTCAAGACTTGACGGACCAAATTCCCACTTTTATTCAGCTTGCAGAAGCATCGATTAATGCGGATGACCGATTCAGGATTCAGCAGGGCATAGTGCGCAGTCAGGCGACTATCGACGGAAGCCAGACGGACCAATGGGGCCAATATTTTGTGCCGGTTCCACGAGACTACATCAGCATGCAGAACCTGCGCGTAATGGAGCTACCTCCCCCATCGCGCCTGGAGATGCTGACTCAGACCCAGATGGATGATTACCGGCAGATCACACAGTGCGGTGTTCCGCGCTATTACGCCGTGGCGGGCGGAACGATGGAAATCTTGCCCCCTCCCCCAACGGGTACGCAATACACGCTTCAGATGGTGTATTTCGGCAAGCTCCCTCCCCTGTCAGCAACCCAGCAAAGTAACTGGCTTCTGAACATGAATCCGAATGTCTACCTCTACGGGGCGTTGCTTCATTCTGCGCCGTATCTGAAGGATGACGAACGAATTCAGGTCTGGAATTCACTTTATAACGACCTCGCTGAAAAGATCACTGAAGCTGACGGGCGCGCCCAATTCAGCGGTTCAACGATGAAAATCCGCGTGCGTCGCAGCTATCGATAAGTGCTAAGGCACAAGGATAAATCATGGCTCTTTCGACAACCATCGAACAAGCAATTTTGAAGCATTTCCTGGGCGTTGCGCCGTGGACGATGCCAACCACGGTGTATGTCGCGCTGTTCACGACTAACCCGACGATGCCCGCTGGTACGGGTGGCGTTGAGGTGACGGGCGGCTCATACGTGCGTCAGCCGATCACCTGGACGGTATCGGGTAGCGGCCCCGCTGTCGCATCGAACACGGCACTGGTGCAGTTCCCGACTGCTACGGCATCGTGGGGCACGGTGACGGGCGCGGGCATTTACGACGCGGCGACAGGCGGCAATCTGATTGACGGCGGCCCGCTCCAGGTCTCCAAGGTTATCGGTACAGGTGACGTTTTCGCATTCCAACCGGCGACCTACACCGTATCGCAAATGTAAGAGGTGAAGTATGGCTACTGGCTATGGTGGTTCGCTGTATGGCAGTAGCGTATACGGCCAGCAAGCAGACACGAATAACGCGGTTACTTCCACGTGGACCGCTTCCAGCACGATACGCGGTGCGCGCTACGAATACGCGTCAAACAACCGTAGTGCATGGGTCTGGACTTCCTCTAAGACGGGCCTATACACACGCGGCGGCGCGGTGCGCAGCAATGGCGTTTGGTCGAGTCTCGCGACGGGTGGGCATGAATTTATGCCGGTCATGAATTCAGCGTGGAGTTCAAGCAGCAGCATCCGGGGCAACTATCGCGCGGCGCATGCGGTTCGTAGTGCTAACTGGAATTGGTCCAGCACGGCACAGGGAACGCACATCCTGCAAGCCAACATGGCCACTGCGTGGACATGGAATTCGACCGCCAACGGGGGCAGCTTATGGAACCCGCAACCGGAACCGGGCGACATTTGGACTGTGATCACGCCAACGGTCGTAGGACCATAAACAAGGATAAAAAATGGCAGATACATACACAGCCAATCTGAACCTCGTAAAGCCCGATATCGGGGGCGATGTTAACACGTGGGGCACGTTGCTGAATGGCAATATGGACGCTATCGACGCGGGCGTTAACACGGCTCAGACGACCGCCAACGCAGCGGTTGTCAACGCATCGAACGGAACGCATGCGCTCAAGCTCACGGCTAACGGTAACTCGGTTGACGTGACTATCGACAGTACGGACGTTGGCACCATCTGGCACACAGGCAACTTCACGCCCGGTAACTACCTCCCGGTAGCAGGCGGCACGATCACAAATAACCTTACCGTCAACGGTACGTTGACGAATTACGGTCGCTGGCAAGCCAGCAACATGTATATCAACACTGGCGACAACAGCCTACGTAACAACGTGGGGACCGTGTTCCAGGGTGACGGCAACGTCTACGGGTCCGCGTGGAATAACGGCATCGGCAATGGCTGGCTCAATTCCTACGTAGTAGCGAAGCGAAACAATAACCCAAATAGCGGCTTCGTCTATACGGACTCGAATAACGCCGTAAAGATCAATTGGGATGGTTCGCGCCTGCACGGCTATGTCGATGGCACCGACCAAGGCCAGCTTTGGACGACTGCGAATCTCAACCCCGGCGCGTACGCCAACATCGGCGCTACGTGCCCGTGGAATTCCGGAATTATGGAAATCGGCGCGATTGGCCCTGGTGGTGTCGGAACGATTGACGCCGGTTCCCCCTGGGTTCTCGAAGGTTTGCGCACGGTTCAGACCTACGGATGGATTTACATGCGTGTCGTCTATCTGCGAAATAACTAAGGATATCTATGGATGCAAAACTAAAACAGAAGCTGGACGCATCCGCGCTCATTCCTAACGCGGATTGGCTCACGCACGATGAAATGATCGAAGCGCTACAGCGGCTCTATCCGGGTACTCAGCACGGCAAGGATTACACCGTTGGCATGATGCTTTGTCCAGATCGGGGGCATCAGACCACGAGCGCGCTAATCGTTAAGTGGAATCTCCCGGACCCGGAACCGACTCCTGAAGCACTGCACGCCCAAGTGAAGCCCCACGCCGCAACCGCACGAACAGCGGTGAAGGCGCGATATGCCCGCGCTGAACGTGATCACCTCCTGAAGGAATCGGACGGTCACGCCACGCGCGCGATGGAGGAAGGCGACACCGCGAAGCAACGCAATGTGACGGCCTACCGCCAGAACTTGCGTGACCTCCCATTGCAGATTGGTTTCCCACACAACATCGTGTGGCCCAAAGCGCCATTCTAAGGGGGTGTCATGGCAGATCCGACAACACCTAATTATGGCTTCACCCTTCCGACTGTCGGGGGCGATCAGGACGTGTGGGGGAATATCCTCAATGCCGACCTTAACGCCATCGATAGCGCGCTTAATGCAGTTCAGAACTCCGTTCAACCCTATGTTGCCAACCGCATTTCCTTCACTCAGGGCGCTAGCTTCGTAGGTTCAATCAGCGGAACGACGCTCACTATCACGCAGGTTAATTCCGGACTTCCGGCTGTGGGGCAAACCCTCTACGGCGCAGGCGTGGCCGGTGGAACGACGCTCACGGGTGCTATCTCGACCGATTCAACGGGCGTTGGCACGTGGACCGTGAGCCAGTCGCAAGCGGTTGCCGTGGAAGCTATCGCATCCGCTAACGCAACGCAGTTTGCGCCCGGAATCGCGCTCACTCTGACGCTTGGCGTGGAGTTTCTGAGCGACCCCGGAACCCTGGTTTTCTTCGATGGGGAAATGCAAGCGGACCTCGTAATGTCCGGCTACACCCTTTCGATTCCGAATGGCGTTCCTGTCGGCGTTCGCACGGTCACGATTATCGGCGCTACTTCGGCAACCGGAACCAACACTATTTCGCCTAGCGATTTCGCGCTCTCGTTCGGTGTCTGGTTCAACCAATTGCCTACGACGCCAGGCGCGGCGGGCACTTTCTGGAATAACGGCAAGACGCTTGCGCAAGCGTAAAGGATAACAAGATGTCAAATTCAAGCGCGGCGCTTATCGACTATCAGGTAAGCAGTACTACATATCGCAATGTACAAAGCAGACTTGGCGACACAGTCAGCGTTAAAGACTTTGGAGCCAAGGGTGATGGGGTTACTGACGATACAGCGGCTCTTCAGGCGTTTTTGAATGCGCTGGGGCCGCATACAGCAGGTTATATTCCGGGCGGTCGCTATCTGTTCACGTCACCTCTCACCATTCCGGTTAAGTTTTGTTCTCTCAAGGGTGACGGCAAATACGCTACCGTGCTCATGTATGGGGGCACGAATACAACAGCTAACCTTGTTTCAGTCGTAGGTTCTTCAAACTCTTCCATACTCGGTCCCGGCGTCCTTCGTGGGTTTGGTATCCGCAGTAACACAGTGATGACAGGTGGCAGCGCCCTACTCATTCAATGGGCCGGACACATCACCACGTCAGACATTGCAGCGGGTGCCCAATACGATCCAAACCACAACCTGTGGAACGGTATCGAGTATTACTCAACGGACTTTCAGATTCTGTACGACTTTGAAGTCCAGACCATCAACGATGGTATCCGCGTGTCGGGAGGCGGTGCGGGAAATCCTGGACCCCAATATGACCTTTGGGTACACGATGGCAAGGTAGCATCCTGCACGAACGGCATTCACATTGGCGGGGGTTGGGATAACTGCTATTTCGACAAGATGATGGTAACCAGCAATGGAACCAACGTCCTTATCGATAACGCCATTCAGAATTTCAAGAATCAGGAAATTGGCTTTGGTCCGCAGTTCGTGACCGATCAGGCGCTAACCGGAGATAACTACTACATCAATGACACGCTTGCGAACACAACTAACTACGGCCAAATCAACATCTATGGTCCGGTCACGGGTGCGCATGCTGGCTACGGTATTCATGTTAAGACGTGGCCAAACTGCTATGTGAACGTCGCAAGCCCGCAGATTACAGGTAACCATAAGTCGGGCATCTTCATTGAAGACGCATCCGCGCAGGTGCTTATCGCGACCCATACAAACATCGTCAATAACGGCACTTACGGGATTGAAGCCGATTTCGCCAATACTCCGGTAGTGGCTCCATGCTACTTTGGCGGAAACCCTTCCGGCGACATTAACGGAAACATCGTTAATACGTTCAAGGTGTCAGGCGCAACGGTCACAGTAGCCAACCTCACAGCAACCGGAACGGTAGCGGCGGCCTACGGTAACTTTACCGAACCGTCCAACGGCACAAGCACCGTCCAGATCACCAACACGGCGAGCAATGGCGCGAACCTCAAGCTAAACGGTAACGGGGCTACCACCCCGAACAAGACCATTCGCGTTTGGAACGGCCAGTTTCAGGTTCTCAATAACGCATATAGCGCAAACATTCTAACCCTGACCGATGCTGGACAGCTTCAGTTACCGGGCAACATTGCGAGCACCTCAACCACTACCGGAACTCTCCTGGTAACTGGGGGCGTAGGTGCAACAGGGGCGGTCTCGTCAATCGGTTTGAACGTGAAGGAAGGTTCGAACGCAAAGCAAGGTATCGCGACGCTTTCAGGCGGGACGGCAATTGTAGGCAATACGTCCGTAACTGCAAACAGCCGTATTTTCCTTACGGCACAGGATAACAACTCTACGGGCGCGCTCCGCGTATCCGCGCGTACTGCTGGGGCGTCATTCACGATCACGTCAAGTAACGGCTCTGATAGTGGCGTAGTGGCTTACGAGCTATTCGAGGCTGCATAACAGCACACGGGGGTGCAATGCCCCCTCAAAAAGAGAATTAAAAGATGGCTTATCCAACACCGATTTTCGACGGGCTAACGGTTAATAGTCCTAACCCTTCTATCAATTTTCAGGCGAGCGGAACTGGAGCGGTCGCACGCACTATCGCTGCAAAGCTGGGCGAATCTGTCTCGGTTATGGACTTCGGGGCAAAGGGTGACGGCGTGACCGATGACACCGCAGCTATTCAGGCTGCAGTGAATAGTGGACTCGCGCTCTACTGGCCTACGGGCACATACAACGTGTCCGCGACTATCACAGGTAACGTTGCGCAAGCCTGGTTCGCTGAAGGTCCCGTGACCATCTTTAACAAGGCTGCAAGCGGTTCTGCCGCTGCGCCTGTTATCAACTTCGTGGCAACCGCGACTATGACGGGTTCATTCACGGTGGACGCGCAGGCGAACGTAGGTAACTACGGTGCGCCTACCCTGTACGGGACAAACATTATCGCCGGTTCGGCCATCCTGGTTCAGGGCGATAGCTCGCGACTCTCAGGCGTTTCGGTTAAGAATGCGTGGGATAACGGTATTGCCGTGGTGCAGATCAACACGAGCACGAACGTTGCCGTAGCAGGAAGCCCCCATTACGTCACGCTCTCCGACATTCGCACCTATGGCTGCGGTGTCGGCCAGCACCCAAGCAACGGCGGCAAGATTGGTGCAGGTATCGACGTTGCATCCGGCGCAGCATGTAACGTAAGCAACTGTACCGACTTCAACAGCTATATCGGGTTCATCCTTGATATCGGCGCTGGAGCCAACGCCAACTTCTCGAACTGTATTTCGTGGTTCCCACAACTCGACAACACCTATCCGACTAACGGTTCGGGATATGGCTTTTACGTTGGCGCGGGTGATAGCCAGTTCGTGAATTGTGCCGTTTACAGTTCAGCCTATCGTGGGTGGTGGATTGACTCCTACGCGTACAACACTAGCTTCACGAACTGCGCCGTAGAAACGTCCTACGACATGGGCTTTTTCGTGAAGGGTGACCAACTGTCGTTCACGAACTGCCGTGTGAAGAATGCGAGCACGCGCGGTGCCGGTGTCACGTCAGCGTGGCTGTTTGACTCGACCATTCAGGCGCTCTCGAATATCTCGCTGATTGGCTGCTACACGGACGGCACGACACACGCGTTCGGTATCGACTTCAACACCCCGACCAACACCGCGACGCTTACGGTCATGGGCTGTAACTTCAACGGCACGAACGGCCTGATTTCTTCGAAGACAAACGCCAACGTAGCGAGTATCACAGGTTCGCAAAACTCGAACATGATCGGAGTGAACCGCACCAGTCCCAGTTTCGAGTTTGACGTGTATGGCCGTGTGCGCTCGACCGCGTCTGTTCCGAACAGCAGCTATAAGACAGCAGTTTTCGGGGACTTCGGTAACAACGGGACGCTGTTCGTTGAGGATAACGCGACGCCTAACAAGCGCCTGGCTATGGGCTATGACCCGGTAAACGACCTGAGCGTTATTCAGTCAGTGTACGCGGGCAACTCGAAAAAGCCGCTCGGACTGAATCCTAGCGGCGGTGACGTAATGCTGGGTGGTGGATTGCTCACCACGGGCACTAGCAACGGCTTCGCGGGGCTCCCGACGGTGACGGCCCAACCCACAGGAACGCCTTCAATGGCGACTGGTTGGGCACCCGTCGTATTCGACACCACGAACAAGTGTATTTGGGCGTGGACAGGTAGCGTGTGGGCGAAGCAGAACGGCTGGACGGTAAGCATCCGAGACTTCGGCGCAACAGGTAACGGCACGACCGACGACACCGCAGCAATCCAGGCGGCGATTAATTCGGGCGCGCTCAATGTGTACGTGCCTGCGGGCACCTACTATTTCACGGCGCTGACGATGCCAAGCAGTGCGGGTATCACGATCTACGGTGAGGGTCGGGGTAGTCTCCTGGTGCAGCATGGAACGGGCATCAAATGGCCGGCGAACGGCACGGGGACAGCGCCCTACTTCCATACGATTCGCGACCTTCAATTCGACGGCACGAACGGCACGGGGCACACAATCGACACGACAACCGTGTCTAACTCAGACCTACGCGCGCTCTCGTTTAACAATGTCCCTGTTGGGTTCGCTTCGATCAAGCTGGACGGAAACCCGACCGCAGCCGTGTACATGCACGACATGCGCGTATCCGATGTCAAGATTTACTCAAATACAGCGGGTAACGCAGGGATCGAGCTAGGTTCGTATTGCTCAGACTCGACCATTGACCGTTTCATCATGAACGGTAATTTCGTGGTCAATTACTGTCTGTTGGCAGATTCGAACGCGCAAACGACCGTTATTTCGAATTCGCACCCATACAACGCGCTGGTCAACGTCGTGAAGTGCAACGGGAATAACAATGACTTCGGCTGGGACGCCTGTACGATCGACAACGCTAACCAGGATTTGTTCTATCTCCTGAACAGCGCGCGCCATCGTTTCACCAACTGCTATTTCGAAGCAATCCCCACGGGATACAGCGGTATCGTGTTGGATAACTCCAATAACTGCATGTTCTCGGTTACGTCGTTTTCGTCTAGCGGCACGAGCGGTTCGCCATCGATTAGCGCCATGCGTGAAATCGACGGGTCAAGTAGCAACTGCTTCCGGGGTGGTCAGGTCCTCAATGTTACGTCGTTTAGCACGCCGTTCGGCCTCACTGGTTCCGGAAGCTACGCAATAGGATTCCCTGGCTATACGCCGTTGGGAACGATCTACGGTATGTCTGGCTGCGCTACAGGTCCGCAATCGCAGAACACCACGATGTATCTCGGTTGCAACGGACTGAACGCCACGAGTGGTTATACGGCTTTCACTGTCCCGTTCAACAGCTACATAACGGCGGCGCTTGTCGCGGTCGATAACCAACCGGCCTCGGGACAGACATTCACGCTCAACCTGATGGTAAATGGAACGCAGATTGCCACGGGCCAGATCACGAACGGCAATTACTCGGTCCACCTGACACCGAGCACGCCTTACTACGTGACCGCAGGTCAAGAACTGTATATCCAGTCTGTGTATTCGGCAACTTCTGGGTCTGCAACTCCGCGCTACACGATTACGCTGATGGGCTAATCAAAGGTGGGGTTCGTGCTTTGGCACCTGCCCCACTCTCTTAGGTATCCATATTATGACCAACCAAGATAACGCAATCGACATTGCGGAACTAAAGACGCGCGTAGACGGCCACGCCGATACCCTACAGCGCCATGACGAACGACTGACTAAGCACGACGAGGCAATTATTTCCTTGCGCGAGGGGATGGCGAAAGTTGCCACTAGGGACGATGTTGCGGAGCTACGAAACGCCGTCAACAGACAGTTTTTCGACCAACTCAAACAAGCGCACGACTCTATCCCGTCAAAGACTGCGGCGCTAGCCGCGCTCGGTAGCGCATTGGTTACAGCAGCCGGTTTCATGCTTGCCCACTTCAGGGCATAGATATGAGACGCCTTGCGCTGCTATTCCTGGCGCGCAACGGCGCTCCCTGTGTCGTGCGCGTCATGTGGGGCGTGGTCTTCCTGACGCTCCTATTCCTTTGCATCAAGGCCCTGTTTCTGGGCCAAGCCCTAGATTTCGCCTCCACCGCTCGCGCTTGGTGCGAATTCCTGGTCGCAGCATCAGTAGGCATTGCGGGAAAAGCCCTCGCAGAACCTAAAGAATAAAGGAGGCTCTATGCTTTTCCCCGTGGCACTTCCGCCAGGAATTATGGCGAATGGTTCGGAATACGAATCAAAAGGACGCTGGCGCGAAGCCCCGCAAATGCGCTGGTACAACGGCAAACTACGCCCTATCGGCGGCTGGCAACGTTTCACACAGCAACCCCTATCCGAACCAGCGCGCGCCCTTCTCACCTGGCGCAGTAACGCAGGTAACCCGTTTGCGGTGGCTGCGACCGCCAATCATATCTATACGACCAACGGCGGGGTATTCACAGACCTGACGCCCGCTGGACTCGCGCAGGGATACGTTGACGCGTATATCGGTGTTGGCTACGGCACGGGCGCATATAACGACGAGGCATACGGCACCGCGCGCACGGGTAACACCACGGTCGTAGCGGCAACCACCTGGAGTATCGATAACTTCGGTGAAGACCTGTTGGCGCTCCAGGCCGAAGACGGACGGCTGTTTTCGTGGAGTCCGACCACGCAAACGCCCACGATGACCCTCGTAACGAACGCGCCTACCGGTGCTAACGCGATGTTCGTGACGCCAGAACGCATGGTCGTAATGCTCGGTGTGGGTGCGAATCAGCGTGAAATCCAGTGGTGCAATCAGAACGACTACACCAACTGGACTGTTGACGAAACGACAACAGCCGGTGACCTTCAATTGCACTCGAACGGCATCCCAATGGCGGGCGTTCGCATGCCAGGTGTCAATTTGATTTTTACAGACACTGACGTTCATTCCCTGTCGTATGTCGGTTACCCGTACATCTACGGAACTCAACTGCTATCAAGCAACTGCGGACTCATCGCACCCAAGGCCATAGCGTCCACAACGAATTTTGCCGTGTGGATGGGGAATCAAAACTTTTTCATCTACAACGGCGTGACTCAACCCATGCCGTCCGACGTGTCAGAGGCTGTCTTTAGCAATTTGAACGTCGTGCAGAAGTCCAAGATTTGCGCGGGCATCAACAGCACGTTTAGTGAGGTGTGGTGGTTCTTTCCGTCCACGAACAGCACAGAAAACGATTCCTACTGTTACTGGAACTACAAGGATAACCACTGGGGATTTGGACTCGGCGCGCTCGGTCGCACGGCGTGGAGTGATCGTGAGGTGTGGCCCTACCCCATCGGCGCTGGTTCAGATATGCAGCTTTACGAGCATGAGAACGGATGGACCGCAGCCGGTGCACCTCGTCTGAATGCAGTGTATGCGAAGACTGGCCCCATTGATGTTCTTCAGGGTGACCAGGTTCTGACGATCAATCAAATCCTTCAGGACACGAGCAACGGCACGGGCGCATACGACCTGACGTTCTTCACCAAGCAGACACCTCGCGGTCCCTTCTACACGTGGGGACCCTATGAGATTCGCACCGAAGACGGCTACACAGATTGCCGCATCACGGGCCGCGAAATCCAAATGCAAGTCACCTGCACACAGGACGGACTCTTCCAAGTCGGAACCGTGCGACTCGACGGCAAGCCAGGAGGCAAACGCTAATGGCGCTCAATCTACCCATACCGCTTGTCGGCAACACGTGGAAGCAACAGCTTGAACAGGCCGATAAACAAAACCTGAAGGCAAACGCCGATGTGATTATCGGCGGCCTGCCCTCGAATGCACGTCAGCCCCGCCTGATCCTCATGGATTCGTCAGGCGGGGCCTGGCAAATCACGGTCTCCACGACCGGCGCTCTAAGTACTACGAAAGTAACTCTATGATCACCTGTTATGACGGACGCAATGTCCAGCAAATTTGGCCGCGCGTTGAGAAGTGGCTCCAGGACAACGGAGCGCGCCTGATGCGCGGCAATGATTCTATCGATGATGTCAAACGGTCAATTGATGAAAGCCATTCCCAGCTTTGGGTTTACGAGTCGGAAACGGCTTTAGGCATTGTCGTTAGTCAAGTCGTGCAATACCCCCGCCGCAAAGTCTGCTTTATCAAGTTCGGTACAGGCTACAACGCGAAGGAATGGGCGATAGCAATTATCGCCCTTATCGAAAAATTCGCTGAGCACTCGGATTGCGGCGCGGTTGAAATCTGCGCGCGTCCCGGTTGGCTAAAGCTATTGGCGGATGCCGGTTATGGATCGCGCCACATTCTACTAACAAAAGAACTCGGGGGAAGCACATGAGCAGTGGTGGCGGTGGAACTAATACGACGACTCAGGAAATTCCTAGCTGGATGCAAAATTATGTGCAGGACAACTACTCGAAAGCACAGCAGGTAGCATCGAATCCCTATACCCCATATCAAGGCGAAGGCGTCGCGCCAATGAACGATATGGAAACGTCTGGGATGAATGCCATGTATAACCAGGGCGCATCCGGCATCGGTATGGGCGCAGTCAACCAGGGCGTCAACTACGCGAACCAGGCGGGTTCATATAGCCCGCAACAGGTTTCGTATAACGCGCCTACAGCGGCTCAGATTCAAGCGCAGCAAAACCCGTACACGCAACAGGTCGTGGACGCGACGAACCAGCAAATGCAGCAGCAGTTGCAGATTCAGCAGCAACAGGAAGCGGGTAGCGCGACTGGTGCCGGTGCTTTCGGTGGTTCGCGTGAAGCAGTCCAGCAAGCGTTAAATCAGAAGTATGCCAATCAGAACATGGCGAATACTGATGCGGCGCTATACAACCAGTCGTATACGAACGCGCAGCAGCAGGCGAACACGAACGCGCAAGGTGCATACCAAGCTGCGTTGGCGAACCAAAGCGCAGGACTTACCGGCAATCAGCAAACGTTGCAGGCGGGTGTGGACCTGGGCGCGCTCGGTCAAGGCCAACAAACTATCGGCTCGCAGAACGCGAACAATATGTACATGGCCGGTTCGATGGCGCAGAACCAGCAACAGAACGTCGATAACTACAACCAGAACCTCTATAGCCAGGCACAAGGTGCAGGCGAACGCCAGTTGCAAGATTTGATGGCGGGTACTTACGGCGGAAGCGCAGGCGGCACGACTACCCAGACCGCAGGCGGCGGAAACAACGCTACCAGTGCAATCGGTACGGGTCTAGCCACGGCGGGCATGTTGTCTGCAATGGGTGCTAGTGGCATGGCGTCTGGTATGGGTGGCGGCGCACTCGCCCTGCTCTCTCTGCTGTCGGATAAGAACGCCAAGGAAGGTATCAAGGATATCGACCCTGAGTCAGCAGTTATGAAATACAAGGCCATGCCTATCTCGACCTGGCAATACAAGCCAGGCATTGGCATGGGGACCCAGCGTCATATCGGCCCGATGGCGCAAGACTTCGCCAAGGCGTTTGGCGGTGACGGTCACCAAATCCCTGTGGTTGACGCGATTGGTTCGCAAGCTGCGGCAATCAAGGGACTCGCCCAGAAGGTAGAAAAACTAGAACGTCGGGGGCGCAAATAATGGCCGGAATGCTTGGCGGGGCCGCAGCAGCCCCCGCAACGTGGACGACACCGCAATCTAGCGCGGGTGTTCAGAATCTGGCCGGTGCCTTTGGTGCTCAAACGCCCGCTTCGCAAACCATTACCGATGGCATGCAATACACCACGCCATACGGCAATGTACAGGCGAGTATCCAGAACGGACAGAATCCGACGTTCAGTTATATGGCGTCGGGTCTGGGTGGCGGACTCAGCCCAAACGCACAACAGGCGATCAACTACGCCAACGGCTCGCTTACCGGTATGAACCCGGTTCTGTCGCAATTCCAGCAACAGGCCGCAGCACCGCAAGCGCCCCAGTATTCGATGCCTAACGTGTCGTATCAGGCGCAGCAAGCGGGACTTGGTTCGATTCCTAGCGGTGGGATTGGTATGGGCGGAATGAGCGCCAATCCGTCTCTATTCGCTAGTGCTCCTAACGGTGCTAGCCCTTCCCTACTCGCCGGTGGCTCGCTAACGGCTGCTGCGCCTAACGGTTCGGCACCGTCGCTATTCGCAGGAACACCAGGGGCGGTGGCAGGACTCCTGGGTAAAGGACAGTAATTATGTTTGACGATATCTCTAGTTTTTTCAGCAGCCTACCCAGCACCGTTCAAAACCTATGGAACGGCGCGGGTTCAAGCGGTGGTGTTGGCGGTCTCGCAGGAACACTGGGCGGCGCAGCGCAAAACGGCGCATCCGGCCTAGGGCAATGCTGAACAAGTCCACCACTCGTGGCTGTCAGGCGTTATAGCGTAGACATGCAACGGTAGAAGCAAAAACGATGAAACAACTGACACTGGCGATGGCGGTCGATCAATGCGCGGGATTCGGCGAGCAGCGCAAACCTACGCGACGCGAGGCGTTTCTCGATGAGATGAACAGGCTCGTGCCGTGGGCGGAACTGTGCGTGGTGGTCGAGCCGTACTACCCGAAACGCGGCAACGGTCGCCCGCCGATCGCGCTGGAGCGCATGTTGCGGATTCATTTTGTGCAGCACTGGTTCAACCTTGCCGACCTTGCGTGCGAAGAGGCGCTGTACGACAGCCTCAGCCTGCGCCGCTTTGTGGGCATTGACCTGGGCAGCGAAACCGTTCCAGACGCGACGACGCTGCTCAAATTCCGGCACCTGCTTGAAGAGCACAAGCTGGGCGAGCGAATCTTCGCGGAGGTGGGTCGGGTGTTGCAGGCACGCGGAGCAAAGCTCAATAGTGGCACGATTGTAGACGCCACGCTGATCGGCGCACCCTCTTCGACGAAGAACAGGGAGAAAGCACGGGACCCTGAAATGCATCAGACGCGCAAGGGCCAGCAGTGGCATTTCGGGCTGAAGTTGCACATCGGCGTGGATAGCCAGAGCGGACTGGCGCATAGCGCGGTCGTCACGGCAGCCAACGTGCACGATAAGCACCCGCTGCCACAGCTTCTGCATGGGCAGGAGCAGCGGGTCTATGGCGACAGCGCGTATGCGAGCCAGAAAGCGCTGATCCATGGCAAGGCCCCGAAGGCCCGCGACTTCACGAACAAACGCACGCGACGCAAGGGCAGCGTCGATGAAGTGGCGCGCCGCAAGAACCGCAACAAATCGAAGATCCGCGCCCGCGTCGAGCATGTGTTCGCCGTGGTCAAACGGTTGTGGGGTTTCACGAAGGTGCGCTATCGAGGTCTGGCGAAGAACGCCAATCGCGCCTTCGTTTCTCTCGCGCTGGCGAACCTTTACATGTCGCGACGTCGATTTACAGCGGAGGTGCGCCCGTAGTGGGCGAAAGACGGGCGAAAAGCCCGTACAAAGCGCCTGAGGCGCGACAAAACGAACCGGAATGGCCATCTTCATGGGTCATTCAAAAAGTTTACGCAAGCGCCATCGCGATCAGACGCGTTTACACGGCTTGATCAGCGTTGCCCTAGCACGCCAGCGCATCAACAATTCAGAATCCCTATGCATTTACCGGGCGGCACCCCAACGCGTGCGCCGTCCACCCCGCCCGGTTTTCGTTGCAGACCCTTCCGCCCGCGCGTAGCGCGTGGCGGGAAGAATGAGCCCCTTGTCACTAAGGCGGAGTGTGCGAGGAGACGGATGCTCCGGAGCCGCTCCGATGGGCAGGGCAGTGGGGGACGGCGTCACACTGGCGGTTTGAGCCGCTTTCTTTTGCCTACTTTTCTTTGCGGCTGCAAAGAAAAGTAGGTGCCG
>NZ_BAYD01000031.1 GCF_000685075.1 Paraburkholderia oxyphila NBRC 105797
GTCGTCTGCGGCTGGACTAGATGATGAGACGGAACGCCTTCATTGTGATCTGCCTGGCGCTTGTGATATGCGCCTGTTCGAACAAGGATAATCCGATGCCAACTCAAGCTGAATGGAGTGCCGTGCGTGCGAAGCTGGTCTTTACCTGCGTTCACGAAGCGGACCATCTGCCGCCGCTCGATCCGCAGGCCGATGCGCTTTTCAGATACGGGCTGTACCTCGAAAAGAAACCCGGCCCGAAGGACTACGACGCAGCGGCACGCTATTACCGGATTGCGGCGGCGTATGGACATTACAAGGCCAACCATAACCTGCAATTGCTGGTGTCGGAGGGCTTGGCACAGTCACCCCATGCTGCAACCGAAACGATTGATCTGGTCGAGCAGTTGATTGCTGCTGGTATCCCTGGCGGTTACTACGACATGGGTCACTATCTTGAACTGGGCTATGGGGTGAAAAAGGACGAGAGAAGCGCACGGGTCTATTTCCGCAAGGCGGCGGACTTGGGTAGCCCGGAGGCGCAATATTACGTGGGTGATCTGCTTTCGCCCAGGGATCGCGCACCGGACATTTCACGGCAGATAATGGAGTGCGCAACGAATCAGGGGTATGGGAAAGCAGCCAGCTATCTTGCGATAAACCTGTTGGATAGTAAGCTTTATGCGCAGGCTGTCGAAGCGTTTCACAAGGGGGTGAAGGCTGGTGATGCCCAATCGGCGTTTGCCTTGCAATATGGCTTTGATGCCGATCCCTCAGATGCGATGTATTACATTGGGCAGCCTAAGGATCATGAACGTTCCCGCCGGTACGGGTTGATCTGGAAGTTCCTCGATGACCACCAAAGCCTCAACCCCAAGGTTCCCGACATCGACCAGATCGTGCCGCTGCCGCCCGCGAAGCTGCCGGAGTGGGATGGCACCTTCCAGTGGCAGAAGGAGCAGGACGCCGCCGTGCCACCGCCGAATCCCGCTGAATCGCTCGTTGCGAAGTTGGCCCGCGAGAAGGACCTCGACCCGGCGACGGGCCTGCCGCTCAAGCCCAAAGATAACCGCGTGCCGCTCGGCACGACGGCTTACACCAATGAGGCCTGTCCGCAGGAGGGCGTGTGGTACGCGAAGCAATGGACAGCCTACAGTCCGGAAGCCACGCAGCACTTCCGCAAGGGGCAAACCATGCCGGATCTGCTCCTCCGCTATCCCCGCTCCATGAAAATACTCGATGCACTGCTTGGCGTGCGTGAAGATCGTACCTATGCGACGTGGACCCTTGTCTCATACAGCGAGCAGACGTAATGCGGATGAAGCATCTCCTAAAGATGGCGCTGGCGGCGTTGCTGGCCGCCACGTTTCCTCTCACGTGCCGAGCCGATATGGGCAGCGTAGTCGGTGCCGTAGTGATCGCTTTCTGGATTGCCCTGGCGATCTGGACGGGGCTGACCTTGGCCGTTTTCCGGCTTCTTCGTCGCCGGACGGTATTCGTCAGGTTCACGGCGACCGCTCTGTTTTTTATTTCGCCTGTACTGTTGGGGGGCGGTGACTGTGTTCAAGGAAGAACTGTTTGACGAACAGACCGTTCAGGTAAACGAAAACACGCAGGGGCCACTAAAGGTTGCCAGTGCAACTTTCACGGCGGGCAGTGTTGCGAGATATGAACAGACTCGCGGCCTATTCGATCAGCATGTACTGGCTGGTCGGCATACGCGTCGTGCCTTACTCGTAATCCTCTGGCGGACGGGCTGGAACGTCTGAGGGAGGCTGCCGTGGCGCATGGCGGGGTCTGCCTGGACGAAGCCTATGGGAAGTTCGAAGACAAGTACTGGTTTCGCTGCGCGAAGGGACATGTGTGGAAAGCCCGTGGCCATCTGGTTCTTCGTGGGACATGGTGCATGGAGTGCTCGAACGATTCGAAGCGGCTGGGTATCGAACGGATGCAGGAGGTGGCGAAGGCGCGTGGGGGACGCTGCTTGAGCGAGGTGTATCTCGGCACGCAGGTCAAGCTGACCTGGGAGTGGCATCTGGGTCACATCTGGGATGCCGCGCCGGGCAATGTGCTGTACCGGGACGCGTGGTGTCCGTTCTGCTTCCGGCTGCGGGTCACGAAGAACCCGGCGAGGCGGGCGAAATATGGCGGTTGACGCCGCACTATCATCGCGCGCCGTGGGGAATCCGCGTGACGGGTGCCGGTTCATGTGCGATGCAGCGTGAACAGACGGGGTGTATGGGGTTTTCGTGCACATGTGACCTGTAGAAATGGTTGGCGGGGTGTCAGTAACTTGCGCGCACTACAAAACACCCGTCTAATACGTAGCGTTTCCCTCAGCGGGGGGACGACGATTTTTCCTGCGCCGCAGCGCGAGGGGAAACGTGGGGGGAACAGATGCTGGCGGGCGGAGAGAGAAGAGGATTTCCCCTCACATCGCCTGCAAAGCCTTGTGGTAAATAGCAAGGCGCTGCGAATGAAGGTTGTTTGCGCATCTACCTTACGGATACGCAACAATAATGTGCTGTGGAGCACTTATTTTTGCGGCTTTTTTATGTGCGGCCGCAATGATCTGTCGCGCCGGCCGGCTCAAAGTTGTGCAGTCGGCATCTCGTCGCGAATCCAGTCCGTCACCGACGTGCGCCGCGGCTGCCAGCCCAGCAACGTGCGCGCGCGCTCGCCGCGCACGTTGCTGTTCGAGCCGAGACCATAAGAAGCCATCTCGTAACCCCATTCCTTGATCGCGTCTTCGAGCGGCCAGTCCTGCGGTTCGCCAAGTCCCATCTTCCTCGCGAGCGCGGCCGTCATCTCGCGGAAGTTCGCCTCGCCGCTTTCGACGAAATAGAACGTGCCCGCAGGGGTTTTCTCGAGCGCGAGACGGTACAGCTCGGCCACGTCGTCGACGTGGACGTTCGACCAGATGTTCAGGCCGCGCCCGACGTGCCGCATCACGCCGCTCTTCTGCGCCTGGCGAACGAGGCGCGGCAACTGCACGCTCGCCGCGCCCGGCACCGCGCCCACGCCATAGATCAGCGTGTTGCAGAGCACGGCGCTCTTCACACCACGCGCTTGCCCGGCCAGCACGAGGTTGTCGATGGCCACGCGCGGCGCCTTGTCGGGCGTCGGCTCGGGCAGGGCGTCTTCGTAGTAGATGCGATCGGTCGGCTCGCCGCCCGAGGCGTCGCCGACGATGCTCGACCCGCTCGTGTGCAGGAGCGTCTTGCCCGAGCCTTCGAGCGCGTCGAGCAGCGCCTCGACCGCGCCGCGATGGTCGCTGCTCGCGGCGTTGATCACGGCGTCGGCGTCTCGCGCTTCCTGCATTAACAGCGCACGGTCGTCGAGATCGCCCTGCACGGGCACGATGCCGAGTGCTTCGAGCGCCGCGAACTGCTCGGACCGGCGTACGAGTCCGCGCACCTCATGGCCCGCGCGCAGCAGATGCGCCGCAATCGTCCCGCCGATGAAACCGCCTGCGCCCGTCACGAATACTTTCATTGAATCCTCTCTTGCGTGGATAAGTGGATGACTGCAATGGCAGGCAGTATCGCGGCGTTCGTGCTTTGCAAAAACCGTGTTAGTCTCAAATGAATCTTGACTGCGGATCAATAATGAAAACCTCGACCGACGAATTGCTCGTGTTCGTCACCGTGATCGATGCGGGGTCGATCACCGCCGCCGCCGAAAAACTCGAGCAGACCGTCTCCGGCGTGAGCCGCGCGCTCACGCGGCTCGAAAAGCAGCTCGGCGTGGCGCTGATCCTGCGCACGACGCGCCGCCTGCAATTGACCGAGGAGGGCGAGCTCTTTCTCGAACGCGCGCGCGCCATTCTCGCGGCGATGGAGGATGCCGAGGAGGCCGTCTCGCGTCATCGCGAGCAGCCTTCGGGGCGCTTGCGCGTCGATGCGGCCACGCCGTTCATGCTTCATTGCGTCGTGCCGCATATGGCGGCGTTCGCCGCGCGCTATCCGGACATTCAGCTCGAGCTCACGAGCAACGAGCGCATCGTCGATTTGCTCGAGCAACGCGTCGATATCGCCATTCGCATTGGCGCGCTGCAGGATTCCACGCTGCATGCGCGCTCGCTCGGCGTGAGCCGCCGCCGCGTGGTGGCGAGCCCCGCGTATCTCGCGGCGCACGGCACGCCGCGCACGCTCGCCCAACTGCGCGAGCACCGGCTGATCGGCTTCACGGCGCCCGTGCAGCTGAACCGCTGGCCGCTCAGGCCGGACGGCCACGCCGCTCCGGCCACGGCCGCCGGCGCATCCGTGGCAGCTCAGGCGTCGCTGCTCGACGAAGCCGCGCCCGAGGGGTTTGCGATCCATCCGGCGCTCGCGGCGTCGAGCGGCGAGACGATACGTCAGCTCGCGCTCGCCGATGCCGGCGTCGCCTGTCTTTCCGATTTCATGACCGCCGCTGACCGCGCGGCAGGCCGCCTCGTGACGCTGCTCGACGACGCGCTCGTTGCCGAGCGCCAGCCGATCCATGCCGTCTACTACCGCAGCGCCGCACTCGCCGCGCGCGTGCAGTGCTTCCTCGCGTTTATCGGGGGCAGGCTCGAAGAGCAGGCCTGACGGGCCTGCGAGGCCCGCCCAGGCGATGCGCGGCCGCACTCATGGATAGTCCCAGGGCGGCGGGGCGCTCGCGGAGGTTGTCTATACAGGCGCGCCAGGCTAGACTCCCCGTCACTTGTATAGACAGGATTCGATCATGCTCCTCACGCCCGGCCATCTGACCCTGCCCCAACTGCGCCAGATCGCGCGCGCAACGGAGAGCAGCAGCATCCAGCTCGAACTCGACCCGGCGAGCTTCGCCGCGATCGACGCGAGCGCGCGCACCGTCGCCGAGATCACGGCCAAGGGCGAGCCCGCCTATGGCATCAACACGGGCTTCGGCCGCCTCGCCAGCACCCACATCCCGATCGACCAGCTCGAACTGCTGCAGCGCAATCTGGTGCTCTCGCACGCCGTGGGCGTGGGCGAGCCGATGTCGCGCCCGGTCGTGCGCCTCATGATGGCGCTGAAGCTCTCGAGCCTCGGCCGTGGCCACTCGGGCATCCGTCGCGAAGTGATGGACGCGCTGATCACGCTCTTCAACGCCGACGTGCTGCCGCTGATCCCCGTGAAGGGCTCGGTGGGCGCCTCGGGCGACCTCGCGCCGCTCGCGCACATGTCGGGCGTGCTGCTCGGCATCGGCGAAGTGTTCATCCGTGGCGAGCGCGCCAGCGCCGAAGCGGGTCTCGCCGCCGCGGGCCTCAAGCCGATCGCGCTGCAGGCCAAGGAAGGCCTCGCGCTCCTGAACGGCACGCAGGCTTCCGCCGCGCTCGCGCTCTACAACCTGTTCGCGATCGAAGACCTGTACCGCACGGCGCTCGTCTCCGGGGCGCTGTGCGTGGACGCGGCAGCCGGCTCGGTCAAGCCGTTCGACGCGCGCATCCACGAACTGCGCGGCCATCGCGGCCAGATCGAGGCGGCCTCGGCCTATCGCGATCTGCTCGAAGGCTCGTCGATCAACCTCTCGCACCGCGACTGCGGCAAGGTCCAGGACCCGTACTCGCTGCGCTGCCAGCCGCAGGTGATGGGCGCGTGCCTCGACCAGATGCGCCACGCCGCGCAAGTGCTGCTGATCGAAGCCAACGCAGTCTCGGACAACCCGCTGATCTTCCCGGACACGAAGGAAGTCATTTCGGGCGGCAACTTCCACGCGGAGCCGGTGGCGTTCGCGGCCGACAATCTCGCGCTGGCCGCCGCCGAAATCGGCGCGCTCGCCGAACGCCGCATCGCACTCCTGATCGACGCGACGCTCTCGGGGCTGCCGCCTTTCCTCGTGAAGGACGGCGGTGTGAACTCGGGCTTCATGATCGCGCACGTGACGGCAGCGGCGCTGGCTTCGGAAAACAAGACGCTCGCGCATCCGGCTTCGGTCGACTCGCTGCCGACTTCGGCGAACCAGGAAGACCACGTGTCGATGGCGACTTTCGCGGCGCGCAAGCTCGGCGACATCGCCGAAAACACGGCCAACATCCTTGCGATCGAGCTGCTCGCCGCCGCACAGGGTGTGGACCTGCGCGCGCCGCACGCGACCAGCCCGGCGCTGCAAAAAGTGATGGAGTCGGTGCGCAGCGAAGTCCCGCACTACGATCTGGACCGCTACTTCGCCCCCGATATCGCAGCCATGACGCGGCTGGTGCAGAAGGGCGCAATCGCGGCGCACAGCCCGTTCGCGTTCGAGTCGGAAGCGCGCTAACGCAGACGATGACGATACGGCCGGGGGGTGGCATGAAGCGCGCGTCGAACCCCCTGGCCCATTCGAACAGGCGATGAACGCACCCGCTTATCAGGGCATCAAGGACTTCATCCTCGCTCGCATCCACGCGGGCGAGTGGAGCGAGGGAGACCAGGTGCCGTCGGAGAACGAGCTTGCGCGCGAGTTCAAGGTCGCGCGCATGACGGTGAACCGCGCGCTGCGCGAGCTCACCGCCGAGCAGGTGCTCACGCGCGTGCAGGGTGCGGGCACCTTCGTCGCGCGTCCGAAGTACGAGTCCACGCTGGTGGCGATCCGCAGCATCTCCGACGAAGTGCTCGCGCGCGGGCATGGCTATCGCGCCGAGGTGCTGGAGATCGGCGAGCTGCCCGCCGACGAAGCGCTCGCCATCGAAATGGGGCTGCGCGCGAACGACAAGGTGTTCTACTCGCGCATGCTGCACTTCGAGAACGACGAGCCCGTTCAGCTCGAGGAACGCTGGGTCAATCCGGCCGTCGCGCCCGACTATGCGGAGCAGGACTTCACGTCCACCACGCCGAACCACTATCTGATGCGCGTCGCGCCGCTCCAGGCCGTCGAGTACCGCATCGAGGCGCTCTCGCCGCAGGCCGACACCCGCGCGCGGCTCAAGATGGCCGAGGTCGAGCCGTGCCTCGTGCTGCACCGGCGCACCCGTTCGAGCGGGCGCGTGGCATCCGTGGCGAACCTCTGGCATCCGGGCAGCCGGTATCGCTTCACGGGGCATTTCTAGGCGGGCGCTTGCAGTTCGCTTCCAGCCTGTTTGCCTTGCGCTTTCAGGTCCATTCGCGCCGCTTCATTCGTGCAGCCGCTCCGCGCGAGGGGCTTGCAGATGCCAGGCGCTCCGAAGCAATTGTCTGCCGCCAGGCTTCATCGTGTTCGTTCGCCTGAGCTCGCGGCGTGTTGCCGGCACGCGTCACTCAAACGTTGCGACCCTGCTTATCGTGCCGCGCGCAAGGCCCGCGTACGCCTTCGTCATGTCATTCAGCGGGTTTTCTCGCAGCTTCCTTACCACAGCGTGCCGCGCGGGTTGCGTCTTGCCTTGCGATGCGGCTAACCTTCAGGCATCGGCAAAGCACGCTTTGCGCAGGGCCTGTTCACGCTGATAACAGGCCCTTCTGGCGGCCAGCCCGTGGAATGGAAATAGTTAATTTGGGGAACAGGTCTTTCCGGCCGCATTGCGGCGTCGCGCGTGGCTTGTTTGGCTCGCCAAACGGCGCGCCGTGCACCTTGCACTGCGACCGGAAAGGCACGTTCGCGAGCCTGTTATTAGCGTGAACAGGCCCTGGGAGGGAGGATTCCGGCGATGGAAGATTCCGGCGCAACGCTCATGCCCGTGTGGCGCGCGAATCTCGCGCTGCTCACGCGTGAGGTGGGCGCGGTCACGCGGCTCGCGAGGATGATGACGTTTTCCGCGAGCCACATGAAGCTGATCGCTTCGGGGCAGCGCGATTTCAGCGCGGAGTTCGTGCGCGGCGTGGAGGCCGTCACGGGCTTGCCCGAAGGCTGGATGGACGAACCGCACGGCACGGGCGACGTGCCCCAGGAGGCGCGCGACGCGATCGCCGACGAAACGCCGCGAGGGCGCTTTCGCGGCACCGCGCATCCGGTGCGCAAGGCGCCGGTGTTGCGCACCGAGCCGATCTTCGGCCATGGCGCGGACGCCCGGCGCGCGCAGAGCGCGGCCGCGCAGGATGCGCAGCGGCGCATGGCCGGCACGCGCAAGCTTCGGGAGCTGGCCGCGCAGGATGTGCGCAAGCTCGAACGGCATCTGAGCATGTTGCCGGTGGAGCCGGAGGCACTGCGCGCGCGCATCGAAGACGTGATTGCCTATGCGGAGCACGACGAGCGCGCGCGTGCCGATCTCGAGGGCCGGCTCGAGCAGATCGAGAAGCATCGCGAGCTGCTGCTGCGCCACATCACGCGCCTTCACGCGCTGCTCACACGATCCTCCGACGATTGATCCCGACCGATCCCGACGGCCTCCGGCGAACGGCGCACACGAACGACGTGCGGCCGCGCCGGCCGCGGCGGTGCATCGCTACGCCGCGAGCGCGCCGTGCTGGAGCGGCGGCGGCTCAGACCCGCAGCTCGGCAAGAATCTGCTCGGCGAGAAAATCGCACGGCGGCCGGTTCGAGCGGGCGCTGCGCGCGAGCACCACTTCGAGCTCCGGCAATTCCGGCAGGCCGTGCTGCCGCCCCAGCGTGACGAAGGTCTCGGGCACCGCGCAGCGCGCGAGCGGCGCGACCGCGAGACCCGCCGCCACCATGCTGCACAGGCCCATCAGGCTCGGGCTTTCGTAAGACGTGCGATAGGCGATCTTTTCGCGCTCGAGCGCGGCAATCGCATTCGAGCGCGCGACGCTGCCCGCGCTGAAGAGCGCGATGGGCAGTGGCCGCTCGCGCCAGATCTCCCGGCCGATGGCCGCGCTCGCGCTGGCGGGCGGTCCGGCCCAGACCATCGGCTCGAAGCGGATGAATTCGCCGGCGAGGCCGCGCGTGCCCGTCACGCAGGCCAGATCGATCTCGTTGTCGCGCACGAGCGGCGCGAGCGCGCTGCTCGGCAGTCCGACCACCTGAATCTCCACCTTCGGCCAGTTCGCCGAGAACTTGCGCAACACGGGCGGCAACAGCGACGACGCATAGTCGTCGGGCATGCCGATCGACACGCGGCCCTTGACTTCGGGGTGCGCGAGCGAGGCCCATGCCTCGTCGCGCAGGGCGAGCATGCGCCGCGCATAGGCGATCAGCGTGTGGCCGTCCGGCGTGGGCGTGACGTTACGCGGCGCGCGAATGAACAGCGGCTTGCCGAGCGTGTCTTCCAGTGCGCGGATCTGCATGGAGAGCGCCGCCTGCGAGCGGTGCACGAGCGCGGCGCCGCGCACGAAGCTGCCGGCGTCGGCCACGGCCACCACCATCGCAAGGACGTCGAAATCGAGGGTCTTCATCGGTCGTTGAAGCGCGGTATCAGAAAAACTGATCGAAACATTCAATATAACGCGTTTGTCTGAAGATGGCGACGCTCGTATGCTGGTTCGCACGATCCGTCTTGCGCTGCCCGTTCGCACCGCGTTGCGCGCTTCTCTCACGCTTTCACGCCGGGAAAACCCATGTCGATGAACCCGCCTGTTGATTTGAACTACGAACGATTCCGCCAACTGCGGATGCGCCTCGACATGTCGCGCGGCAAGCCTGCGCCCGAGCAGCTCGACCTCTCAGAAGGACTCTTCGACGATGCGCTCGAGGCGGGCTATCGCGCGCGCGACGGCTTTGATTGCCGCAACTACGGCCTCGCGTCGGGTTTGCCCGAGGCGCGCGAGCTGGGTGCCGAGCTCCTCGGCGTGCCGGCGGCGCAGGTGATTGCGGGCGGCAATTCGAGCCTCGAGCTCATGCACGACGCGCTCGCGTTCGCGCTGCTCCACGGCGTGCCGGTGGGCGAGGGTCGCGGCGCACCGTGGCGCGCGCAGGGCGAGATTGCGTTTCTGTGCCCGTCGCCGGGCTACGACCGGCACTTCGCGATCTGCGAGGCGCTCGGCGTGCGGATGATCGCGGTGCCCATGCGCGAGGACGGCCCCGACATGGACGCGGTGGAGACACTCGTGCGCGAAGACGCGTCGGTGAAGGGCATGTGGTGCATGCCGCTCTATAGCAATCCCACGGGCGCCATTTATTCTGACGAGGTGGTGCGCCGGCTCGCCGCCATGCCCGCCGCGGCGCCCGATTTTCGCCTCTTCTGGGACGATGCCTACCGCTTTCACCACCTCACCGACGAGCGCCACGCGACGCCCGACGTGGTCGCGGCCTGCGCGGCGGCGGGGCATGCCGAGCGCGTGCTCGTGTTCGCTTCGCTCTCGAAAGTGACGTTCGCGGGCGGCGCGCTGGCCTGGCTTGCCGCCGCGCCGGGCAACATGGCGTGGTGGCAGCGCTGCGCCGCGGTGCGCACGATCGGCCCGGACAAGCTCAACCAGTTGCGCCACGTGCGCTTCGTGCGCGATCGCGCGACGCTCGAGGGGCTGATGGCGCGGCATCGCGCGCTGCTCGCGCCGAAGTTCGCGGCTGTGGACGAGGTGTTTCGTGCGCGTCTCTCGCACGTGCCGCAGGTGTGCTGGAACGTGCCGCGCGGCGGCTACTTCATCAGCCTCTACGTGCCGCCGGGTTACGCGCGGCGCACCGTCGAGCTCGCCGGCGAGGCCGGACTCGTGCTGACGCCCGCAGGCGCGGCGTTTCCCTATGGCGTGGACCCGCTGGACAGCCATCTGCGGATCGCACCTTCGTTTCCCACGCTGGAAGAGGTGCTTCTCGCGGCTGAGGGGATAGTGGTGTCGCTGCTGCACGCGCTCGAAGAGCGCGGCGCGCGCGCGGCTTGACCGGCGCGCCGCCCGGATGCGACGAAGGCCACCAGGCTCACGAAGGCGCGCTCGCGGGTGGCGCGGCACGTGGCGAAACGATGTGCTACAACGAAAAGCGAGTTCCATCGTCCACGTGAGGTCGACGTGTCCGCTCTCGCCACCGGTCTGCAACACGCCATAGCGCAACGCGCGCGCGAGGGCGTGGCGCGTCCGCCCGTCGTGCGCACGCTCGCGGCGGGCCCGGGCTGGCAGGCCGACGACGTCGTCTGCACGCTCGGTCCCGCCGACCGCCCCTACGAGGAGCGCCACGCAAGTGCGTGCCTCGCGATCGTCGCGGCGGGGTCGTTCGGCTACCGCTGCGGCGCGGGCGGCACGCAGGGAGGCCGCCTGCGCGGCGCCGCGCGCGCCCCTGAGCTGATGACCCCCGGCGCGCTCATGCTGGGCGAGCCGGGCGCGTGCTTCGAGTGCGGCCACCGCCACGGCGCGGGCGACCGCTGCGTCTCGTTTCACTTCGATCCCGCCTGGCTCGACGAGCAGGCCGCCGCCGCGGGTCTCGCGCCCGGCGCGCGGCGCTGGAGCGCGCTGCGCGTGCCGCCGCTACGCGCGCTCGCCCCCCTCGTGGCGCGCGCGTGCGCGAATGTCGAGGCGCTCGAGCGTGGCGCCGGTGTTCCCGCCGCGTGGGACGAGCTGGCGCTTGCGCTCGCGGTGGCGACCTTGCGCACGAGCGCATGCGGCAAGGACGTGCGCGCATCGGCTCAAACGATGCAGGCGGCAAGCTCGGGCTCATCGGCGTCCGCGGCGGCGCGCGTGGCGGCGACGCTGCGTCTGGTCGAAGAGACGCCCGATGCGCCGCACACGCTCGCGAGCCTCGCGGCGGCGGCAGGCGTGAGCGAGTTCTACTTTCTGCGGACCTTTTCGGCGGTCGCGGGTGTGACGCCGCATCAATACTTGCTGCGCTCGCGGCTGCGCGTCGCCGCGCTGCGCCTGCTCGCCGGGGAAGGCGAGAGCGACGGTGCGGGGGGCCGCAGCGGGCAAGGCGTGGCGAAGATTGTCGATATTGCGCTGGCGAGCGGTTTCAACGATCTGTCGAACTTCAACGCGGCCTTTCGCGCGGAGTTCGGCACGAGTCCGCGTGCGTGGCGCGACGCGGCGCGCGCACGCCAGCTCGCGGCGACTTCCTGGCCGCGTGCGGCGAAAGCGACGAGGGCGGCGAGTGCGATGAGTGCGCCGGATCCAGCACGCGCGGCTCGCGCGATGAACGCGGCGGCGACGCGGCGGACTTGAGCGCGGCATACGCAGCCTCGACCGACGCGAAAACTCCGCGCACGATACGATGTCACCCATGCGTGCAGCCCATGCAGGGTACGTAGAAAACAACGAGCGGAGTGGCGCGAAGCATGAAAGATCGCGTGAGGCGCGGCGCCAGGTGGGCGGGGACTGATGCGTTCGCACTTGCATTGGCATTGGCGTTCGCCGTCCCATGCGCGCACGCGCAGCCACCCGCCGCCGCACAGGCGGACTCGGGCATAGGCACCGATGCTTCAGATCTCGCCGACCTCGAGGATCTGCCGCCCGCCACGCTCGAGCGCGACGTCCATGTGTTCGTCGTCCAGAAGGACGGCTCGGTGCAGGAGCACGACGACTCGACGATGCGCGCCAACACCACCGCGGGCGTCGATGCCGTGGCGCAGCGCTACGTCTGGTTCAATAAGGATATCGAAACGATCACGGCGCTTTCGGCGCAGACCGTCGACCCGGACGGCACGGTGCACGAGGTGCTCCCGAGCGCGATCCGCGACGTTCAGGAGCCGCGCTCGGCGGGTGCGCCGACCTTCGAGGACGGCGTGCTGCGCACGGTGATCTTCCCTGGCGTGCAGCCGGGCTCGCGCGTGCGCCTCATGTGGGCGAAGCGCCGTGCGAAGGCGCTGCAGGCGGGCACGTTCTCGTACTTCGCCGAGCCGCCTGGCGAGCCGGTCGAACTCCAGCGCCTCGTCTTCGATCTGCCCGCGGACCTGCCGCTCCATGTCGATGCGCGCGGCTACACGGCGCTGGCTCCCGTGAGCGCGAACGGCCGCACCCGCTACGCCTTCGAGTATCGCCATGGCCCTTACGCACCGCTGGAGCCGGGCGCCGTCGCGCGCGTGAACTGGGGCGCGCGCCTGATGGTCACGACCGTGCCCGACTACGCGGCCTTCGCCGCGCGCTACCGCGAGGCCGCCGCCGATCCCACGGCGACCGATCCGTCCATCGCGGCCTTCGCGCGCGCGCTCACTGCGGGGCTCACCGATCCGCGCGAGAGAGCCGCGCGCATCTACGACTGGATGCGCCTGAATATCCGCTACGTGGCGCTCTTCCTCGGCGAGACCGCGGCGGCCCCGCACCATGCGGTGGACATCCTGCGCGTGCGCTACGGCGACTGCAAGGACCACGTTGCGCTCTTCACGGCGCTGCTCGCGGCGGTGGGCGTTCGCGCCGAAGCGGCGCTGCTCAATCTGGGCCCCGTCTACACGCTGCCATCGGTGCCGGGCTATGGCGTGGAGGCGATCGACCACGTGATCGCGTGGCTGCCCGATCTGGGCCTCTTCGCCGATACCTCGTCGGGCGGCGTGGCGTTCGGCTATCTGCCGGCCGGTGTGATGGACCGCCCGGCGCTGCTCGTCGACGACGGCGTGCTCGTGCGCACGCCCGCCACGCAGCCGCGCGAGCGCGTGGCGCGGCTCGAAATCGACGTGGGGGCGAGCGGCGCTGCCGCGTACCGCTATCGCGTGGAGGACACGGGCGCGGGCGCCGAGCCCGAGCGCAATACGTTTCGCCGCGCGACGCATCAGGAGGCGCAGCAGATCGCCTTGCAACGCCTGCGCCAGACCGGCCTCGCGGGCACGGCAAGGCTTTCGACGAGTGCGCTCGATGCCACGAGCGGGCCGTTCGCCGCCACGGTCAGCGGCACGCTCGAGCACGTCGTCTGGCCCGATGGCACGACGGCGCTGCCCGCGTTGAGCAGCTTCGCGGGCGGCATCGCCTCGCAGCTCGACGCGTGGCTCGCGGTGCCGCGGCGCACGCAGCCGTGGGCCTGCGTGGGCGGCGATTTCGAGGAGCTCGCGCAATTCGTGCTGCCCGCGTTCGCGCGCGTGACGGACCTGCCGCGCGACACCTCCGCGAGCGCGCTCGCGGATGGTGCGCAACTCGACTACGCGTCGTACTACGTGTTCGATCCGGCGTCGCGCACGGTGCAGATTACGCGCCGGCTCTCCGCGCAGTTTGGGCGGCAGATGTGTACGCCCGAGCAGTACGCGCACATGCGCGATGCGCTCGTGCGCATGCAGCGCGACACGCATGCCCAGATCGTCGTGCGCGCGATGGGCGGGTGAAGCACAAAAGGTGCGAGAGGGGAGGCGTGCGTGCAGGCGCGTTTCAGCCGCCGTGCGTCATCACCGGCACCCATGCGCCCTGCTTGACCTGATAAAGCGTCGAGGCGCCGTTCCTGAGCGCGCCGTGCTCGTCGAAGGCGATGCGGCCCGTCACCCCGCCGAAGGACAGCGTCCTGAGCGTGCCGCGCCAGGCATCGGGATTCGCCGACTTCGCCACCGCCATCGCGTGAATGGCGGCCCAGGCGGCGTCATAGCCGAACGGCGCGTAGGCGAGCACGTCGGCGCCGAAGCGGCCCTTGAATCGTTGCTCGAAGCGCGGGCCATCGGGCAGTTGCGCGAGCGGCCGGCCGTACTCCCACGCGAGCGCGCCTTCGCCCGCCTGGCCCGCGAGCCGCACGAACTCGGGGATCGCCACGCCGCCGCCGCCCACGAATTGCACGCTCATGCTGCGCGCCCTCAATTGCCTGACGAGCGCCGCCGCCTGGCGCGCGAGGCCGCCGAAATAGAGCAGGTCGGCGTCGGCGGCCTTGATATGCGCGAGCTGCGGGCCGAAGTCGACGACATCGCCGGAATCGCCCGCCGCGAACTCGCGGGCGACCACGGTGCCGCCGTGCGCCTTCACCGTGCGCTCGAACACGTCGGCCTCGCCCTGGCCGAACGCGCTGCGATCGTCGACGATGGCGATGCGCCGCGCCTTCATCACGTCGACGGCCCAGGCCCCCGCAATGCCCGCGTTCTGCGCATCGTTCGAGATCACCGTGAAGACGTTGGCGAAGCCCTGCGAGGTGATGATGGGATTGGTCGCGGCGGGGTCGATCATGGGGATGCCGGCGCTTTCGTAAATGCGCGAAGCCGGAATCGCGGTGCCCGAGTTGAAGTGGCCGACCACGGCGGCCACGTCCTGATTCGAAAGCTGCGCGGCAGCCTGCACGCCCAGACGCGGGTCGGAGCGATCGTCGATGGAGACGAGCTCGAAGTGCGCGGTCTGATCGCCGATCTTCACGCCTTGCGCGTTGGCTTCGTCGAGGGCGAGCTGCACGCCGTGTTGCAGGTCGCGGCCGTAGTCCGCGTAATCGCCGCTCAGGGGCGCGACAAAGCCAATCCGCACGATGAGCGGCCCGGCCGCGCTGGGCGCCGCTGCGCGCACCGCGCCGCCGGGCGTTACGGCGAGCACGCACGAAAGCGCGCCGAGCGCGATGGCGACCAGGGTGGCGCCCCGCGCCGGCCGGTTTGGAGTGGGATACGGCAGGTGGTGCGGCGAGCGGCGGGGCGTGTGGCGCGGTCTCATCCCGATTGCATCGCAAGAAGCGTTTCGCGCAGGCGCACGAGCGGCGCCATGGTGTCTTCGTTCGCCCAGCCTTCGAGGTCGTCGAGGGCGCGGTTGCAGCCATCGAGCACGACGTCCAGATCGACCGGCACGCCATTGGCCAGCGCGAGGCGCACGATGGCCTCGAAGCGCTCGCAGTCTTCATCGCCATAGGCGATGTCGAGGTTGTCGGCGATGGTCTGCGCGATGTCGCTGCGCTGGCGGTCTTCCTCGTCGACGAGGTCGATGATGCCGCGCGCCACTTCGGGCGCATGGTAGAGCGCGATGTCGAGCCATTGCGCGGCGTCGAAATCGGCTTCATGGCTTTGCTCTTCGAAGTATTCGATCGCTTCCTGCTCGTGCGTCTCGCCGGCGTCGACGGCAAGGCACAACTGCTCGAAATACTCTTCCTGTTCGCTGCGGATAGGGTGGGACATCGGTCAATCTCTTCACTAACGGTGGGCCTCGCGCCCAGATGCTGAAATGCGCATCGCGCATGTGGCTCGCATTATAGGACGCGCGGCCACGCAGTCAGCTCATGCAGGCAGCTCATGCAGTCAGTTCATGCAGTCAGCCGAGGCCACGCACTCAGGCCATGTCGATGGCCCAGGCGTCGAACCATTCGCGCGGGCGCGCGATCTGGTCCTGCGCCGCGACGATCTCCAGTTCGTAGCGCCCCGCGTCGTAGGTGGTCTTCACGACCGCGTTCACGGCGGCGAGCGTGTGCTCGAAGGCGGGGCGCAGCGCGTCGCCGTTCATCAGGCGCGCGACGAAGATCGCGCTCGTGATGTCGCCCACGCCCACGGGCTGACGCGCGAAGTGATAGAGCGGGCGCTGGCCGAGCCACGCCTCGCGCTCGCTCACGATGAGCATGTTGAAGGTGTCCGCCGGGCTGTTGCGGTCGAGCAGATGCTTCACGAGCACGAGCTTGGGCCCGCGCTGCAGCAGTTCGCGGCAAGCGTCGACGGCTTCTTCGGCGGTCTCGATCTCGCGGCCGACGAGCCGTTGCAGCTCGCTGTGATTCGGCATCAGCGCGTCGGCCACTTCGGGCATGTGCCGGACGAGAAACTCCTGGATGCCGGGCTCGACCTTGCAGCCATTGCCGTTGTCGTTGACCGAGCCCATCACCGGGTCGCAGAAGTAGCGCGCCTGCGGGTTGGCGGCCTTCACCGCTCGCACGATTTCGATCACCGCTTGCGCCTGCTCGGGCGCGCCCAGGTAGCCCGAGAGCACCGCATCGCAGCGCGGCAGCACGCCGATCGCGCCGATGCCTTCGACGAGCTCCACCATCTGCTCGGCGTCGATCGCACTGCCGCTCCAGTGGCCGTACTGCGTGTGGTTCGAGAACTGCACGGTATTGAGCGGCCACACGTTCACGCCGAGGCGGCGCATCGGGAACACAGCGGCGCTGTTGCCCGCATGGCCGAACACCACGTGTGACTGGATGCTCAAGACGTTTTTCATGGGCGGTCTGTGGGGGGCGCGAAATTTCGCGCGGTGCAGCAACGATAACCGAATTCTTTGCGCCCAGTCGATGGCCGCGTGTGCGCAGTGTTGCGTTCAGCCGTCGCGTTGTCTCGACGGCCGTGGATCGTCCTGCGAAGTGCCGGCGCTATGGGGCGGCATGTCCCGGCCCGTACGCCCTCGATTGCATGCCTCAGGCCAGCTCGCGATAGAGCGCCATGTAGCGTTGCGCCGACGCGGCCCAGCCGAAGTCCTGCTGCATGCCGTGCGCGCGCGTCTCGCGCCAGTCGTGGCCGCGCGCATGGAGCGCGAAGGCGCGGCGGATCGCGGCCGCGAGCGCGTCGGGCTCGAAGCGCTCGAATACGAAGCCGGTGGCGAGCCCGTCGGCGAGATTCTCGAGCGAGGCGTCGACCACGGTGTCGGCGAGGCCGCCCACGCGGTGCACGAGCGGCAGCGCGCCATAGGCGAGCGCGTAGAGCTGCGTGAGCCCGCACGGCTCGAAACGCGAGGGCACCACCATCACGTCGGCGCCCGCGACGATCGCGTGCGCGAGCGTTTCGTCGAAGCCGAGCTCGACGGCCACGGCATCGGGATGCTGCTGCGCCGCGCGCGCGAAGCCCTGTTCGAGGCTCGCATCGCCGGTGCCGAGCACGACGAGCTGGCCGCCGCGCCCGACGATCTCGGGCAGCGCGCCGAGCAGCAGGTCGAGGCCCTTTTGCTCGGTGAGGCGGCTCACCACGCCGAACAGCGGCGCGTCGTGCCGCTGCGCGAGGCCGAGGCGCGCCTGCAGCGCCGTCTTGCAGCGCAGCTTGCCGCCCATGTGCGCGGCCGAATAATGCGTGGCGATGGCATCGTCATGAGCCGGGTTCCAGATCGCGTAGTCCACGCCGTTCAGGATGCCCACGAGATCGTGCGCACGGCCCTTGAGCAGCGCTTCGAGTCCGCAGCCCTGGGCGACGGTCTGGATTTCGCGTGCATAGGTCGGGCTCACCGTCGTGATTTTGTCGGCGAAATACAGGCCTGCTTTCAGAAACGAAAGCTGACCGTAGAACTCGACGCCGTGCATGTCGAAGAAGTCGGCGGGCAGGCCCAGCATGTCGAATTGCTGGGCCGGGAAGATGCCCTGATAGGCGAGGTTATGAATCGTGAAGACGGAGCGCGTGTGCAGGGCGGCGGACTGCGGGCCGGCTTGCGGGCCGGCATGGCCGCGCGCCCTCGCGGCGGCGCGCAGGTAGGCGCTCGCGAGGCCGGCATGCCAGTCGTGCGCGTGCACGATGCGCGGCGCCCAGTCGGGGTCGGCGTGCCCGGCGAGCTGCGCGGCCGCCCAGCCGAGCAGCGCGAAGCGCTGGGCATTGTCGCCGTAGGGCACTTGCTCGGCATCGAGATAGGGGTTGCCTGGGCGCGCGTAGAGCGTGTCGGCGCGGATCATGTAGACGGGGAGGCCGTTGCCCGGCAGATGGCCCAGCTCGAGCGACGCCTCGGGCGCGCCGAAGGTGCGCGAGAGGCGCGCGATGGGCCGCAGATCGGCGAGGCCCGCGGCCACGCTCGCGAAGCCCGGCAGCAGGACGCGCGCATCGGCGCCTTGCTCGATCAGCGCGACGGGCAGGGCGGCGGTGACGTCGGCAAGGCCGCCGGTCTTCAGCAGCGGATAGAGTTCGCTGGCTACATGCAGGACGCGGATCGTCATCGGTCTGGGGTCCTTTGCGCGCTCGCGCGGTTCTTCGGCTATTGCCCGGCGCTTCAGCTCCCGCGCCCGAGCTTCTTCAGCATCTCGCCGGTCACCAGCACGATGCCGTTCTCGGTCCGGTAGAAGCGCTCGCCATCGAGCGCGGGATCTTCGCCGATCACGGTGCCGTCGGGGATCGTGCAGCCGCGGTCCACCACCACCCGACGCAGCCGGCAGCTCGCGCCCACCGTCACCTCCGGCAACAAGACTGCCTCGGCAATGTTGCAGAACGACTTCACGACCACATTCGACGAGAGCACCGAGCGCGAAATCTGCGAGCCCGAGATCACGCTGCCGCCGCAGACGATCAGGTTCGTGCCCGAGCCTTGCAGGCCGTTCAGGTCGCGCACGAACTTGGCGGGCGGCAGTTGCTCCTGGTAGGTCCAGATAGGCCAGTTGCGGTCGTAGAGGTCGAGTGCGGGAATCGTCGAGGCGAGGTCGAGATTGGCGGACCAGTAGGCGTCGATGGTGCCCACGTCGCGCCAGTAGGGCTCGGCCTTCGGATCGGACGAGACGCACGACAGGCTGAACGGGTGCGCGATCGCATGGCCTTCGGTGACCACGCGCGGAATGATGTCCTTGCCGAAGTCGTGGTCGGTGGCGCTGCGCGAGATGTTCTCCTCGAGCTGCTTGAAGAGATAGGCCGTATCGAACACGTAGATGCCCATGCTCGCGAGCGCGATGTCGGGGCGGCCCGGCATCGCGGGCGGGTCGTCGGGCTTCTCGACGAAACCGGTCACGCGGCGCGACTCGTCCACGGCCATCACACCGAAGGCGCGCGCGTCCAGACGCGGCACCTCGATGCAGCCCACGGTGCAATCGGCGCCGCTCGCGGCGTGGTCGGCCACCATGCGCGTGTAATCCATCTTGTAGATGTGGTCGCCGGCCAGCACGATCACGTACTTCGGCGAGATCGAGCGGATGATGTCGAGATTCTGGTAGACGGCGTCGGCGGTGCCGCGATACCAGTGCGCGCCTTCCACGCGCTGCTGCGCGGGCCACAAGTCGACGAACTCGTTGAATTCGCCGCGCAGGAAGCCCCAGCCGCGCTGCATGTGGCGCAACAGCGAATGCGCCTTGTACTGCGTGACGACGGCAATGCGGCGGATGCCCGAATTCAGGCAGTTCGAGAGCGCGAAGTCGATGATGCGGTACTTGCCGCCGAAGTAGACCGCCGGCTTGACGCGCTTGTTGGTGAGCGGACCGAGACGCGTGCCGCGTCCGCCCGCGAGCACGATCGCGAGCGTGGTGCGCTGCAGATCGTTGAGGCTTGCCGGAGTTTCCATGATCGTCTCCTCCTTGTTGTGCCCCCGGGGTGTCGCCAGGTCCGCGTCCGCCGGCTCGTGTGCCGGAGGTGCTCTTGTGGGGCCGCCGAGGTCGGGCCGCACAGTTCGCGCCTTGCAGGCCGGCCCGCGCCGGCGTGCAGGCGGTCATGCCTGAGTGCCGTTTGCATGTCGCCTGTCGGCCGCCGGCGCCGCTTTTGTGACCGCGCAATGAATGTTCTAGCACCGAATGCCGCGTCGCGCGAATTCGCTGCACAAGGCGGCGGTGAGTGGCGCCTGCGCGAGAGCGGCAAGACGCTTGCCCAGACGGTTCGCGGAGCGTCGCGCGCATCGCATGTTGCTGCGCTGCCCGCATGCGGCGCGCATGGCGGATAGAATCGCTGACGTTTCGCCGTCGCTCAGGCTGCGCCTTGAGGGACTAGCGTTGCGCGAGGTCACGCCACTCATGACGACATTGCCCATGCTCTCGATACGCAAGCTTTCCACCATCGCCGCCTGTTGCGCCGCCGCATTCGCTCTTGTCGCCTGCGCCGCCGGGAGTGGCGCGAACGCGCCTTCCGCAGCCAGCGCGTCTGCCGCAAGCACGCCGTCCGACGGTCCCGCCTATGGTCCCGAGCTGCAGGGCTTCGAATACCCGCAGCCGGTGCACGAGTTCACCTTCACGTCGCAAGGGCAGACGCTGCACATGGCGTATATGGACGTGCATCCGCAGAAGCCCAACGGCCGCACGGCGGTCCTGCTGCACGGCAAGAACTTTTGCGCCGCCACATGGGGCGAGACCATTACTCAACTCGCCGATGCCGGCTATCGCGTGATCGCGCCCGACCAGGTCGGGTTCTGTAAATCGAGCAAGCCTGCCGCGTACCAGTTCAGCTTCCAGCAGCTCGCACGCAACACGCACGCGCTGCTCGCGTCGCTGGGCGTCGAGCACGCGACGATCATCGGTCATTCGACGGGCGGCATGCTCGGGGTGCGCTATGGCCTGATGTATCCGCGCGAGACGGAGCAGCTGGTGCTCGTGAACCCGATCGGGCTCGAGGACTGGAAAGCGAAGGGCGTGCCCTCGATCTCCGTGGACGACTGGTACGCACGGGAACTGAAGACGAGCGCCGACGGGATACGCAACTATGAGCAGTCGACCTACTACGCGGGTCACTGGAGCGAGCGCTACGAGCCGTGGGTGCAGATGCTGGCCGGCATGTACCGGGGGCCGGGCAAGCAGCAGGTTGCCTGGGATTCGGCGCTGCTTTACGACATGATCTACACGCAGCCGGTGGTTTATGAATTCGGCCAGTTGCGCATGCCGACGCTGTTGCTGATCGGTCAGAAGGACACCACCGCGATCGGCAAGGATTTAGCGCCCGCCGAGGTGCGCGCGAAGCTCGGCCATTACCCGGAGCTTGGCCGCGCGGCCGCGAAGGCAATTCCTCACGCGACCCTGGTTGAATTTCCGGACCTCGGCCATGCGCCGCAGATGCAGGACCCGCAGGCGTTTCATAAGGCGCTGCTGGACTGGCTGGCAGAGGCGCCGGCGAACCGCTGAGCGTTCGAGAGGCTTTCTGTCCCGACACCGAAATTTCCGTGGAGGCCGCTTGCCGAAAGGCTGCAGCCGGCCATCACACGCCCCGTTTTCAAATATAAAACTTGCGATGCTTCGGTCGGCGCTAGGCGGCCAATGGAATATGCGGTAATATTTTATTGCGTTTGTAATATTTTGTAATAATTAGAGCCCGTCAAATCGTCGCAGGAACGCTCGCATGAGCTGTCCGAAGGGCTGGTACATGCTCGCGCCTGATGGCGCTTGTCGAACACCAGTGCTCAGGCCCGCCGCAGGCGATAAGGAGTCCGACACATCTGCGCGGGCAGTTTGATCTGCCCATGCTGTGTCGGCATTCGCGTGCACTGGCGTTCCGAATTGAAGCGCTGTCGCGTTAGACGACGTCCCGTGTGCGACGTGACCGGGCACTTTCTTCAGGCTTCTCCCGAATTTTCTTCAAGTCAGCCTCCTCATTACAAGTTCGCAGGCAGCGACTCGCGCACTGGTCGCCGCTGCCTGCGTGCCTGGACCTTCATGAACGTGCAAAACCGATCGCGGCTATTGATGTCAATCTCTGAAGTTCGCCACCTGCTGTCCAGGTCGATTCCTGGACGAACGCCCCATGACCTCTTCCGGCGGGTCCGCGTGCTGATGTACGCGCTGCTCAACCCCTTTGCAGCCCGCATCTGGTTGAAGGCACTGACAACGAACGCTCTGCTCGCGGATATTGCAGCCCGCAACCGGCGCTTTCTCGAACGCCCCTTTCATTGCTTTGCCCAGGCCGATATGCGTGCGCGCGAGCGTGCCGAGTTGCTGTGCGGTCATTTTCGAGTCGTGCGGGAGCTGTTGGGTGAAGCTCTGGTGCGCCGGCTCTACCTGAAATCGGAGCACGTGACGTTGGCATCGAGTGGCAGGTATGCGCTCGTCGTGAGCGAGCCGGTACGCTGCTGGCGCGAGGGGTTGCTTACCGTCGCCTGGCGCGATGTGTTCGAGCGCGTCGATCTTGCGTGGGCAACCATCAGCTTCGAAAGGCATGCCGAATCAGGCAAGCGGAGCGCGCTGATCGGGGGGCTGCAAGGGCCGGCCGGCGCGGACCGGGAGCGTGTGCGCGAGGCTACGCGCGCATGCCATGGCTTACGACCGAAGGCCGCTGTGATGGAAGCCGTCAGTAAACTCTGCAGGATGGCCAGGATGGACACGCTCGCTGGCGTGACGAAGAAGACGCACGTTTCCGCCGCAACGGCGGTCCGGTTTGACGCGGACTATGACGGCTTCTGGCGTGAGCTGGGCGGGCTCGAGGTCGATGGGCGGTTCGTGCTGCCGCTTCGCCCATTCCACCGCGACATCAGCGAGGTGCCGTCTAAGCGGCGTGCTGAATTTCGCAGGCGGCAGACGTTGATTGCGGATTTGCTGGAGCAGCTCGATCGGGCGGTCGACGAGGCGCTGAGCGCGGATGTGATGCTGCCTCATCCGAGTCATGTTCACGCGAAGGCCGGCGACCACCTGCCGGAACTTGCTGCTGCTCTGGCGTCGAATTATTGTGACGCGGAACCTGCGTGACGGCCATGTCATGGCGTCACGAGGGGAGACTGAAGGAGTCGCGTGCCAGGCGACTCCTCTGCTGATATCACGCCAACGCCTTCAGCGAGCGGCCATCTCCGCGCGCACTTCCGCTGCGATCTCGAACGAGCGCAGTCGCTTGGCGTGATCGTAGATCTGCGCGGTGACGATGAGCTCGTCCGCGCCAGTCTGCTCGATCACGGAGGCGAGTCCCGCGCGCACCGTTTCCCGGTCGCCCACCACCGAGCACGCGAGCGAATGCGCGACGCCCGCAAGCTCGAATTCACTGGCCGCGATTTGCGCCACCGGCGGCGGCAACTGCCCCGGCGTGCCGCGCCGCAGATTCACGAACTGCTGCTGCACTGAGGTGAACAGCAGGCGCGCTTCGTCGTCGCTTTCGGCGGCGAACACATTCACGCCCACCATCGCATGGGGCTTCGCGAGCTTGGCCGACGGCCGGAACTGCGAGCGATAGACGCGCAGCGCGCTCAGCAGGTGGTCCGGCGCGAAGTGCGAGGCGAATGCGAAGGGCAGGCCCATCGCCGCGGCCAGCTGCGCGCCGAACAGGCTCGAGCCGAGGATATAGAGCGGCACGTGCAGCCCGGCACCAGGTACCGCGCGCACGCGCTGGCCCTCGACGGGCTCGGCGAAGAGCCGTTGCAGCTCGGCCACGTCGTCGGGGAAGGCATCGGCGCTTGCCTGCAGGTCGCGGCGCAGCGCGCGCGCCGTGGTCTGGTCCGTGCCGGGCGCGCGCCCGAGGCCCAGGTCGATGCGGCCCGGATAGAGCGCTTCGAGCGTGCCGAACTGCTCGGCAATCAAGAGCGGCGCGTGGTTGGGCAGCATGATGCCGCCCGAGCCCACGCGGATCGTGCGCGTACCGCCGGCCACATGGCCGATCACGACCGAGGTGGCCGCGCTGGCGATGCCCGTCATGTTGTGGTGCTCGGCGAGCCAGTAGCGGTGGTAGCCCCAGCGCTCGGCATGCTGCGCGAGGTCGAGCGTGTTGCGCAGCGCGGCGCCGGCGTTCGAGCCGGCAGGCACCGGCGAGAGATCGAGGACGGAAAAAGGAATCATGGGCGGGTGGCGTTCCGGAGTTCATGAGGCGCGGCCGCGCGAGCCTGGCCCCGGATACGCCGCGCGGGCGGCGGGGCGGCTGCAAGGCAGACGCAAGGTGCGGGCCATTGTGCCAAAGCGCTCCGGATCGTGCTGGACGCCTCAGGGAATCCATGCGCCTCAAGTGGTTTCAGGCGCGGCTCGATTTATTCTCGATTGAATCCGAATGATTCTTGTTTATAAATATATTCATGCCAGCGCTACACAATCGCGATTCAATGTTGTTAACGAGGTGTTTCGATACGTTTACCAAATATTTTTCGATTTGAATAATTCTGGAAGCTCGACGTGAACATCATGAAAGGATCGTTGCTTTTGCAAGCATGAGAAGCATTTTTGCGGGGGGCGCGGGAGCGGTGCGCGGAGGTTGCTGCTAAAATTTCGCCTTTGAATCAGGGCACAAGCAGTGCGATGCGGCCTTGTCTTCCGGCAGCACTCAATCGATTCCTCTGTTGATTCGCTTGGCATCAAAAAAAGTGTAGCCGACTGTTACGTTGATGGCGGCGAATATGCGGCGCGGCTACGATGCGCTTGTAATTTTTTGTGATATTTGGGGTAGGGCAAATGGTGGCAGGCGACACGCTTGAGCTGGCCGGCGCGCGGTGCGGTTGCGCCGCGACGGCATCGCGGCACGTCGGCTCCGGTTTCGGGGCCGCCGCGCGCGCAGGCTGCGTGTGGGCCGGCGCCTTCGGCCGCAACGGGCGGCGTTACCCCTGCGACATGCGAGGCATCGTGGCATGACGGTCCTGCTTGATTTCCTGTCTCCGTCGGCGTGGTGGCTCGTGATCGCGTTGTGTGGCGCGGTTACTTTCTACGCCATTAGCGCCGCGTTGACCATGCCGCGTCTTGGCTCCGCCGCACAGGTGCGCGCGGCGGCGCGGCGCGCGCGCGCCCGCGCGCCGCTGCCGGTGAGCGTGCTCAAGCCGCTGTGCGGGGCGGAGCCGCGTCTGTACGAGAATCTCGCCACCTTCTGCGAGCAGCACCACCCGCGCTATCAACTGATCTTCGGCGTGTCCTCGTCGAAGGATCCGGCCATCGCGGTCGTGCGCCGGCTGCAGGCCGCTTACCCGGGCCATGACATCACGCTCGTGATCGACTCGCGCGTGTACGGCAGCAACCTGAAGGTGAGCAATCTCATCAACATGGCGGCGCATGCGCGCCACGACGTGCTGATCGTCGCCGACAGCGACATCGCCGTCGAGCCCGACTATCTCGAGATCGTCACCGCGCCGCTCGCCGACCCGCAAGTGGGCGTGGTCACCTGCCTGTACAGCGCACGTAGCGTCGGCGGCTTCTGGCCGCGCGTGGGCGCACTGTTCATCAACGAGTGGTTCGCGCCTTCGGTGCGTGTCGCGCATTCCACGGGCTCGCGCGCGTTCGGCTTCGGCGCGACGCTTGCGCTCTCGCGCAGCACGCTCGAGCGCATCGGCGGCTTCGAATCGCTCAAGGATTGTCTTGCCGACGATTATCAGTTGGCCCGCTACGCGCGCGATCATGGCCTTGCCACCGTGCTGGCTCCCGTGGTGGTTGCCACCGACGTGATCGAGCCGACGTTCCGCACACTGTGGCTGCGTGAGACGCGCTGGCTGCGCACGATCCGCTCGGTCAATCCGGCCGGTTTCGCGTCGCTATTTATTACTTTTACCTCGCCGTGGCTCGTGCTCGGCGCGCTCGCGTACTGGCTGATTTCGTCCGGCGCGCTTGCCGCTGCGCCCGGTGCCGGGACGCGCCTCGCGTTGGCCGTGCTCGGCACGAGCACGGTTGGCGGTATCATCGCGCGGTTGGCGCTGCATGCGCGCGGCAGTTCGAGCCTGCGGGAGTTCTGGCGCGATTTACCGCTGGTCCCGCTGCGCGACACGCTTTTGCTGCTGCAGTGGCTGGCCGCCGCATTCGGCTCGCACGTCATCTGGCGTGGCGTGCGCGTGGCCGTTGCGAACCCCGACGCGCTCGCGCCGGCCGACATGGCTGGAATGCCGCGCGCCGGCGGCGAAGCGCGTGTGAGCGCCGCGCCGCGCCGGGCGGCCGTCGAGGTATCGGAAGGCCGTTGATATGGCCCATGCGTCAGACCGAAGCGCCCCGGGGGCGTGAAACCCGGGCGCGAAATTAATATGTCGCGTGCAGCGCCGGCTCAAGCCGGCGCGCGCGCAATTGTTCATTCATGCCCCATTAACAAAAAGGGCTGCCGGAGCACTCATCTCATGAAAACGCTGTTTTTGCAGGCCCCGTCCTATGACGGCTTCGATGGTGGCGCAGGCTCGCGCTACCAGGCGAAGCGCGAGATCCGCTCGTTCTGGTATCCGACCTGGCTCGCGCAGCCCGCGGCCCTCGTGCCGGGCAGCCGCGTGCTCGATGCACCCGCCGACGGCATCGGCGTCGAAGAAACGCTCAAGATCGCGATGGACTATGACCTCGTGATCATCCACACGAGCACGCCGTCGTTCCCGACCGACGCGCTCTTCGCCGAGGACCTGAAAAAGCGCAAGCCGTCGCTGATCGTCGGCATGGTCGGCGCGAAGGTGATGGTCGATCCGCACAACTCGCTCACGGCGACCGAAGCGATCGATTTCGTCTGCCGCGAAGAATTCGACTACACCTGCAAGGAAATCGCCGAAGGCAAGCCGTTCCCGGAGATCAAGGGTCTCTCGTGGCGCGCCAAGGACGGCTCGATCGAGCACAACGAAGCACGCCCGATCCTCGAGAACATGGACGAGCTGCCGTTCGTCGCGCCCATCTACAAGCGCGACCTGAAGATCGACAATTACTTCATCGGCTATCTGAACTACCCGTACGTCTCGATCTATACGGGCCGCGGCTGCAAGTCGCGCTGCACCTTCTGCCTGTGGCCGCAGACGGTCAGCGGCCACCGCTACCGCACGCGCTCGGTCGAGAACGTGCTCGAGGAAGCGAAGTGGATCCGCGACAACATGCCGGAAGTCAAGGAACTGATGTTCGACGACGACACCTTCACCGACGACCTGCCGCGCGCCGAAGCGATCGCGCGCGGTCTCGGCAAGCTCGGCATCACGTGGTCGTGCAACGCGAAGGCGAACGTGCCGTACAAGACGCTCAAGGTCCTGAAGGAAAACGGCCTGCGTCTGCTGCTGGTGGGCTTCGAGTCCGGCGACGACCAGATCCTCGTGAACATCAAGAAGGGCGTGCGCACGGACTTCGCGCGCCGCTTCAGCGCCGACTGCAAGAAGCTCGGCATCAAGATCCACGGCACCTTCATTCTCGGCCTGCCGGGCGAGACGCAGGAAACCATCAAGAAGACGATCGAGTACGCGAAGGAAATCAATCCGCACACGATCCAGGTCTCGCTCGCCGCGCCTTATCCGGGCACGACGCTCTACAAGCAGGCCGTCGAAAACGGCTGGATGGAAGAGAACAAGACCATCAACCTCGTGAGCAAGGAAGGCGTGCAGCTCGCGGCGATCGGTTATCCGAACCTGCCGCGCGAGGAGATCTATCACCACCTCGAGCAGTTCTATCGCCAGTTCTATTTCCGCCCGTCGAAGATCTGGGAAATCGTGCGCGAAATGCTCACGAGCTGGGACATGATGAAGCGCCGTCTGCGCGAAGGCGTGGAGTTCTTCCGCTTCCTGCGCGCCCACGAGGCATGATGGATGTGTCCGGCGTGGGTACGTCCGGCGTGGATACGCCGCGCGCGGACGCCGCCGCCCATGTCGCGAACACTGGGCGAGACGGCAGCGGTGGCCGCGCGCTGATCTTCACCGCCGACGACTTCGGCTTGCACGAGCGGGTCAACGCGGCGGTCGAACGTGCGCATCGCGATGGCGTGCTCAACGCCGCGAGCCTGATGGTTGCGGCACCCGCCGCCGCGGACGCGGTGGCGCGCGCGCGCCGCTTGCCGAACCTGCGCGTGGGCCTGCACCTCGTGCTGGCCGACGGCGCCGCGATGCTGCCGCGCACGCAGATTCCGGCGCTCGTCGACGCGGCCGGCCGCTTCGGCGACAACATGGTGCGCGACGGCGTGCGTTTCTTCTTTTTGCCGCACGTGCGCGCGCAGCTCGCCAAAGAGATCCGCGCGCAGTTCGAGGCGTTTGCGGCGACCGGGCTCGCGCTCGATCACGTGAACACGCACAAGCATTTCCATCTGCATCCCACGGTGCTTGCGCTGATTCTCTCGATCGGCCGCGAGTACGGCTTGCGCGCGATGCGCCTGCCGCTCGAGGCGGGTGCGCCGTTTGCGCTCAAGCCCTGGCTCGCGCTCGTGCGCGCACGTCTTGCGCGCGCGGGCGTTGCGCATAACGATTACGTCGTGGGCATTGCAAAGACGGGTGCGATGGACGAGGCGGTGCTGCTCGAAGCGCTCGCGCATCTGCCGGCGCAGGGTGTGGGCGAGATCTATTGCCATCCGGCCGAAGCGCCGGCGGCAGGCGAAGGGCCGATCACGCCGTCGATGCGCACGTATCGCCATGCCGACGAACTCGGTGCGCTGATTTCGCCGCGCGTGGCCGAGGCCCTGAAGCGCACCGGCGTGCGCCACGGCGGCTTCACCGATGTGTTTTTCGGCGACAAGGCCAGGGCCTCGACCTCCGGCGACGCAAGCACGCTCGCGACCAAGGCGCAGGCAACATCATGAAGTGGCTTCAATGGCTGGGCCTGCCGGTCGGGATCGCCATCCTGATCGGGCTGGTCGTGCACGACGGTGCGAGCGACGTGCTGCGCGTGATCGGCACGGCGGGTCCGGTGCTCCTCTGGCTCGTGCCGTTCCACGCGCTGCCGCTGCTGCTCGATGCGCACGCGTGGCGCCTCTTGCTCGACAAGCGCGCGCCGCTCAGTTTCCTCTGGTGGATCGCGACCGTGCGCGAGGCCGTCAACCGTCTGCTGCCCTCGGTGGGCGTGGGCGGGGAGATCGTCGGCGTGCGGCTGGCGCGCTGGAAGCTGCGCAGCGCAGGCGACGCGAGCCAGGTCACGGCCTCGGTGATCGTCGAGGTGTTCGTGACGATCGCCGTGCAATACGCTTTCTCGGCGCTCGGCGTGGTCCTGATCGTGGCGGCGACGGGCGACGGCGGCTCGCTGCGCACCCTCATCACCATCGTGCTCGCGCTGCTCCTGACTGCGCCGCTGCCCGTGCTCGCGGTCGTTCTGCTGCGTCGTGGCGGGGTGTTCCATGCGATCGAGCGCTGGGCCGCGCGCCTGCTCGGCACCGGCAATTCGCTGATGATGGGCATCGACGGCCAGCAGCTCGATACCGACCTCGACCGGCTCATGTCACGCACCGGCCTCATGTTCCGCGCGTTCTTCTGGCAGCTTGGCGGCTATATGCTCGGCGCCTTCGAGACGTGGTGGGCGCTCGCGCTGCTCGGCCATCCGGTCACGGTGGGCGAGGCGCTCGCGATCGAGGCCATCACCCAGGCCGTGCGCCACGCGGCCTTCATGGTGCCGGCGGGCCTGGGCGTCCAGGAAGTCGCCGTGGTGCTGCTCGCGCAGTTGTTCGGCGTAAGCCAGGACGTGGCGTTCTCGCTCGCACTCGTCAAGCGCATGCGCGAGGTGGTGTTCGGCGTGCTTGCGCTGCTTTCCTGGCAGGCCGCCGAGATCGTGCGCACGCGCCGCTCGCTGCGCGACGGCAAGCGTCGCGCCGCTGCCGGCGAAGCGCGGCCCGCCATGGCTGCCGCGCCCGCGCGAGCGGTGCGGGCGCCGCATCCGAAGCATGTGGAACGCCACGACCAGCCCCATTGACGGTACATTGTGGGTTGTAAGCGCACGCTGAGCCAGGGGCTGAGCGTGCGCGGGACGCGCCGCGTCAGCGATAGCGTTGGTGACGCCTGGCGAGCTCCAGCCACTGTCCAGCTATGACATGCCGCTCACATTCTCATCCACGCGCTCGCTTGCCGTGGCGTGCGCCGCACTGGCGGCGCTCACGCTCTCGGGCTGCGACGACCGCCAGATCGACTCCATGCTCGACGCCCTGCGGCAGACGTTCAAGGCCTTCTTCGATTCGGTGAAACCCGACGTGCTGCTGCTCAAGGGCCTGACGCCGGGCGTTTCGACGCTCGAGCAGGTGCGCGAGCAGATGGGCAAGCCCGAGACCGAGCGTGTGTTCGAGGACGGCTCGCGGCGGCTCGAATATCCGCGCGGCCCGCAGGGGCTCAAGACCTACATGGTCGACATCGGCCCGGATGGACGGCTCGTGGCTATCACGCAGGTGCTCACCGCGGAGAATTTCGCGAAGGTGTACATCGGCGAGAGCCAGGACGACGTGCGGCGCCTGCTCGGCAAGCCCGGCCAGGTGGCCGTCTACCGGCTCAAGAAGGAGACGGTGTGGAGCTGGAAATGGTTCGAGGGCGGCGTCACCCAGGAGGCGTATTTCAACGTGCACTTCGGGCCGGACGGCCGGGTCTCGACAACCTCGCGTTCCGACGTGATTCGCGGGCATTGATGGGCGCGAAAAGGCGTGAGTGAATACGGGCAGATGTTGCGCAACGGACATAGGGCATTGAATTTGCTGGGCAAACTACTGGAAATTACCGGCGGACGCGGGAGGTGCGCATGGTGATGCATCGTCGGCGTGCGCAGCGTGTTGGGCTCGTGCTGGGCGGCGGGGCGGCGCGCGGCTGGGCCCATATCGGCGCGATACGCGCACTCGAAGAGGCGGGCATCAAGCCCGACGTGGTGTGCGGCACCTCGATCGGCGCGCTGGTGGGCGCCGTCTACGCGAATGGCGATCTCGACTGGCTCGAGGACTGGGTCGGCAGGCTCACCTGGCAGACGGTGGTGCGTCTGCTCGACTTGCGCTTTTCCGGCGGCCTGCTGGGCGGGCGCAAGGTGATCGACCTGTTCGCGAAACAGTTCAACGGGCGCGTGATCGACGAGCTGGCGATGCCGTTCACGGCCGTGGCCACCGAGCTCGACACGGGCCGCGAGGTCTGGCTACGCGAGGGGGGCGTGGTGGACGCGGTGCGCGCTTCCATCGCGATTCCGGGCCTCTTCACGCCGATCTGGCATGACGGCGTATGGCTCGTCGACGGCGGGCTCAGCAACCCTGTGCCCGTCTCGGCAGCGCGGGCGATGCGCGCCGACACGGTGATCGCCATCGACCTCAATCACGACATCCTCAATGGCCGAGACCTGGGGGGCACGATCGATACCGTGCCGCGCGAAACGCCGGTCGAGGCGCCCGTCGCGGCGGCGCAGGCTGCGAATGGCGCGGAGCCGGAATTGCCGCTCGAAGCGCAATCAGACGCGCAAGCCGGCTCGCTGCCGGGCGCGGACCCCGCGCAACCCGCACCGCTGCTGCGCCGCAATGGCAAGCCCTTTCCGCAATGGCTGCAGCCCTCGGGGCCGGGCGCGCTGGGCGGGTCGGATGTGCGCGTCGCGCCGCCGCCCAGTGCGCGCGTGCCATCGCTGCTCAGCTCGATTGCCCAGAGCATCGACATCATGCAGGTGCGCATCACGCGCAGCCGGCTGGCGGGCGAGCCTGCCGACGTGCTGATCCAGCCGCGCCTGGGCGGCATGGGGATCTTCGACTTTCATCGCGCCGCGCCGGCCATTGCGGAAGGGCGCGCAGCCGTGCAGTACATGCTGCCCGCGATCAAGGCGCAGTTGGGTATTGAGTAGGGCGCGCCGCCGCGTGCTGTGGCGAATGGCGCCCGACGGCGCCCTTCGATCAAAGATTGAGAATCCCGGCGATGGCAAATTTGGCCGCGCTCAGCTCGTCTTGCGTCGCGCGCTCGCCCCTGTGGCGCCAGATTCTCCCCGTCAACGAAAGCGTCGTGATCTGGTCGGCCATGGCGACACAGGGTTTGCTGAGGCCGCTGATCGGGATTTCCGATTCCCAGCCGTGAATGGAGCTGGTGATCGGCAGCCCGATGAAGCGGCTCGTGAGTTCGTTGAATTCGGCGTCCGTGATGACGAGGGCCGGGCGAAAGCCGTTCTGCTCATTGCCCACGCTCGGACCGACATTCAGCCAAACAATATCGCCTGCGTCTGGTGTTCCGTTCTTCATGCGTCTTTACCAAAGGTCAAAACGCGCTGGGTCATCGGGCCCGCCGAATTCGAAGCCCTGCGGTGCGCCAAAGTCGATGAGCGGCTGCTGCTCGAGCCGGCTCTCGTGCAACTGGCGCAAATAGCGCTCGCGCGAGAAGCGCCGTATGGCGGTATGAGCGCGGACCGTTAGCACGCCGTCTTCGACTTCCACTTCGATCTCCTGTCCTTCAGTGAGCGCCAGCCTGGCTGCGGCGCTCGCCGGGATACGTACCGCAAGGCTGTTTCCCCAACGCTTGAGGGTCTGAATGGCCATTGTCCTTCTCCTTGGGTGCGCCGCCAGTCTGCCAAACGGCGTATCAACATGTAGATACACGTTAAGGCTACCCATCGGTCAGGCTTGTGTCAACGCGTCCATTTCCGGCGGTCCGCCGCTTCTATCGAAAAAGCGACCCGAAACTTGTGAAAACGCCCCGCTTGGCCGGCCGTTGTCTTTTCGGCTTTCAAAATCATCGCGCCCTTGACGGCGCGGGCCAAAACGCCAGCCAGGCGTGCGAAGCACGCGGATGTTGCGTTGCAGCATTCGCGGCGTGCGCGTTTGAGCAATCTATTTTGCGCTGCGACCATCCGCGCACATCTTCCAAACAGCGCCCGCGGCAACGCCCGGGGCGTCGACAAACATCTTCACGGAGACGCGCGTGATGCTCTACGGCTTTGGCCCGGTGCTGCTCGCCGGCACGATCCAGACGATCGAACTTTCGCTGCTCTCGCTCGGCGTGGCCGTGCTGCTCGGCCTCGTGGGGGCGGCGGCGAAGCTCTCGTTCAACCGTCCGCTCGCGGCCTGCGCGACGGCCTACACCACGCTGATCCGCTCGGTGCCCGACCTCGTGCTGATGCTGCTGCTCTTCTACAGCATCCAGATCGGCGTAAACGAGGCCACCGACGCGCTCGGCATGGCGCAGATCGACATCGACCCGTTCGTCGCGGGCGTCCTCACGCTCGGCTTCATTTACGGCGCGTACTTCACGGAGACGTTCCGCGGCGCGTTTCTCTCGGTGCCGCGCGGCCAGCTCGAAGCGGGCTACGCCTACGGCATGAGCGGCGCACGCGTGTTCGCCCGCATCCTGTTTCCGCAGATGATGCGCTTCGCGCTGCCCGGCATCGGCAACAACTGGCAGGTGCTCGTGAAGGCGACGGCGCTGGTCTCGATCATCGGCCTCGCCGACGTCGTGAAGGCCGCCCAGGACGCGGGCCGCAGCACCTTCAACCTGTTCTTCTTCCTCGTGGTCGCGGCGCTCATCTATCTCGCGATCACCACCATTTCCAACTTCGCGCTGATCTGGCTCGAACGCCGCTATTCCGCGGGCGTGCGCCACGCGCAACTGTGAGTCTGCGGAGCCCGAACCGATGAACGAAATCATCCAGCAATTCGGCCGCGCGTTCCTCTACTGGGACGGCGAGCATGTGTCCGGCCTCGCGATGACGCTCTGGCTGCTCGTGATCTCCGTGGCGTTCGGCTTCGTGTGCGCGGTGCCGCTCGCGGTCGCGCGCGTCTCGAGCCGGCGCTGGCTCTCGATGCCGGTGCGCTTCTACACCTACGTGTTCCGCGGCACGCCGCTCTACGTGCAGTTGCTGCTGATCTACACGGGCGTGTACAGTCTCGCCTTCATTCGCGCCGAGCCGCTGCTCGACGCGTTTTTCCGCAGCGGCCTGAACTGCGCGGTCCTCGCGTTCGCGCTCAATACCTGCGCTTACACGACGGAGATTTTCGCGGGCGCGATTCGCTCGACTTCGCACGGCGAAGTGGAAGCGGCGCGCGCCTATGGCATGAGCCCGTTCACGATGTACTGGCGCGTGGTCCTGCCTTCGGCGCTGCGCCGCGCGCTGCCGCTGTACAGTAACGAAGTGATCCTGATGCTGCACGCGACGACGGTGGCCTTCACCGCGACGGTGCCCGACATCCTCAAGGTCGCGCGCGACGCCAACTCGGCCACGTACCGCTCGTTCGAGTCGTTCGGGCTCGCGGCGCTGATCTACTGTGCGGTATCGTTCGTGCTGGTGGCTGCGTTCCGCCGCGCGGAGAAACGCTGGCTCGGCCACCTCGCCGTGCGTACGCGATAATTTTTGGGAGACCATCTTGGCTCAGACGATGCAAACGACCCCGCGTGCGACGCAAACCCCGGCGCAATCCTCCGATAGCAAGCTGATTGCGCGTGACATCCACAAGCGCTACGGCGACAACGAAGTGCTCAAGGGCGTCTCGCTCGACGCGAAGAAGGGCGACGTGATCAGCATCATCGGCGCGAGCGGCTCGGGCAAGAGCACGTTCCTGCGCTGCATCAATTTCCTCGAGAAGCCGAACGCGGGCGAGATCGTGGTGGACGGCGAGGCCGTGCGCACCAAGGCGGGCCGCAACGGCGACCTCGACGTGGCCGACCACAAGCAGCTCCAGCGCATCCGCACCAAGCTCGCGATGGTGTTTCAGCACTTCAATCTCTGGTCGCACATGAATGTGATCGAGAACGTGATCGAGGCGCCCATTCACGTGCTCGGCGTGCCGCGCAAGGAAGCCGAGGAGCGTGCGCGTGCGTATCTGGAGAAGGTCGGTCTCGCGCCGCGCGTGGAGAAGCAGTATCCCTCGCACCTCTCGGGCGGCCAGCAGCAGCGCGTGGCCATTGCGCGCGCGCTCGCGATGAACCCCGACGTGATGCTGTTCGACGAGCCCACCTCCGCGCTCGACCCCGAGCTCGTGGGCGAAGTGCTCAAGGTGATGCAGAAGCTCGCCGAGGAAGGCCGCACCATGATCGTCGTCACGCACGAAATGGGTTTCGCGCGCAACGTCTCCAATCATGTGATGTTCCTGCATCAGGGCCGCACCGAGGAGCAGGGCGCGCCCGCCGACGTGCTCGGCAATCCGAAAAGCGAGCGGCTGCGCCAGTTCCTCTCGGGCAGCCTCAAGTAAGCGGGGCGCCAGAAAGTGTCACCCGCGGTGTCCCGCACTACTCAGGTCGCGATCGTCGCCTTGCCGCCGGTCTCGATGTCGGGCGTGGGCCCCATCGTCGACGCGCTCAATCTCGCCAACGAGATCGACGGCCGCGCGCTCTACCGTTGGCAGATGTGCTCGTGGAACGGCCGGCCCGTGCCGCTCTCGGGCGGCGCGCAATGGCCCGCCGACTGCGCGTTCGGCGACGCGCTCTCGTGCGACTGGCTCATCGTCGTGACCGAGCGTTATCAGCAGTTCGCCGATTACCGCCTCTTTCTCGCGAGTCTCGCGCGCGTGGGGCAGCGCACGCCGCTCGTGACCGGCATCCACCATGGCATCTGGTGGCTCGCGATGGCGGGCCAGCTGCAGGGCTATCGCGTCGCCGTGAACTGGGAGACCTATCAGCAGTTCTCCGAGCAGTTCGAGCGCACCATCGTCACGCAGCACATCTATGAGATCGACCGCGACCGCGCGACCTGCTCGGGCGGCCAGGCCACGCTCGATTTCATGCTCGCGATGATCGGCCGCGAGCATGGCCCGGAGCTGGTGGACCGCATCGCCGACGCGCTGGGCGCCAGCACGCTCAGGAGCGGCGACGAGCGTCAGCGCATTCCGTTCGTGACCGCGCCCGGCGAGCGCCATCCGCGCCTGAACGACGCGCTCATGCTGATGGAGGCGAATATCGAAGATCCGCTCACGACCGACGAAATCGCCGGCCATGTGGGCGTCTCGCGGCGGCAGCTCGAGCGGCTGTTCCGGCAGTACCTGAACGCGATGCCGTCGAAGTACTACCTGGGCCTGCGCCTCGCGAAGGCGCGCTCGCAATTGCAGCGCACCAGCAAGTCGGTGGTGCAGATCAGCCTCGCGTGCGGGTTTTCGTCGGCGGCGCATTTTTCCAACGCCTATCGCGAGCGCTTCGGCGTGACGCCGCGCGAGGACCGCCGCAACTGGATCGAGCGCCAGCATGGCGGCGCGGCAGGCGCGGTGCAGGAGCCGCGCGCGGGCGCGCTCGTGGAGCCGCCGGAGCGGGACTGATCCCGGATGAGCGCTGACTGAGCGCGGCCCCCGGTGCCGGATGGCGCCTGCTTCTGCCTGCTTGTACCTGCTTTTGTCTGATCGCACCCGCATTCAGGTTCCGACGAAAAAACACGTCGCGGTTACGCAAGACGATTACCGCACGGTTGCCTACACTGCTTCTGTGTCGAAGGGACTTGGCGCTTTAGCGCTTAGTCCCGTCCCATGCAAAGCTATTGCCGCAAAGGGCGCTGCGCCGCAACAGACGCGCGCAGCCCGAAGCCAGAACCCCAATTTGAGCCCAAGAGGATTCGCCATGAACGACCAGACTGTGAGCCGCAAGACCTTCGACGAAGTGATGGTGCCGTGCTTTTCGCCCGCGCCGTTCGTCCCCGACCGTGGCGAGGGCTCGCGCGTATGGGACACCGAGGGCCGCGACTATATCGACTTCGCGTGCGGCATCGCCGTGACCTCGCTCGGCCACGCCAATCCCGAACTGCTGCGCGTGCTGCACGAGCAGGGCGGCAAGCTCTGGCACATCGGCAACGGTTACACCAATGAGCCGGTGCTGCGCCTCGCGCGCAGGCTCGAAGCCCTCACGTTCGCCGAGCGCGCGTTCTTCGCGAACTCGGGCGCCGAGGCCAACGAGGCCGCGCTCAAGCTCGCGCGCCGCGTCGCGTTCGAGCGCCATGGCGAGCAGAAGACCGAGATCATCTCGTTCACGCAGTCGTTCCATGGCCGCACCTTCTTCACGGTGAGCGTGGGCGGCCAGCCGAAGTATTCGGAAGGCTTCGGCCCGGTGCCCGCCGGCATCGTGCACCTGCCGTACAACGACATCGAAGCGGCCAAGCGCGCGATCGGTGCGCAGACCTGCGCCGTGATCGTCGAGCCCGTGCAGGGCGAGGGCGGCGTGATTCCCGCCGATCCGGCCTTCCTGCAAGCGCTGCGCGAGGCCTGCGACGCGCACAACGCACTGTTGATTTTCGACGAAGTGCAAACGGGCGTGGGCCGCACCGGCACCTTCTACGCGTACGAGGACACGGGTGTGACGCCGGACATCCTCACCACCGCCAAGGCGCTCGGCAACGGCTTTCCGATTGGCGCGATGCTCACGACCGAAGCGATCGCGGCGCACTTCAAGGTGGGCGTGCACGGCACGACCTACGGCGGCAACCCGCTGGGCGCGGCGATCGCCGACAAGGTGGTCGAGCTCGTGAGCGACCCGGCACTGCTCGCTGGCGTGCGCGCGCGCGGCGAGGCGATCCGCGCGAAGCTCGCGCATCTGAACGAGCGCTTCGACGTGTTCACGGAAGTGCGCGGCAAGGGCCTCCTGATCGGCGCCGAGCTGAACGCACGCTTTGCCGGCCGCGCGAAGGACTTCAACGCGGCGGCTGCGAACCGCGGCGTGATGATGCTGATCGCCGGCCCCGACGTGCTGCGCTTCGCGCCGTCGCTCATCATTCCCGAAGCGGACCTGAACGAGGGCTTCGCGCGCCTCGAGAAGGCCTTCGAAGATGTGATCGGCGCGCGCTGAAATCCCGGCACGCCCCACTCGACACAGGACCGACGATGCTATTCGTTCGCCCCGCAAGGCTCTCCGATCTCGATGCGATCGCCCACATGGCCCGCACCGCGCAGCCCGTGCTGCACTCGCTGCCGCACGACCGCGCGGCGCTGGAAGCGCGCATCGCGCTTTCTGAGGACTCGTTTCGCGCCCAGGTGGATTTCCCCGGCGAGGAGTTCTATCTCTTCGTGCTCGAAGACTCGGCGACGGGCAAGCTCGTCGGCACCTCGAGCATCGTGGCGGCCGCGGGCTATTCGGAGCCGTTCTACGCGTTTCGCAACGACGCGCTGATTCACGCCTCGCGCGAGCTGCACGTGAACCGCAAGATTCACGCGCTCACCATGTCGCACGAGCTCACGGGCAAGAGCCGGCTCGCGGGCTTCTACATCGACCCGTCGCTGCGTGGCGACGCGGCCGCGCATCTGATGTCGCGCGCCCGCATGATGTACGTGGCGATGAACCGGCGCCGCTTCACGCCCGAGGTGTTCTCGCTGCTACTCGGCGTGACCGACGACGCGGGTGTCTCGCCGTTCTGGGAAGCGGTGGGGCGCAAGTTCTTCGGCCGCGATTTCAAGGACATCGAAATGGTGTCGGGCGGCCGCAGCCGCACCTTCATCGCCGAAGTGATGCCTGCGTATCCGCTTTACGTGCCGCTGTTGCCCGAGTCCGCGCAGCGCGTGCTGGGCGAGCCGGACCCGAGCGCGTTGCTCGCCTACGAGATTCATCTGGAAGAAGGCTTCGAGACGGACCGCTACGTCGATATCTTCGACGCGGGCCCCGTGATGACCGCACAGGTCGATCGCACGTCGTCGGTGTCGGGCAATGAGACGCGCACGGTGCGCGAGAGCGCAAGCGCGGCGCAGGGCGCGAAGTATCTCGTCGCGAGCCAGCATGGCGGCGAGTTCCGCTGCGCGCTGGCGACGCTGCCCGAAGCGGTCGAAGCCGCGAATGCCGCGCGCCATGGCGCACACGTGCCGGCTTCGGCGCCGCTCGACGCGGCTACGCGCGCGGCGCTCAATGTGCAGGATGGCGAAGCGGTGCGCTGCGCGCCGCTGTATCGGGAAACGTCGCAAAACGAGGACGAATCGATGGGAGAAGCGCAATGATCGTGGTACGCGTCGTGCAGACGGGCGATGTGGACGCGCTCGTCGCGCTCGCCCAGGAAACCGGCCCCGGCCTCACTACCTTCAAGCCCGACCGCGAGGCGCTGGCGGCGCGCATCGAGCGCACGCGCCGCACGCTGGCGGGCGAGGCCTCGCAGGGCGAGGCGGGCTACTTCTTCGTGATGGAAGATACCGCGACCGGCGACGTGGCCGGCGTGTGCGGCATCGAAACCGCCGTGGGCCTGCAGCAGCCGTTCTACAACTATCGCGTGAGCACGGTCGTGCACGCGAGCCAGGACCTCGGCATCTGGACGCGCATGCGCGCGCTGAACATCTCGCACGACCTCACGGGCTATGCCGAGGTGTGCTCGCTGTTCCTCTCGCCGCGCTATCGCACGGGCGGCATGGGCGGCCTGCTCTCGCGCTCGCGCTTCATGTTCATCGCCCAGTTCCGCGAGCGCTTTCCGGAGCGCATCTGCGCCGAATTGCGCGGGCATTTCGATGCGGAAGGCACGTCGCCGTTCTGGCGTGCGGTCGGTTCGCACTTCTATCAAATTGACTTCAACGCGGCCGACTACCTGAGCTCGCATGGCCGCAAGGCGTTTCTCGCCGAGCTGATGCCGCGCTTTCCAGTGTACGTCGAGTTGCTGCCCGAGGACGCGCAGGCCTGCGTGGGCCTCACGCACGCCGACACGGTGCCGGCGCGCCGCATGCTCGAAGCCGAAGGGCTGCGCTACGAGAATCACGTCGACATCTTCGACGCGGGCCCCGTGCTCGAATGCCATACCTCCGACTTGCGCACGGCGCGCGAGAGCGTGGTGGTGCCCGTGCGTATCGGTACGCAGGAGGCGCAAGAGGGCGTGCGCTCGCTCGTGTCGAACACGTCGCTGACCGACTTCCGCGTGGGCTTTGCCCCGGGCGTCGTGCACGACGGCGTGTTCACGCTGAGCGCGCAGGAAGCGGCGGCGCTGAACGTCGCAGAGGGCGAGCCGGTGCGCGTGCTGAGCGCGGCGCACAAACCGCGGCAAGGTTAAGGGCGGGGCTGAAACGCCACGCAGAAAGACAAGGATGACCATGAACGAGCTTTTCATCGATGGGCAATGGTGCGCGGCTAGCGGCCCCGCATTCGCTTCGCACAATCCGGGCACGGGCGAGACCGTGTGGAGCGGCAATGCCGCGAGCGCCGAGGATGTGGACCGCGCCGTGAGCGCCGCGCGCCGCGCCTTCGTCGAGTGGTCGCAGACGCCGTTCGAGGCACGCTGCGAGATCGTCAGGCGCTTCGCGGCGCTCGTCACCGAGCGCAAGGAGCCACTCGCGCAGGCGATCGGCCGCGAGACCGGCAAGCCGCTCTGGGAAGCGCGCACCGAGGCCGCTTCGATGGCCGCCAAGGTGGCGATCTCGATCACTGCCTATGGCGAGCGCACCGGCGAGAAGCGCAGCGAAATGGCCGACGGCACGGCCGTGCTGCGGCATCGCCCGCACGGCGTGGTGGCCGTGTTCGGGCCGTACAACTTCCCGGGCCATCTGCCCAACGGCCACATCGTGCCGGCACTGATCGCGGGCAACGCGGTCGTGTTCAAGCCTTCGGAGCTGGCGCCTGACGTTGCGCGCGCAACGGTCGAGATCTGGCGCGAGGCGGGGCTGCCCGCGGGCGTGCTCAATCTCGTGCAGGGCGAGCGCGACACGGGCATCGCGCTGGCGAACCATCGGCAGATCGACGGCCTGTTCTTCACGGGCAGCTCGGATACCGGCACGCTGCTGCATCGCCAGTTCGGTGGCCGCCCCGAGATCGTGCTCGCGCTGGAGATGGGCGGCAACAACCCGCTCGTCGTCGCGCCTGTGGAGGATATCGACGCCGCCGTGCATCACGCGATCCAGTCGGCGTTTCTCTCGGCGGGGCAGCGCTGCACCTGCGCGCGCCGCATCCTCGTGCCGACAGGCGCGTTCGGCGACCGCTTCATCGAGCGCTTCGTCGAAGTGTCCTCGCGCATCGCGGTGGGCGAATACAACGCCGAGCCGCAGCCGTTCATGGGCGCCGTGATCTCGGCGCGCGCGGCGGCGAAGCTGATCCAGTCGCAGGCCCAACTGCTCGAACGCGGCGCGCAGGCGCTCTTGCGCATGGAGCAGCGCGACCCCGCGCTCGGCTTCGTGACGCCGGGCATCCTCGACGTGACGAATGTGGCCGACCTGCCCGACGAAGAGCATTTCGGGCCGCTCGCGCAAATCATCCGCTACAACGGTTTCGACGACGCCATCGCGCAGGCCAACAACACGGCCTACGGTCTCTCGGCGGGCCTGCTTGCCGACGACGCCGCGCTCTGGCAGCGCTTCTCGCGCGAGATCCGCGCGGGCATCGTGAACTGGAACCGGCCCACCAACGGCGCCTCGAGCGGCGCGCCCTTCGGCGGCCCGGGCCGCTCCGGCAACCACCGTCCGAGCGCGTTCTACGCCGCCGACTACTGCGCCTGGCCGATGGCCTCGGTCGAGAGCGCACAGCTGACCATGCCCGCGAGCGTCTCGCCGGGCCTTCAATTCTGAGGATCGACGATGACTAACCATGCAACGGCTTCCGCAGCGGCGCTCGCGGGCACCCTGGAAGCCAACTTCGACGGACTCGTCGGCCCCACGCACAACTACGCCGGCCTCTCGTTCGGCAACGTCGCCTCGCAGAACAACGAGAAGTCGGTCGCGAACCCGCGCGCCGCCGCGCAACAGGGCTTGCGCAAGATGAAGCGCCTCGCCGACCTCGGCTTCGCGCAGGGCGTGCTGCCGCCGCAGGAGCGCCCCTCGATTCGCCTGTTGCGCGAGCTGGGCTTCACAGGCAAGGACGCCGACGCCATCGCGCGCGCCGCGAAGGACGCACCCGAGCTGCTCGCGGCTGCGAGCTCCGCCTCGGCGATGTGGACCGCCAACGCGGCCACCGTGAGCCCTTCGGCCGACACGCCCGAGCGCCGCGTGCACTTCACGCCCGCGAACCTGTGCAGCAAGCTGCATCGCGCGATCGAGCACGAGTACACGCGCCGCACACTCGGCACGATCTTCGCGGACCCGTCGCACTTCGTGGTGCACGACGCGCTGCCCGGCACACCCGCGCTCGGCGACGAAGGCGCAGCGAATCACACGCGCTTTTGCGCGCAATACGGCGATCGCGGCGTGGAGTTCTTCGTCTATGGCCGCAGCGAGTACCGCCGCGGGCCGGAGCCCAAGCGCTTCCCGGCGCGCCAGACCTTCGAGGCGAGCCGCGCGATCGCACAGCGCCATGGCCTCACCGACGACATGACGGTGTTCGCGCAGCAGAGCCCCGAGGTGATCGACGCGGGCGTGTTCCATAACGACGTGATCGCCGTGGGCAACCGCAGCACGCTGTTTTGCCACGAGCGCGCATTCGTCGACCAGAAGAACGTCTACGACGAGCTGCGCGGGAAGCTCGAGGCGCACCGCGCGCCGTTCGACGTGATCGAAGTGCCCGACGCCCAGGTGAGTGTGGCGGACGCGGTCTCGTCGTATCTGTTCAACAGCCAGCTCCTGAGCCGCGCCGACGGCAAGCAGATTCTCGTCGTGCCGCAGGAATGCCGCGAAAATCCGCGCGTGGCGAGCTATCTCGACGAGCTGGCCGCGAAGAGCGGCCCCATCGACGAGGTGCTCGTGTTCGACTTGCGCGAGAGCATGAAGAACGGCGGCGGTCCGGCGTGCCTGCGCTTGCGCGTGGTGCTGAGCGAGGCTGAGCGTGCGGCGGTGGCGCCGGGCGTGTGGATGAACGATGCGCTGTTCGCACGCCTCGATGCGTGGATCGCGAAGCACTATCGCGACCGCCTCGCGCCCCAGGATCTCACCGATCCGGCGCTGCTGGTGGAGTCGCGCACGGCGCTCGACGAACTCACGCAGATCCTCGGCCTGGGGTCGCTCTATGACTTCCAGCGCTGAGCCGGTCGGGTCCTTGCACGCGGCAGGGGCGGCCATGCCCGAATGCCTCGCCGATTTTCTCGCCACGACGCTGAAAGGCCAGCGGCCGACCAGCGAGGCGCAAGCGCAGGGCAGTTGTGCGTACGGTGCGGTGCGCTGGCAGTGGCTCGACGAAGGCGTGCTGCAACTCGAGCCCGAGTACACCGGTGGCGCGCGGGCCGAGACGCTCAAGAGCGTGCTGCTCTCGGCAGGCGTGCACGGCGACGAGACCGCGCCCATCGAGCTGCTTTCGCAGATGGTGGCCGATCTCGCGGCGGGGCGTCTCGCGCTCGCATGCCGCTTGCTGGTCGTGCTCGGCAACGTGGCGGCGATGCGCGCCGCCACGCGCTACGAAGACGACGACCTCAACCGTCTGTTCGGCGGCCGCCACGCGCGCGTGCCGCAAAGCCGCGAGGCGCCGCGCGCTGTCGTGCTCGAAACGGCGGCGCAGCGTTTCTTCGCCGATGCGCCCGCGGTGCCCGGCGCGCGCTGGCACCTCGACATGCACACGGCGATCCGCGCCTCGGCGTTCGAGCAGTTCGCGCTGCTGCCTTATACCGGCGACGCGCCCTCGCGCGCGATGTTCGACTGGCTCGCCGACGCGCGCATCGCCGCCGTCCTGATCCATACGGAGAAGGGCGCCACGTACTCGTCGTTCACGGCCGATGCTTGCGGCGCGCTCGCGTGCACGCTCGAGCTCGGCAAGGTGCAGCCGTTCGGGCAAAACGATCTCGCGCGGTTTGCGCCGGCCGACGCGGCGGTGCGCAGGCTCGTTTCGGGCGCGCAGGCCGCGGAGGACGAACCGATGCCGCGCGTCTTCACGGTGATCGGCCAGATTACGAAGCAAAGCGATGCCTTCGCGCTGCACGTAGCCGCCGACGTGCCGAACTTCACGCCGTTCGCGCGTGGCACGGTGCTGGCGGAGGACGGCACGTATCGCTACGTCGTCGCACACGACGAAGAGCGCATCGTGTTTCCGAATCCCACCGTCAAGCCGGGCTTGCGAGCGGGCTTGCTCGTGGTCGATACGACCGCTGAAACGCTCGCCTCGCTTGGCTGAATTGCCTGACCGCGCGCGGCCGCGAAGCTCGCACCGAGCTCCGCGTGCCGCGCGAAAACCCCCGCCAGGACGCGTTTTCCGGCCGCTTGTACGGGGCGCGGTACAATCGCGGCCTCGCGGTTGCTGCGGTGCGTCATAGACGATGTGCCCGTTTGAACCGCCACTCTTTGGCGCAGCGATCCTGCGCCGAAGCGCGCCGTAGGACCTCTGAAGCGCGCTGTAATTCGACTGGACTGAGACACTGATGAACATGAACTGGAACAAGCTGGCCACTTTCACGCTCTGCGCGGCCTTCACCGTGGCCGCGGGCGCGGCCCACGCCGCCGATATCAAGGAAATCCGCTTCGGCGTCGAGGCGTCGTACGCGCCGTTCGAATCGAAGTCACCCACGGGCGAGCTGCAGGGCTTCGACATCGACGTCGGCAACGCGGTCTGCGCGAAGCTCAAGGCGAAGTGCGTGTGGGTGGAGAACTCGTTCGACGGCCTGATTCCGGCGCTGCAGGCGCGCAAGTTCAACGCCATCAACTCGGACATGACGATCACGGATCAGCGCCGCCAGGCCATCGATTTCACCGATCCGATCTACGCGATCCCCAACCAGATGATCGCGAAGAAGGGCAGCCCGCTGCTGCCCACGCCGGAATCGCTCAAGGGCAAGCACGTGGGCGTGCTCCAGGGCACGATCCAGGAAACCTACGCGAAGGCCAAGTGGGCGCCCGCGGGCGTCGACGTCGTGCCGTATCAAACCCAGGACCAGATCTACGCCGACCTCGCCTCGGGCCGTCTCGACGCTGCCTTCCAGGACGCCGAGGCCGCATCGAAGGGCTTCCTGAACAAGCCGCAGGGCGCGGGCTTCGCGTTCGCGGGTCCGCAGGTCGTCGACGCGAAGCTGCTCGGCGAGGGCGTGGGCTACGGCGTGCGCAAGAACGACGCGGCGCTCAAGGCCGCGCTCAACGGCGCGCTCAAGGAGCTCAAGGCCGACGGCACGATCGACAAGATCGCCGCGAAGTACTTCGACGTGAAGGTCGTGCTCAAGTAAACGCGCAAACACGCACATGGGTGAGCGGCGGGGGGAGTCCCGCCGCGAATGCCGGCGAGGGCGTTGCCCCGCCGGCATTTTTTATTTGAGCCGCGTGCATGCTTCATATGCGCGACCTATCGGCCAGGATAAAATCGATCGGCAAAGAGAGCGCCTCAGCGACCGCACTGGCCGTGCGAACGGCGAGCAACAAGAAGCAAGAACAAGCAAGAACAAGCAAGAAAGCAAGAACGAGCCGCACGAGAGACCATACGACCAGGCGCCCGCGCAAAGCGAGGCGCTTCGCGGGGGACCCATGAGCTTCAATGCCGCAGACCGGCCACGCATGTCCGGCGGCGAAGGCAGCAATCGGATAGACGAAACTTCGACCGAACCGCCGGCCAATCCCTATCAGGTTTATTTCGCGCGTGTGCCGCTGCTCGATCGCGACGGCATGCTCTGCGCGTTCGAGACACTGCCGCGCGTCGTGGTGCGCGAAGGCTTCGACCAACACGCCGAGACCCATGCCGGTGAAGCCCCGTCGAGTGACGGCGCGGCGCAGAGCGGGGCACAAAACCAGGCGCTGATCGAAGCGTTCGGCACGCCCACGCTGCGCGCGGCGCTGACCGGACATCCAGCGTGGCTCGGCCTGACGCGCGAGCTATTGTTCGACGACGTGCTGCTGCGCGTGCCCGCCGATCGCGTGATCCTCGAGCTGCCGCCAGGCATCGGCGCCGATCCCGACGTGATCGCGCGGCTCGTCAAGCTGCACGGCAAGCGCTATCGTTTCGCGCTCGACCACGTCACGAAAGCCGACGAGTCGTTCGCGAAGCTGCTGCCCTATGCGGACGCCGTCAAGCTCGATCCGCGCGGCATTGCGCCTGCGCTGCTGCCGAAGTTCGCGAGCGTGCTCAAGGCGGCGGGCAAGATCCTCGTGGCGCTGAACATCGAAACGCCCGCCGAATACGAGCGCGCATACGCGCTGGGCTTCGACCGCTTCCAGGGCTACTACTTCGCGAAGCCGCAGGGCGGGGCGCGTCGTACGAGCGCGCCCCGCCAGGCGTTGCTGAGCCTGCTGCAGCTGCTGGCCTCGGAGCCCACCGTGATGCAGCTCGAAGCGGAGTTGAAGCTCAATCCCGTGCTCGTGATGCATCTGATGCGGCTCGCGAACTCGAGCAGCTTCGGTCTCGGGCGCAAGGTGAGCACGCTGCGCGAGGCGATCAACGCGACGGGCACCAACCGCATCACGCGCTGGACGCAGCTATTGCTGTACGCGGACGGCCGCAAGATCTCGCTCGAAGACGATCCGTTGCTGCAGCTCGCGGCCACGCGCGCGCGCTTCATGGAGCTCGCAGCGAGCCAGTTGCCTCAAGCCGGCCGCGACGAGCAGGACGCGGCGTTTCTCGCGGGCGTGTTCTCGTTCGTCGATGCGGTGTTCGGCGGACCGCTCGATCAGACGCTCGAAATGCTCAGGCTCGCCAAGCCGATCCGCGCGGCCATCGCGCGCCGCGAAGGCGTGCTGGGCCGCCTGCTTGGCGTGAGCGAGGCGCTGGAGCACGCCGACTGGGCGGCCGTGGATGCGGCGTGCGCCACGCTCGTGCCGCTCGATGCGGGGGCGCTGGCGGCGCTTGCGCTCACGGCGGCGGAGTGGGCCGGCACGGCCGAGCGTAACGCCGATGCCGAGGGGTTGGAGCGCATCGAGGACTGAGGTTCTGGCGGGATGGGCCTGGGCAGGCGAGTGAGGCCGCGCACTGGCGGAACTGGAGGTACAGGAGTGACCCGAGCGACCTGGCGACCGATGGGACTTGCAGTGACTGAAGACGCTTACGCCTTCACGGGACTCGCGACGAAGAACCGCGCCAGCTCGTGCGCGAGCTCGTTCAGCGCGCTCATTTCCTTCTGCAGGATGCGGCGCGGCTCCTGGCTCAGCAGCCAGTCGCCATAGAGCAGCGCCACGGGCGGCTCGCCAGGGTGGGCCACCGGCAGCAGCACGAACGCGCGCGCATCGTCGAGGCGTGCGCGGTACCAGGCCGGCAGACGTGCGAGCATTTTCGGGTCCCGCGCGTTTTCGATGAAGATGCCCACCGAGTTTGCAATCGCGAGATGGAACACGTCGGGCTGGAACGCCGCGCTGAACGCCAGCTTCTCCAGATTGTCCCCGACCTGGGGGCCGAAGCCGCGCTGCGCCTCGAACATGTTCGCGCCGCGCCGCACGAACACGAGCGTGCGCGCAAAGCCGAGGCCGGCCAGCACGGTCTCGGTGGCGAGCGTGAGCGCCGTGGAGAGCGGGCTCCCGGCGGGCAGCGCCCGCAGGTCTTCCACACCCGCGGCAATGCGCGCCTCGGGGTCGAGCGCTTCGCGCGCGATGGCGTCGGCGTTCGCGCGCAACTCGACGATCTCGCGCATCACGCCATCGTCGGCTTCTTCGTTGGCGAGCGCGAGGCTCATCTGCACGAGCGCGTCCGGATCGGTGGAGAGCGCGCGTCCGTAATAATGCGCGAGGTCCGAGATGTGCTCTTCGCGCGCTTCGTCGGTCAAGCCCGTGGTGGTGAGCACGCGCGCCACCTCGGTCGAATAGTTCGTGATCGCGCGCAGCCATTGCACCTGACGCGACTCGTTCCCCGCCGGATCGTATTCGCCCATGCCTTCACGGATCGTCTCGGGCAGGCGCCAGCGCGAGGCCGCGTCCTGGCCGATTTCGGTGAAGGTCACGCCGAGCACGTCGATGCAGGCATCGTCTTCGTTCGTGCCTTGCTCGCATTCGCGGCGGATCTGCTCCCACTCCGGCTCGAGGTAGAACACCACGAGCAGCTTGCCCACCTGGCGCATCAGCGTGCAGACCACGGCCTCTTCGCCCGCGCGCAGGTCGCCACGCTCGGTCAGCTTGCGCGCGACGCAGCCCGAGAGCATCGTGCGGTTCAGTTCGAGCTTGGCGTCGATGCGGCGTGGCGCGCTGTGGTGAAAGTGGTCGACGATCTTCAGGCCCACCACGAGATGGCCGACCGCGTCCATGCCGAGCACCATCAGCGCGCGCGTGACGGTCGTGATGTTGCCGCCGAAGGCCATGTACATGGCGGAGTTGGCGAGCCGCAGCACCTTCTGCGTGAGCGCGAAGTCCGAGAGCACGACCTTCACGAGCGCGGTGAAGTCGTAGTCGTCGTTGGTCATGGCGGCGACGGTCGTGCGCAGCGATTGCGACAGCATGGGGAAGTCGCCGCGCTCGTTCATACGAGCCCAGAGCCGGTCTAGCAGGACTGCCTTTACCATCTGAACCATGTCAATTTCGCTAATGCCCTGCGTGTATCGGTGCCGTGTTCAATGCACGCCGTGGACGTGCAAGGTGCGCGACTCGAAACGCTGCGAGAGCTCCTCCGAAGGCAGGGCCTTGCAGACGAGCCATCCCTGAATGTGATCGCAGCCCATCTTCGTGAGCAGCTCGCGCTGCGCCTCGGTCTCGACGCCTTCGGCGACGAGTTCGAGCTCGAGCGTGCGCGCGAGGCCCACCACGGCATTGACGATCGCCTGATCGTTGCGCGAGGTGAGCAGGTTCACGACGAAGCTGCGGTCGATCTTCAGTTTCGAAAGCGGAAAGCGCTGCAGATACGCGAGGCTCGAATACCCGGTGCCGAAGTCGTCCACGGCAAAGCGGATGCCGAGCCCCGTGAGCTCCTCGAGCAGCGTGACCGCGTGCTGCGGGTCCTGCATCAGCACGCTTTCGGTGATCTCGAAGACGAGCCGGCGCGGATCGATCCCGGTGAGCCGGATCGCTTCTTCGACGCTTTCCTTGAAACGCGGATTGCGGAACTGCTGCGGCGAGACGTTGACGGCGACGTACTGCAGGGCAATGCCTTGCTCGTCCCATTGGGTCAGCTGCATGCAGGCCGCCCGCAAAACCCAGTTGCCGAGATAATTAATCAGGCCGACGGATTCCGCAAGCGGGATAAATGTTGATGGCGGCACGAGCCCGTGCAATGGATGTTGCCAGCGGATCAACGCTTCGACCCCGACCACGCCGCGCGTCGAGCTGCTCGTGATGGGCTGGAAGTGCAGCGAGAACTCGCCGTTGCGCACGCCGTCGTGCAGGTCCGATTCGAGCTTCAGGCGCTGGGCGTCGGTCGGATCGTCATCGGGCACGTGCAGCATCAGCGTGTTGCCGCCCGCGGCCTTGGCCTGTTGCAGCGCCTGGTCGGCGCGGCGGATAAGCGGGGTGCTTTCGGGCTGCGCATCGCTTTCGCCGCAGTCCGGGCGCTGCTCGGGATGGAAAGCGATGCCGATGCTCGCGGCGAGATGCACGGGCTGGTCGCGGAACGAATAGGGCTGCAGGATCGACGTGAGCAGGCGTCGCGCGAGCGCTTCGGCGGCGCCGCGCACGTCGATGGGCGCGCCGCCGCGTGGCGGCACGCCTTGTGACGTGGATTGCGACGTGGATTGCGGCGTGATCAGAATGGCGAACTCGTCGCTGCCCGTGCGCGCGATCAGCTCGCCCTGCTGGGTGAGGTGCGTGAGGCGCCGCGCGGTTTCGCGCAGCAACTCGTCGCCGGCATCGTAGCCGAGCGCGCGGTTCACGCGCTGATAGTCGTCGAGATCGAGCAGCAGCAGGGCGATGGGCGTACCGTGCCGGTCGGCTTCGGCCTGCGCGCGTTCGAGCGCAGGCTCGAGCGCCGCCTGGTTCGGCAGGCCCGTGAGCGGATCGTGATGGAGCGCATGTGTGAGGCGCCCCTGCACGCGCTGCCAGTCCGAGACGTCGAAGCCCGCTACGGCGAAGCCGTCCACGCCCGCATACGTGCTCGACTGCACGCGCAGCTCGACGGCGAGCGGGTAGGTGAGCGCCTTCACGAGATCGATCGTGTCTTTTTCGACTACGCCGCTCGCGAGGGCGCGCGCGAAGAGCGCGTCGAGGCGCGCGAGATCGTCGGGCGCCACGAGGTCGTGCAGCGTCGCGCCAAGCAGGAATTCACGGTGATAGCCGGCAAAGCGCAGGCTCGCGTCGGAGACGTAGAGAAAGCGCAGGTTGCGGTCGACATGCACGAGGAAATCCACCGCGGCGCACGTCTGTTCGAATGCGAGCGCACGCGCGTCGGACCCGATGGCTTCGCCACCGGACGGGCGGCCCATGCCTCCGGCGGCCGCGTAAGCGGGCACGGTCTGTGCGTTCGGCAAGGGCGGCGCACCGTCCGCACAGGCGAGCGGGACGCCGGGGTGGGCGTCGTGCCGCTCGCCTGTGCGCCCGGCGCGTGGCCGCAGGCGGTCCAAGACCGTGCGTAGCCAGCCCGGGCGGGGCGCGGTAATCCTGTTCGCTTCCATGTGTGTCGCTGGCAACCTGAGTACTAGTCGGCGTGTCGAGTGGGGCGCGCGGCTTGCATGCAAAGCGTGGCAGGGCCGCGCGCCGGGTTGCGGCAGCGGCGAAACGCGCTGCTGCTTGACGCGCCCATCAGACCGAGATATCGACCCCATACGCGAAATCTTTAGCTGCGCGGCAAAAAAACGGGCGAGACGCCTGGGTAGCCGAACAAGGCGATGCCGGCGCGCGCAGATTCGGTTAAAGTGGCGCCGGCCGCACGTGGGCTGTGCATGCGAACTGCATTTCCCAGACGAGCTTCCCGAACGAGTCATCCAGACCGAACCCATCCGCTCGAATCTTCCGCCATGTCCGATTCATCGTCACCGTCCGCGCCGCCTGTGCGCGCGGCCACGCGAGACGCCAGCGGTGCCGGTGCACACCCGCAAGCGCAATTCGATCAGCCTGTCGCGCACAGTGCGCACGTTGGCTCCCAGCCGTTTGTCTATCTGGGGCGTCAGCCTATCCTCGACCGTAGCGGCGCGCTCAACGCGTATGAGCTGCTGTTTCGGGGCAGCGGGCAAAACCGCGCCGACGTGACCGACGACGCGCTCGCCACCGCACAGGTGATCACGCGCACCATGGGTCAGCTCGGCGTGCCCACCGTGCTGGGGCGCCATCACGGCTACGTGAACATGAGCCGCGAGCTGCTCTTCGACGACATCGTGCATCTGCTGCCGCCGGGCCGCTTCGTGCTCGAGGTGCTCGAGCACGTGCACCTCGACATGGCGGTGCTCGAGCGCCTGGCGCAGCTGCGCCGCGACGGCTACCGCATCGCCTTCGACGACGTGAGCGCGCTCACCGACAACCTGCGCCGCGCGCTGCCCTATGCGGACATCGTCAAAGTCGATCTGCTGCAGGCCGAGCGCGCCGCGCTGCCCGCGCTCGTCGAGGCCATCGCCGCCGAGGGCAAGACGCTGATCGCCGAAAAGGTCGAGACGAGCGAGGACTTCGACTACGCGCGCGGCCTGGGCTTCGATCTGTTCCAGGGCTACTTCTTCGCGCGCCCGCAAATGTTGCACGCGCCACGAGTGCGTGCCTCGCGCCTCGCACTCGTGCGCCTGCTCGCGCTGGTGGCGAGCGACGTCGGCGTGGCCGAGCTCGAGCGCGAGCTGCGCAGCCATCCGGGCGTGGTCGTGCAGTTGCTGCGGCTCGTCAATTCGAGCGCCTATGCGCCGGGGCGGCCGATCTCGTCGCTGCGCGAGGCCGTGCTCGCGGCCGGCACGCGTCAGATCGCGCGCTGGGCGCAGCTGCTGCTCTACGCGAGCGGCCGCGATCTGCCGTGGGCCTGCGACCCGCTCGTGCAGCTCGCGGGCACGCGCTCGCATTTCATGGAGCTGGCCGCGCGCAGCCTCGCGCCCAACGACGCCGTGTTCGCCGACGCGGCCTTCATGACGGGCATCTTCTCGCTCGTGCACGTGCTGGTGGGCTCGACGCCCGCGCACACGCTCGAGCGGCTCGGCCTCGCGCGCGAGATCAGCGAGGCCGTGGACGGCCAGCGTGGCGAGCTCGGCATGCTGCTGCGCGTGGCGCAGGCCTGCGAGCGCGGCGACGACCGTCTCGCCGAGGCGCTCGTGAGCGAGGCGGGCGGGCGTTTCGCGGTGCTCACGCCGGCATTGCTCGGCGAGCTCAATTTGTGGGCGAGCGCCTGGTTTTCGGCGTATGCGGATGGCTGAAAGGCGTGCGTAAGTAATTCATTGTCATGCAGCCATGCGGGTGCCCGGCCGCAGCGCTGTGGTGCCCGTTCTGCGTGCGCAGGCGGAGTGTGGTCCAATAGGGCCGTTGCCGGACGCGGCGGGACCGCGCCGCAGACCGTCGTGCCATGCCTCGCCGCTCGCGCTTCGAGCCGCCGCGCTGGCCCGGTCGCCGGCGACGCATTCGAGGTCATACGAGGACATCCGACATGAAACCGAGGTATTACGCGGCGGGGGCCGCGGCGCTCGTGTGCGCCGGACTTGCGTTCTTCGCCCTGAGCGCGCAGGCGACGCTCAAGCCGGGCGACCCCGCGCCCGATTTCACGACGCAGGCATCGCTGGGCGGCAAAACCTATACCTACTCGCTCGCCGCCGAACTCAAGAAGGGGCCAGTGGTGCTGTACTTCTACCCGGCGGCGTTCACCAAGGGCTGCACGATCGAGGCGCATGATTTTGCCGAAGCCGTCGACCAGTACAAGCAGTACGGCGCGACCGTGATCGGCGTTTCGCACGACAACATCGACACCCTCACGAAGTTCTCGGTGAGCGAGTGCCGCAGCAAGTTCCCGGTTGCCGCCGACGAGGATTCGAAGATCATCAAGGCCTACGACGCGTCGATGCCGATGCACGACGCCATGGCCAATCGCGTTTCGTATGTGATCGCGCCGGACGGCAAGATCATCTACGAATACACGAGCCTCTCGCCCGACAAGCACGTGGAGAACACGCTGCGCGCCGTGAAGGAGTGGGCCGCGCAGCACCCGCAACAGTAAAACGCGACGCCGGCGGCGCGTAGCACGTCGCGTGCCGCGCGCCGGGGCTTGTGAGTGGCGCTTGCGATGCGGCAAACGTGGGCCGCTTCGGCGGGGCCGCGCCTGTTGCGTGCTGGTATCGTGCAGCTTTTCCCGTTCCCGGTGGTCACCCGCGGCCTATGAGCGCCCGCGGGTCCCCGTCTTCGTATGCCTATTCTCGTTCTCTTTATCGTATTCGCCGCGCTCGTCTACGGCGCGGTGTGGTCGTTCCAGGCGTTGGCCACACGTTTTGGCACGGACGTGGCCATTGGCGTGGCAGCCGTGGTCGTGGCCGCGCTTGCCACGCTGCTTGCGAACTGGCTGCAGCGCCGCCGCGAAGTGGCGCCGAACTTGCGCGGCGAGGGCGACTGGACCCATCGCGTGGCGGGCGCGTGGGGCGAGGCGCGGCTCGCGGCCGGCAAGCGGCTGTGTGAAGTCAAACTGGGCGAGACGCACGGCGCGTATATCTTCGCGGACCTGAAAGGCGCGCAGCCCGGGGAGGACGCGAGCGGCTGGCACGTCGCCCTCAGCGTGGCCGATGCGGGCAAGCCGCTTTGGCAGTTGCCCATGCCGAACGAGCGCGAGGCGAAGCGCTGGGCGCGTATTTTTACGCTGGCGATCGCGCAGAAACTTTGAGGTCCCATTGTCGGGGCGGGCGGAGCCGTTCACTGGCGAACGGCGCATTGGGCTTTCATGCTCGTCGCGCAGTCAGTTGCGCTTAAACAAGCTTTTCTCAATGAGATGAGCGGATGCGTCCTGGACCGCCTGGTGAGCGTTCGGCGCGAGAAATCGCACTGGCATACTCGGCGACTTAGCTGAGTCTTCCCGGCGCAGCTCCAGAGCGATCGGCTCATCGTGGCACTCCGCGACCGGATCCCGAGCGAGCCGGGCACCACGGAGCATTTCGAGATGGAGCAGCACGCCACCCCGGTACGCCTCTTCGAGCGCGTACGCATCGTCACGATACAGCCCGCGGGCTATGCGCATGCCGCTGCGTTCCGCGAATACGCGTCCGCCCTGCGAGCGGCCTTTGCGGCGCTGGGCTCGCAGGTCGACGCCGCGGACAATCAATTGCTCGTGGGCGAGGGCGTGAACCTCGTGTTCGGCGGACATCTGCTCAACCCTGGCACCACACTGCCCGGCAATTGCATCATCGTGAATCTGGAGCAGATGAGGGCGGGCTGGCCCGCGAAATTCCCTCACTACATCGAGTTGTTGCGTCGTCACGTCGTGCTGGATTACTCGCCGTCCAATATCGGGCGTATCCGCGAGCTGACCGGCAATCCCCACGTCTATCGGCTCAAACCGGGCTATGTCCCGAATCTCACCTGTATCGAGCCCGCCGCGCAGCAGGACGTGGACGTGCTCTCTTATGGCTCGATCAACGAGCGACGCAGCAAGATTCTGGATGCACTGCGCGAAGCCGGCCTCGTGGTTCAGCACCTGGTGGGCGTCTACGGCGTCGAGCGCGACCAGTGGATCGCGCGCAGCAAGATCCTGCTCAATGTCCACTTTTACGAGGACAAGATTCACGAGGTTATCCGCACCTCGTTTCTGCTCGCCAACCGCAAGGCGGTGGTGAGCGAGTGCGAGCCCGAAACCGAAATCGACGACGACTTGCGCGATGCGCTCGTGGCGGTGCCGTATGGCGAGATCGTGCAAACCTGTGTCGCGCTCGCCAGGGACGATGTGCGGCGTCGCGAGGTGGAGCAGCGCGGCTTCGAAATTTTCGCCCGCCGCGATCAGGCCGCGATCCTTGCGGCGGTGCTTGCGCAGCTTTCACGGCCATTGCCCCGTCGCATCAATCTGGGCAGCGGCAAGGCCTACGACCCGGAGCGCCTGAATATCGACATCGACCCGAAATGGCAGCCCGATATCCTCGGCGATCTCGCTCACGCCGCAGGCTTGAAGCAGATCTTCTTCAGCCCCAAATACGGCCTGACGCGGCTCGAAGCGGGCCAGTTCGACGAGATCACGACGATGGACGTGCTCGAGCACGTGCCGGATCTGGTGACGTTCATGACGCACTGCCTCGAACTGCTGCGTGTGGGCGGGGCGATGCGCATTGGCGTGCCTTACGACCTCTCGTACGGCGCATGGCAAGACCCCACGCACGTGCGTGCATTCAACGAGCGCAGCTGGCTCTACTACACGGAGTGGCACTGGTACACGGGCTGGACTCATGCGCGCTTCGACCTCGCGCAGCTGAAGATGACGCTGAGCCCGGTCGGCCAGGCGCTCAAGGCGCGCGGCATGCTGGACGAAGAGATTTTCCGGACGCCACGCGCCGTCGACGACATGCAGGTGGTGCTCGTCAAACGGATGTTGACCGAGCCGGAGCGGGAGCATGCGCTGGCATGGCAGCGCGGCGCCTTGCGCACAGCGCAGTCCGCGGGCGCCGGGCGCCGGGCGTGAGCGCGAGCGCGCCGGCGAGGGGGCGCCGCTGCTTCAATGATGTCTCGTGCGTGATAATCGCGAGGCACCGACCGAACGGAGATGAAACTGAAACGCGCAAACTATTACCTTGTCGTTCTGGCCGCCGCGGCCTGTGCGGCGCTACTCAGCGCTTGCGACCAGCGGAAAGTCGCTGACGCCGTGAATGCGGTCAAACCGGATTCGATGGCGTTCGGCGGGCTGAAAATCGGCGTCTCGACGGTCGAGGACGTGCGGCGTCAGGCCGGCAAGCCCGAGATGGTGTGGGAGGACGACGACGGCGCGCAGCGCCTCGAATACCCGCGCGGGCCGAACGGCTTGACGACATGGATGCTCGACTTCGACGCGGACGGCAAGCTGGTTGCGATGACCCAGGCGCTGACGGCGCAGAATATTGCGCAAGTGGTGCCGGGCATGCCGCAGGACGAGGTGCGCCGCCTGCTCGGCAAGCCGGCGACGGTCGCGAAGTACGCGCTGAGCCACGAGGAAGTATGGAGCTGGCACTGGGCCGAAGGCGGCGTGGCCGGCGACGGCATGTTCAACGCCCATTTTTCGCCGGATGGGCTCGTGGTCCGCACTTCGCGCTCGGACGCACCCGGGCACGAGCAGCATTGACGAGGCGTCCGTTGCAGGCCCCGCGCGGGCAAGGAGGGTGGAGATGAAGCGTATCGCGCTATTGTGGAATGTCGTGAAGGGCGATCTGCGCGTGCTGTGGTTCGCGCTGCGTCAGCCCGGCCGGCCGGGGTGGTTGATGCCCGCGACGGCGCTCGTCGTGCTCTATGCGCTCGCGCCGTTCAATATCGCGCTGCCGTTGGTGGGCGTGGTCGACGACGGCATTCTCGTGCCGCTGGTGTTGCATTTGCTGGTGCGCTGCTTGCCGATGGATTTGAGGCGGGCAGGGCGGGTTTGATCGCGCGAGGCGCGGCGGCCGGTGTAGGCAAAAAAAGCGGCTGAGGAACTGCTTCAGCCGCCACACTAGCGTTGCACCCGATCGTTACTCCAGCACCCGCGGCGGCGGCGCCGCGCGCCCGCGCTTCTCATCCCACCACACGCGCAGGCGGTCCATATACAGATACACCACCGGCGTCGTATAGAGCGTGAGCGCCTGGCTCACGATCAGCCCGCCCACGATCGAGATGCCGAGCGGCGCGCGTAGCTCCGCGCCTTCGCCGCGCCCGAACGCGAGCGGCAGCGCGCCCAGCAGCGCGGCACAGGTCGTCATCATGATCGGCCGAAAGCGCAGCAAGCACGCCTGATAGATCGCATCGCGCGAGTTCAGCCCCTGGCGCGACGCGTCGATCGCGAAGTCCACCATCATGATCGCGTTCTTCTTCACGATGCCGATCAGCAGGATCACGCCGATCAGCGCGATGATGCTGAACTCGGTCTTGAAGAGCAGCAGCGCGAGCAGCGCGCCCACGCCCGCCGAAGGCAGCGTCGAGAGAATCGTGAGCGGGTGGATGTAGCTCTCGTAGAGGATGCCGAGCACGATATACACGGCCGCGAGCGCCGCGAGAATCAGCAGCGGCTGGTTGTCGAGCGATTGCTGGAACGCCTGCGCGGTGCCCTGGAAGCTGCCGTGGATGGTCTGCGGCATGCCGATCTCGGCCATCGTGTCGTAGATGGCCTCGGTGGCGTCCGAGAGCGACTTGCCCGGCGGCAGGTTGAACGAGATCGTCGAGGCCACGAACTGGCTCTGGTGGTTCACCGAGAGCGGCGTCGTGCCCGGCCCGAACGAGGCGATCGCCGAGAGCGGGATCATCGTTTCCTGCGCCGTGGAGACCGCCGCGCCCGAGGACGCGCTCGACTTGCCGCTCGCCGCGATCGAATTGATCGCGAGATTGCGCGCGGAGTCGGCGGCGATGGCCGCGGCGCTCGAGGCCGACGTTGCGCCCGTGCCGCCGGTCGAGGCGCTGGACGTGGAAGGCCCGGTGACCGTGCCCGCGGTCGCGTTGGTGCTCTGTGCGCCGCTTGCCGTGCCGCCCGACGTGCTCACCCAGATCTGGTCGAGCATCTCCGGGCTTTGCCAGTACTGCGGCGCGACTTCCATCACCACGTGGTACTGGTTCAGCGGGTTGTAGATGGTCGAGACCTGGCGCTGGCCGAACGCGTCGTAGAGTGTGTTGTCGATCTGCGAAGGCGTGATGTTCAGGCGTGCCGCGCTCGCGCGGTCGATCGTGATCATCGATTCGAGGCCGCCTTGCTGCTGGTCCGAGTTCACGTCGGCGAGCTCGGGGCGCGCTTGCAGCGCCTCGGTGAGCTTCGGCCCCCACTTGTAGAGGTCGGCGGTATTGTCGGCGAGCAGCGTGAACTGATACTGCGCGTTCGACTGCCGCCCGCCCACGCGGATGTCCTGCACGGCCTGCAGGAAGGTGCGCGCGCCCGCCACGTGCGAAAGCGGCCCGCGCAGTTGCGCGATCACCTCGTCGGCGGAAAGCTTGCGCTCGCTCTTGGGCTTGAGCGAGACGAACATGAAGCCCGAGTTGGTCGCGTGCCCACCCGTGAAGCCCACCACCTGATCGACGGCCGGATTCTCGCCAACGATCTTCATCATCTCGGCGAACTTCACCTTCATCGCCTGGAACGAGGTGGACTGGTCGGCCTGAATGCCGCCCACGAGCCGCCCCGTATCCTGCTGCGGAAAGAAGCCCTTGGGGATGACCACGTAAAGCACGACGTTCAGCGCGATGGTGGCGACGAGTGTCAGCATGATCAGGCGTGGATGCTCGAGCGCCCAGCCGAGCGTGTGCTCGTAGCCGCGATGCAGGTGCGTGAAGCCGCGCTCGAGCCACTGGCCGAAGCGGCCTTCCTTTTTCTTCTCCTGCGGTTGCTCGAGCAGGCGCGAGCACATCATCGGCGTGAGCGTGAGCGAGACCACGAGCGACACGGCGATCGCGAGCGAGAGCGTGAGCGCGAACTCGCGAAACAGGCGCCCGACGATGCCGCCCATCAGCAAAATGGGCAGGAACACGGCCACCAGCGAGACGCTGATCGAGAGCACCGTGAAGCCCACCTCGCGCGCGCCGAGCAGCGCGGCCTTCATGCGCGGCACGCCGTTCTCGATGTGCCGCGAGATGTTCTCGAGCACGACGATGGCGTCGTCCACCACGAAGCCTGTCGCGATGGTGAGCGCCATCAGCGAGAGGTTGTCGAGCGAGAAGCCCATCAGGTACATGGCCGCGAAGGTGCCGATGATCGAGATCGGCACCGCCACGCTCGGGATCAGCGTCGCGCGCCAGTTGCGCAGGAACAGGAACACCACCATCACGACGAGCGCCACGGCGATCATGAGCGTGTGCTCGGTGTCCTTGAGCGAGGCGCGGATCGTGACCGAGCGGTCCGAGGCGGGGATCACGTCGACGTTGGCGGGCAGCGAGGCCTTCAGTTGCGGCAGCATCGCGATCACGCGGTCGACCGTCTCGATGATGTTCGCGCCGGGCTGGCGGTAGATGATCACGAGCACCGAGTGCTTGCCGTTGGTGAGGCCCAGGTTGCGCAGGTCTTCGACCGAATCGACGACTTCGCTCACGTCGGAGAGCTTCACGCCCGCGCCGTTGCGATAGGCGATGATGAGGTCCTTGTACTGGCTCGCCTTGCTCGCCTGGTCGTTGGTATAGAGCTGGAAGCGCTGCGGGCCGAACTCGATGTCGCCCTTGGGGCTGTTCGCGTTCGCCGAGGCGAGCGCCGCGCGCACGTCTTCGAGGCCAATGCCGTAGTGAAACAGCGCGTGCGGCTCCAGTTCCACGCGCACTGCCGGGTTGGCCGAGCCGTTCACGTCGACTTCGCCCACGCCGTCCACCTGCGAGAGCGACTGCTGCAGCACCGTGGCCGCCGAGTCGTAGAGCTGGCCCGCGCTGAGCGTGGGCGAGGTGAGCGCGAGGATCAGGATCGGCGCGTCGGCGGGATTGACCTTGTGGTAGGTCGGGTTCTGCCTGAGGCTCGTCGGCAGGTCGGCGCGCGCGGCGTTGATGGCGGCCTGCACGTCGCGCGCGGCCCCGTCGATGTCGCGGTTCAGGCCGAACTGCAGCGTGATGCGCGTGCTGCCCACCGAGCTTTGCGAGGTCATCTCGGTGACGTCGGCGATCGAGCCCAGGTGCCGCTCCAGCGGGCTCGCCACGCTGGTGGCCACGGTTTCGGGGCTCGCGCCGGGCAGCGTCGCCTGCACGGAGATGGTGGGGAAGTCCACTTGCGGCAGCGGCGCGACGGGCAGCTTCGCGAATGCGAAGAGGCCCGCGAGCGCGATGCCGATCGCGAGCAGCGTGGTGGCGACGGGGCGGTTGATGAACGGGCGCGAGAGATTCATCGCGTCAGTGCTCCGTCGACGAAGGCGCAGGCGAGGGCGAGCCGCCGCCGAAGCGCTGGCGCATGCGGCCGGCGATGCGGTCGAACGCCAGGTAGATCACGGGCGTGGTGAAGAGCGTGAGCGCCTGGCTCACGATCAGGCCGCCCGCAATCGCGATGCCAAGTGGCCGCCGCAGCTCCGAGCCCGCGCCGGTGCCCAGCATCAGCGGCAGCGCGCCCAGCAGCGCGGCCATCGTCGTCATCATGATCGGGCGGAAACGCAGCAGGCACGCCTGATAGATCGCCTCGCGCGGCGCCTTGCCTTCGTTGCGCTCGGCGTCGAGCGCGAAGTCGATCATCATGATCGCGTTCTTCTTCACGATGCCGATCAGCAGCACGATGCCGATGATGCCGATGATGTCGAGGTCGTGCCCGGTCATGATCAGCGCGAGCAGCGCGCCGATCCCCGCGGACGGCAGCGTCGAGAGAATCGTGATCGGATGCACGAAGCTCTCGTAGAGCACGCCCAGCACGATATACATCGTCACGATGGCCGCGAGGATCAGGAACAGCTCGTTGGCGAGCGACGCCTGGAACGCGAGTGCCGCGCCCTGGAAGCGTGTCTGGAACGACCCCGGCAGGCCGACGTCTTTCTCGGCCTGCTCGATCGCGTTGACCGCCGCGCCCAGCGAAGCGCCAGGCGCGAGGTTGAACGAGATGGTCGTGGCCGGGAACTGCGAGAGATGCGTGACGAGCAGCGGCGCGGGACGCTCGTGGAACTTGGCGATGGCCGAGAGCGGCACCTGGCCCGTGGTCGAGGTCGAGGAGGGCAGGTAGATCCCGTTCAGCGAATCCGTGTAGTGCTGCATCACCGGATCGGCTTCGAGAATCACGCGGTACTGGTTCGACTGCGTGAAGATCGTCGAGATGATGCGCTGCCCGAACGCGTCGTAGAGCGCGTTATCCACGGTCGCCGGCGTGATGCCATAGCGCGCGGCGCTCGCGCGGTCGATCTCGATATACACCGACTGGCCCTGGTCCTGCAGGTCGGTCGCGACATCGGCGAGCTCGGGAATCTGCTCGAGACGGTGCACGAGCTTGGGCACCCAGGTCGTGAAGTCCTGGATATTGGGCGTCGTGAGCATGAACTGGTATTGCGTCGGGCTCACGGTCGAGTCGATCGTCAGGTCCTGCACCGGCTGCATATAGAGCTTCGCGCCCGAGATATGCGAGACCGAGTGCTGCAAGTCGCGGATGATCTGGCTCGCCGTCTCGCTGCGGTCGTCGCGCGGCTTCAGGTTGATGAGCATGCGGCCGCTGTTGAGCGTGATGTTGGTGCCATCCACGCCGATGAACGAGGTGAGGCTATCGACGTTCTCGTTCTTGAGAATCTCGGTGGCGAGCGCCTGCTGGCGCTCGGCCATCGACGCGTACGAGACCGATTGTGGCGCCTGCGTGATTGCCTGGATCACGCCGGTGTCCTGCACGGGGAAGAAGCCCTTGGGCACGATCACGTAGAGCACGCCGGTGAGCACGAAGGTGATGGCGAACACGATCATCGTGAGACGCTGGCGCGCGAGGACCCATTCGAGCGCGACGCCGTAACGGCCGATGATGTAGTCGAAGAAACCATGCACGCGCGCCTCGAACCGGTGGCTCTCGGGCGGCGGCGTATGGCGCAGCATCTTCGCGCACATCATCGGCACTAGCGTGAGCGAGACCACGGCCGAGATCACGATGGTCACGGCAAGCGTGATCGCGAACTCGTGAAAGAGCCGGCCCACCACGTCGCCCATGAAGAGCAGCGGAATCAGCACCGCGATCAGCGAAACCGTGAGCGAGATGATCGTGAAGCCGATCTGTTTCGAGCCCTTGAGCGCGGCTTCGAGCGGCGTTTCGCCGTCCTCGACGTAGCGCGCGATGTTCTCGATCATGACGATGGCGTCGTCCACCACGAAGCCGGTCGCGATCGTGAGCGCCATCAGCGAGAGGTTGTCGAGCGAGAAGCCGCAAAGGTACATGACCGCGAGCGTGCCGATCAGCGAGAGCGGCACCGAAAGGCTCGGAATGATGGTGGCGTAGATGTTGGCGAGGAACAGGTACATCACCAGCACCACCAGCACGACCGACATCAGCAGCTCGAATTGCACGTCGCGCACCGAGGCGCGGATCGTGGTGGTGCGGTCGGTGACGATCTGCACGTCGAGCGAGGCGGGCAGCGCTTCCTGCAATTGCGGCAGCAGCGCCTTGACGCTGTCCACCACCTGGATCACGTTCGCGCCGGGCTGGCGCTGCACGTTCAGGATGATCGCAGGCGTGTTGTTGACCCACGCGCCGAGCTTGGTGTTCTCGGCGCCCTGCACGATGTTCGCCACGTCCGTGAGCATGACCGGGCGGCCGTTGCGGTAGGCGATCACGGCGTCCTTGTAGGCGTCGGCGTCGGTGAGCTGATCGTTCGCGTTGATCGTGTAGGCGCGCGTCGGGCCGTCGAAGTTGCCCTTCGGCGTGTTGACGTTCAGGTTCGAGATGGTCGTGCGCAAGTCGTCGAGATTCAGGCCGTAGGCCGCGAGCGCGCGCGGGTTCGCCTGGATGCGCACGGCGGGGCGCTGGCCGCCCGTGAGGCTCACGAGGCCCACGCCCGCGACCTGCGAGATCTTCTGTGCGAGACGCGTGTCGGCAAGGTCCTGGACCTGGGTGAGCGGCAGCGTCTTCGAGGTGATCGCGAGCGTGAGGATCGGCGCGTCAGCAGGGTTGACCTTCGCGTAGATCGGCGGCGCGGGCAGGTCGGAAGGCAGCAGGTTGCCGGCCGCGTTGATGGCCGCCTGCACTTCCTGCTCGGCCACGTCGAGCGACAGATCGAGGCTGAACTGCAGCGTGATGACCGAGGCGCCCGCCGAGCTTTGCGACGACATCTGGTTAAGCGACGGCATCTGCCCGAACTGGCGCTCGAGCGGCGCCGTGACCGAGGACGTCATCACGTCCGGGCTCGCGCCCGGATAGAAGGTCTGCACCTGGATGGTCGGGTAATCGACTTCGGGCAGCGCGGACAGCGGCAGGAAACGCAGCGCGACGAGGCCGACCAGCATGATCGCCGCCATGAGCAGCGCCGTGCCGACCGGACGCAGAATAAAGACGCGGGAGGGATTCATGCGGCTTACTGGCTCTGAGCCTCAGAGGCCTTGCGGTGATGGCCGTGGTGCGCCGAGGCGCCCGATGCCGCGCCGGCCCAGGATGCCCCCTTTGCACCGGACGCATGTTTGGGCCGCTCGGCGGGAATCGTGATCTTCGAGCCTTCGCGCAGGCGGTCCGAGCCGTCGGTCACGACGCGCTCGCCCACGGCGAGGCCCGAGGCGATGCTGGTGCGCTCGGCGTCGACCGGGCCCACCTTCACGAGCTGCACGGTCACGGTGTTGTCGGGCTTGATCACATAGACATACGAGCCTTGCGAGCCGTTGAGCACGGCCGAGGTGGGCACGATCACCGCATCGTGGATCGTGTCGACGAGCAGGCGCGCATTGACGAACTGGTTCGGGAACAGCGACTGGTCGTCGTTGGCGAAGCTCGCGCGCAGCTTCACGGTGCCGGTCGTGGTGTCGATCTGGTTGTCGATGGTCTGCAGGACGCCGCTTTCGAGCAGCGTGGTGTTGCTGCGGTCGTAGGCCGAGACCGACATTTTCGTGCCCGTGCGCAACGGCTTCATGATGCTCGGCAGATTGTCTTCGGAGGTCGTGAAGATCACGCTGATCGGCTGCAGCTGCGTAAGCACGACGATGCCGTTGGTGTCGCCGGGCGTGACGTAGTTGCCGGCATCGACCTGACGCAGGCCCACGCGCCCCGACACCGGCGCCGTGATGCGCGCATAGGTGAGGTCGAGCTTGTAGGTGTCGATGTTGGCCTGATCCGACTTGACGGTGCCCTCGTACTGCTTGACGAGCGAGGCCTGCGTGTCCACCTGCTGGCTCGCGATCGAGTCTTGCGCGAGCAGCGTCTGGTAGCGCTTGAGGTCGAGGCGGGCGGTGGCGAGCAGCGCCTGATCGCGCGCGAGCTGGCCTTCGGCGTTGGCGAGCGAGATCTGATAGGGGCGCGGGTCGATCTGCGCGAGCACGTCGCCCTTCTTCACCATCTGGCCTTCCTCGAAGTTCACGCTCTGCAGCGTGCCGGAAAGTTGCGTGCGCACCGTGACGTCGGCGAGCGGCGTGACCGTGCCGAGCGCCGTGATGACGATGGGCATGTCGCCGGACCTGGCGGTCGCCACGCTGACCGGCTGCGGCATGTTCGCCATCGCGCCGGGGCCGCCATGGCGCATGCGGCCGCCGCTCGCGGCGGCGGGGCTGGCAGCACCGCTGGGGTCCTTGCTCCAGGGCTGCCAGCGCAGCAGCACGAAGGCGGCGACGATCAGCACGATGGCGAGCGCGATCAGCTTGCCGCGGCCCTTGCGTGGCGCCGGGCCGCCCGAAGGGGCGGGGGCAGACGCGGGCGGTGTATTTCGACGAAGGGAATCCGGGCGCTTTTCTTCTTTATCCATCGGTCAGGTCGGTAACAAAATCGGTGACGTGCTTGTCGGTTGAGCGGATTGGTCGGGTGCGCGAGCGGTCGGCCGGGGGGCGGCGTGTGCCGCCTCCCTTAGCCACATCCGCTCACGTATGACGCGATGCTACGCGAGACGCGCGAAAGGTTGATGTCAGGTGCCTGTTGGGCGCCTGTTGGGCGCCGGTTGGCGGGCCGTCCGCGGCCATTGACACCTGACGGGACGGGCGACCAGCGCGGGCTACCGGACAGAGGTTGCCGGCGCGTCGCCGCGCCGATGCCTTGCACGCCGCGCGCGCTCACCGCGCAAAGGCGCCTGCCGCGGCCGGCGCAAGGCTAACCGATGTCAGGCCGGGTGCCAATCAGCCAAAAAGCATGATGCTACGTCGGTGCCTCCGTTACAGTCCAGCCCTGTATCTTTCGAGACGTTACGGCGGTTACAGCTTGTCCCATCTGTTGCAGGAAAGCGTGAAGGAATGTCGGAGAAATCGGAGAGCACGGATGCGGTAGAGGCGGGCGGGAAATGGCACAGAAATATTTGATGGCTCGCGTATTCTGGCGAGATTTTGCTTGACTTAGTCAGCGGCTGGATAAAAAATTCAACCTGATTTCGACCAGAACTAGAACTGAGAACCCCGCCCATCTTGTCATGCGGGGTTTTTAAGCGTTCCGGAGTATGCATTTCGCATAAATCTGGCGCTGATCCCGTGGTCGAATACCGTCTCTCAGGTTCTAGCACGGCCCTCGGAATGGCTAGAACTTTTCAAAGCGTCACGTTCGCACGTGGCGCTTTTTTTTCGTCGACAAGAAAGGACCTGGCGAGATCCCGACCACGGCGTGCGCTACGCGTGGCGCATGCGCGTCGCTGTTTTCGAACTAGCGCGCGATTAACCGCTCCACTTCGCTTACCGCCGTCGCCAGGCCATCTTCGCCAGCCATGCGGCTGCCCAGCGCGGCCGCTCGCGCCTTGACGTCGTCGCGCTCCGCGTAAGCAATCGCCTGTTTCAACGCCGCGGCGCGCAGGCGTCTGCCGTCGACGGCGGGCGGCGCCACGCCCAGCGCGGCGAGACGGTGCGCCCAGAAGAACTGGTCGCCCGCGAACGGCACGGCTACGGAAGGCACGCCGGCCCGGCAAGCCGAATGGGTCGTGCCCGAGCCGCAGTGATGAACGACCGCGCTCACGCGCGCGAAGAGCCAGTCATGCGGCGTCTCGCCGATCACGCAAAAATTCTCCGGCAACCGTGCGGTATCCACGCCGCTCCAGCCCGGATAAAAGAGCACGCGGCGTCCGTCGGCGGCCTCGGTCAGCGCCGTCACGAGCCCTGTGCGGTCGAACCCGGCCATGCTGCCGAAGCCGATGTAGAGCGGCGGTTCACCCGTGGCAAGAAAGCGGGCGAGGTGGTCGGGCGGCGTCCAGTCGCCCGATGGCGCTCGCCATTGACCGCAGACCGAGGCGTTCGCGGGCCAGTCGCGCGGGCGCGGCAGCAGATTCGGCGAGACGCCGTAGAGCATGGGATGGTCGGTCCATACGCCGCCGCGCGGCTCGAGACCACAGACCCGCGCACGCGCCGCGTTGGTCGCGCGCCGGAATGCCCGCCACAGCATGCCGTTCACCAGCCGATGGCTGGCATGGTTGAGCCAGCGCGGCATCTTGCCCGGCGGCAGGAACGGCGATGCGAAGCTGCCCGTGGGCGTGAGCGGGATCAGGCCCGCGCCAAGCACCGGAACGCGCCGGTATTCGGCCACCGAGAGCCCGACGAACGCAGCCAGCCCCGAGACGATGATGGCGTCGCTGCCGGCCGAGGCGTCGGCCGTCTCCTGCATCCACGCGTGCGTGCTGGCGTTCGCGATCGACGCGAGCGCCTTCGCCGTGGCGTTAAAGCGCGCCTTGCCACTCACCACGGAGCCGAGCGTTGCGCCGGGCATGAGCGCCGCGCGGATGTCGCCGGAAAGCGCCGACGCGGGGACGCCGAGCGCCACGGCCGAACCGAGTGTGGCGCGCTCGGCGAGCAGATGCGTTTCGTGCCCGGCGTCCATGAGGGCCCGGCAGAACGCGGCGAGCGGGCGGGTATCGCCTTCGGTTCCATAGGTGACGACGGTGAGCTTCATCGGATGATCTTCGTGCGTATGACGTCGTTCGTGTTGAAATCAGGTAATGTGCACGACGTATAATAATGCACACTGTGCAGATAACTCAAAGAGCGGGATCATGGAAGCTTTGCAGGAGAACGAGGGGCGGCGTGCGCGCAAGCGTCAGCAGATGCTGGCGCATCTGAGCACGGCGGCGGCGGCGCTATTCGAGGCCGCCGGCTACGACGCCGTCACGATGGAGCAGATCGCCGACCGGGCCGATGTCGCGCGGCGCACGCTCTACAACCACTTCGCGACCAAGGAGGCGGTGCTCGCATATTGGCTCGAGGCGGAGCTGGCGCGCGATCTCGCGCATCTGGAGCGCGAAGTGACGCGGCGCCGGAGCTTTGTTGCGCGGGTGAATTGCGTGCTCGATGCGTCGGCGCAATGGTGCGAGCGCCATCCGGCGTATCTGATGGCGTACCTGCGCCATCGTTTCTCGACCATCGGCGGTGGGGAAGGCGAAACGCCTGAGGGGGCCGGCGACATCGTTGCGATGTGGCGTCAGCTCATCGCCGCGGGACAGCGGGACGGCGAGCTGAGCAAGGGGGGCGATCCGGCGCAGCTGGCCGTGTGGTTCCATCACCTTTATCTGGCCGCGCTGCTGCGCTGGCTGAGCACGCCGGGCGTCGTGCTGCGCAAGGAGTTTCGGGCGATCGTGCGGCTGTTCGTGGACGGAGCCCGTGCGCGCGGGCCGAAGGCGGGCGCGCCGGATTGAGAGGAGGCGGTCGGGCGTACGCGGGCCGCGTGGGCGGCGCGCCATGCCTCGCCGCCGCCCACGCGCCCCAAAGCCTCAGGACACCGCTTCGCGCTCCGGCGTCGCGGTGATCTTGTGGATCGAGAGGTCGGCGCCGTTGTATTCGTCCTCCTGATCGATGCGCAAGCCCACGGTGGCGCGCAGCGCGCCATAGACCACGAAGCCGCCGAGCGAGGCGATCACGATGCCGGCTATCGTCCCGACAATCTGGGCGCCGAGCGAGATGCCGCCGGTTCCGCCCAGCGCGTGCGCGCCGAAGATGCCGGCCGCGATGCCGCCCCATGCGCCGCACAGGCCGTGCAGCGGCCACACGCCGAGCACGTCGTCGATGCGCCAGCGGTTCTGCACGCAGGTGAACATGTAGACGAACAGCACGCCGGCCACCGCGCCCGTCGCCAGCGCGCCGAGCGGATGCATCACGTCCGAACCCGCGCACACGGCCACGAGCCCCGCGAGCGGTCCGTTATAGGTGAAGCCCGGGTCGTTGTGGCCCGCGAGCCAGGCGGCGAGCGTGCCGCCCACCATCGCCATCAGCGAGTTCACGGCGACGAGGCCGCTGATCTTGTCGATGGTCTGCGCGCTCATCACGTTGAAGCCGAACCAGCCCACCGCGAGCACCCAGGCGCCGAGTGCGAGAAACGGGATGTTCGACGGCGGATGGGCGGCCACGCGTCCATCGCGCGAATAGCGCCCGTGGCGCGGGCCGAGCAGCAGCACGGCGGGCAGCGCGACCCAGCCGCCGAACGCGTGCACCACCACCGAACCGGCGAAGTCGTGAAACGGCACGCCGAACACGTGCGTGATCGCATCCTGGAAGTGCAGGCGGTTGTTCCACACCATGCCTTCGAAGAACGGATAGATGAAGCCGACGATCACGAAGGTCGCGAACAGCTGCGGGTTGAACTTAGAGCGTTCCGCGATGCCGCCCGAGACGATGGCCGGAATCGCCGCCGCGAAGGTGAGCAGGAAGAAGAAGCGCACGAGCTGATAGCCGTTGTGCTCGGCGAGCACGTCGGCATGCGAGAAAAACTGCACGCCATAGGCGAGCGTGTAGCCGATGAAGAAGTACGCGATCGTCGAGACCGAGAAGTCGACGAGGATCTTCACGAGCGCGTTGACCTGATTCTTCTTGCGCACGGTGCCGAGTTCGAGAAACGCGAACCCTGCGTGCATGGCGAACACCATGGCGGCGCCTAGCAGCAGAAATAGCGTGTCGGTACCGGTCTTGAGATTGTCCATCCTTGTGTCCTGCCCTTTGCCCAACATGAGCGCATAAATGGGCGCACACCTGAGCAAGATGCGGGCCAGCTTCGCGCCAAACTGGTGAGCGACGCCGCGCGGCAGGCCTTTTTACGGTGCGTGCGTGCACCGGAGCGGCTAGATCATGCGCCGCGGTTGCGCGCACGAAAGCTGTGCGCACGCGGTGGGTGCAGGCAGGCGCGGCACAATTGCAGTGCTCGCGCGCCAAGTTGGTGAGATAGCGCGCCAGATCGGGGCGAGTTATTCGATTTTCCTTTCTTGATCAGAGATTTGTCGGCGATTCGAAATATTGGGGCGGGCGGTGCGGATGCCGCGCTCGAGAATGCAGCACTTAGGCCGCACGTGGGGCGCAAACGCCGACATAATGGTCGAACTATTTCCTCAGTCGTCCGGACGCCCCGAACCGCCACTCAATGCGCCTCACCACCAAAGGGCTGCTGCTGATCGCGATCCCAGCCGTCTTCGAATTGACGCTGCTGTCGGCTATCGTGAAGGCCGAAGCCGACGCGGAAAGCGCCGAGTTTTTGGGCCAGCACAGCCAGGCCGTGCTCGCGCAGGCGGGCCGCGTGCTCGAGCCGGTGCTGGTCGAGTCGGTGCAGCTGCGCGGCGCGGTGGCCGCCGGCAATGCGCAGTTTTCGACGCCGGTCGAGATGTGGATGGATGTCGACCGCCGCATCGACCGGCTCGCGGAGCTCGTCGCCGACAATCCGTCGCAGGTCGAGCGCGCCGTGCAGATCCGCCAGGCGGTGCAAAGCTATCGCCAGTGGTCGGACCGCATTCAGGATCTGCTGCACTCGGGGCGCCGCGCCGACCTCGTCGAGCGCTTTCGCGCCTCCACGGACTTCGATGCGCTCGACCGAGTGCGCACCCAGGTCACCGCGTTCCAGACCGAGGAGCGGCGCCTCGACGTGATGCGCGTGACTGCCGCCGAGCAGGCCCGCGCCCAGCAGCAGTCCCTCATGATGATCGCGGTGATCGGCTCGATCATGCTGGTGGCGCTGGCCGTCTGGCTCTTCACGCGCGGCGTGCGCGGGCGGCTCGATGCGCTTTCCGACAATGCGGGGCGGCTCGCGGGCAACGAGCCGCTCGCGCCGCTTGCGACCGGCAACGACGAGATCGCCGAGCTCGATCTCACGCTGCATCAGATCAGCCAGCGGCTAGTCGAGGCGGAGCGGCTGCGGCTTGGCTTTCAGGCCGACCTCGCGCGGCGCGCCGAGCAGCTCGCGCGCATCAACGAGAATCTGCGCCAGCAGACCCAGGAAAACGAGATGTTCATTCACAGCGTGTCGCACGATTTGCGCGCGCCGCTCGTGAACCTCCAGGGCTTTTCGCGCGAGCTCAACCACGCCTGCGACGACTTGCGCGAGCGCGTGGAGCGCTCGCCGCTTCATCCCGAAGCGCGCGCGCGCATCGAACGGATCATCAACGAGGACATCGGCGAGGCGCTGCGCTATCTGCAGACGGCGGTGCTGCGCGCCTCGCATATCATCGATGCGCTGTTGCGGCTCGCGCGCGTGGGGCGTGTGGAGTACCGGCGGCAGCGCGTCAACGTGCGCGAGCTGGTGCAGCGGGTGGTCGACGCCATGCATGCATCGGTGCGCGCGCGCAACGCCCAGGTGAGCGTGCGCGAGCTGCCGCCGGTGTGGGGCGACCCCACAGCGCTCGAGCAGGTTTTCGCGAATCTGATCGGCAATGCGCTGAACTATCTCGATCCCTCGCGCGAGGGGCGCATCGAGATCGGCACGGCGAGCGCGCCGCCTGGGGTGGAGACGCTGCAGATTTTCTACGTGCGCGACAACGGTCTGGGCATTCCCGAGGTGGCCCAGCCGCGCCTCTTTCAGGCGTTCCAGCGCATGCACGGCAACGTCGCGCCCGGCGAGGGCATCGGGCTCGCGCTGGTGCGCCGCATGGTCGAGCGGCATGGCGGGCGCATCTGGGTGGAATCGGTCGAAGGCGAGGGCACGACGTTCTATCTTTCGCTGCCCGACGCGCTGGCCGTCGTGCCGCCGGCGCCGGGCGTGGCCGCGGCGCTCGTGACCGCGCACGAGCGCTCGCGCGAGCGGTACGGCGAGGGCACGGCCGAAGACGCTGCGGGTGGCGGCGTGACGTTGTCGACGGATACGGCCGGCAATGGCGTGCCGGGCGGCGCGGCTGTGGCCGGTGCTCCGGATGCCGGCCGGCCAGGGGCGGGTCGATAGACCAGACAGCAGGCCATGCAGCGGGCCATTCAGGAAGCCGCGCGAGAAGCCGGTTCGGGTTCGACCGGCACGCGGCTGACCGCCTGAATCGCCAGCCGGATCAGCAGGCGAAAATGCGTCGCGGCTTGAGCAGGCTGCGGCCGCGGATCGACCACAGGCAGCCCGCGACGGCCAGTGCGAGCACGACGGCCAGCGCCGCGTGAGGATTCAGATGCCCGATGGGCAAGCTGCCCGGCGAGACGAGGGTGCGCTCGAGCATGAACAGGGCGCTCCATAGCGCGATGGCGGCCTGAATCAGCATGCGCGTGCCGCGTGCATGGCGCGCACGTTCGGCCGTGGTCGCGCGCCGGCCCGTGCGCTTGCAAAAGAACGCGATTGCCATCAAGGCAATTGCGAGTAGAACAATCCAATCCGTCAGATCCATCGCCGCACATTCCTGCAATCAAAACGATATTGTCGGAAGGACGGGGAGGGGCTGACATCGGAGTGGTCTTAATCTTCGCGCAATTGGGTTAAAGATTGTCAGACCCGGCCAGCATGGCCCGAGGGGCGATGCTGGCGGATGAGGCACGCCGTCCGCGCACGGCGGCGGCGCGTGGCAGAGGCTTCAGGGCTCGATGCGGGTGCCGAGCAGTGCGAGGAATTGCCGCAGCCATTCCGGATGCGCAGGCCAGGCCGGCGCGGTGACAAAGGGCGCATCGGTCACGGCGCTGTCGATGGCGATATCGGCATATTCGCCGCCTGCGAGCCGGACTTCGGGCGCGCATGCCGGGTAGGCCGAAATGCGCTTGCCGCGGATGACCTCGGCGGCGGCGAGCAACTGTGCCGCGTGGCAGATCGCGGCGACCGGCTTGTTCGCGTGCGCGAAGTGCTGCACGAGCTCGATCACCTTCGGGTTCAGGCGCAGGTACTCGGGCGCGCGGCCGCCCGCAATGGCGAGCGCGTCGTAATCGCTGGGATCGATCTCGTCGAAGCTCGCGTTCAGCGCGAACTGATGGCCCGGTTTTTCGGTATAGGTCTGGTCGCCCTCGAAGTCGTGGATCGCGGTCTTCACGCGCTCGCCGGCCTTCTTGCCGGGGCAGACGGCATCGACCTTGTGGCCTACGGCCTGCAGCGCCTGAAATGGCACCATCGTTTCATAGTCTTCGGCAAAATCGCCCGTGAGGAAGAGGATCTTCTTGACTGCCATCGCCTGGCTCCTGTGGTGGTGGGACGGTGGAACGCAACGGGTGCCCACGCAGTCTACTCCAGCATGCTTGACGATTTGACGAAGGCCGGCACGGCCGATCCGCACACCCAGCGCGCGCATGACGCCGTGCTCTGGCGCGCGTACGTGGCGCAGCAAGACGCGGCGCCGCTCGCGGCGCTGTTTCGCGACGCCATCCTGACGCTCGCGGCGCCCCACTATGACGCCGCGCAGCGCGCGGCCTGGGCCTCGGCGGCCGACGACCTCGATGCGTTCGACGCCCGTCTCGCGCGTGGCGTGACGCTCGTTGCCTGGCACGCGGGCCAGCCGGTCGCGTTCGGGCAACTCTTGCCCTGCGATCACGTGGAGATGCTCTACGTCGCGCCGGCCTGGACGCGGCGGGGTCTCGCGTCCGCGCTCATCGCGCGCTTCGAGGTGCTCGCGCGCGAAGCGGGCGCAAGCACGCTCGACACCGACGCCAGTGCGCTGGCGCGCCCCGTGTTCGAGCGCGCGGGCTTTTCGCTGGTCGCAGAAGAGATCGTGCGGCGCGGCAGCGTATCATTGCCGCGCTTTCATCTTTGCAAGCCGCTCGATGCGGCATCTTTTTCAGGATGACTATGTCTTTGAAGGTTTCAAAATGGTTGGGCATCGTGCCGGTTCTGCTGTGCGTGGCGCTCGCCGCCGGCTGCGACAAGCAGAATGCGACGGTGTCCGATCTGAGCAAGAAGTCAGCCGATGCCGCGCAGCAGGCTGCTCAGCTCGCTGCGAGCCAGGCCGCTGCGCAGGCGGCGCAGACGCTGGACAAGGCCGCGAGCTACGTGAACCAGCAGCTCGACGCTGCGCAGCGCAAGCTCGATCAGGCCGCTTCACAGACGCAAGCGCAGGTGCAGCCTCAGTCGCAAGGCGAGGGCGCCAGCGCATCGATTGCAGAGGGCGCGAGCGCCTCGGCCGACGCGCTCGCCTCGCAGGCGCGCGGGCAGTGGCAAGCGGCGGCGAGCGCGGCCCACGCGATGCTCGGCAACGCGGCGGCGGCCACCGGCACGGGTCTGTCGATGGCGGGCAGTTCGCTGCAGCGCTGGGCCTCGAGCAGCAGCGCTGCAGCGCCCGGCCCGGCTTCGGACGGCAGCCAATGAGCGGCGCTGCGAAGACTCATGGGTTGACGGGCGGAATTAATGTAATTATGATGGTTACACTTTATCTCGCCGTGATTCCCGCGGCCGGTGTGTTGTGAATACGAGTAGCCGTTTTGCGTTTGCGGTCCATGTGCTTGCGCTACTGGCGTTGCAGGAGGGCGTGCCGCTGTCCTCGGAGATCATCGCGGGCAGCGTGAACACGAATCCCGCGCTGATCCGGCGGCTCCTGACGATGCTCGCCAATGCGGGGCTCACTGCGTCGCAGCTTGGCGCGGGCGGCGGGGCGCTGCTGGCGCGCGAGCCGCGCACGATCGCGCTGCTGGACATCTACCGTGCGGTGGACGACGCACAGCTCTTTGCCATGCATCGCGAAGAGCCCAATCCGGACTGCATGGTGGGGCGGCACATCCAGGAGACGCTGCGCGGCATCATCAGCGATGCGCAGCGCGCCATGGAGGCGTCGCTCGCCACGCGTACGCTCGCCGACGTCGTCGAGGACATGCAGCGCAACGAACGCAAGCTCGAACGCGCGCGTGTGGCGAAGGCGCCGCGACGGGCGTGAGCGCTACAAAGTCTGCACGCCAGGTGCAGACGCATATCGTGACGGGGCGTTGCCCCGTTTTTTTGGGTCTTTAACTGTAACTAGTGTAGTTACATAAATATTTCGTACAGGAGTCTGGAAATGAGCAAGTCACTGAAGATCGCCTTGTTTGGTGCAACCGGCATGATCGGCTCGCGCATTGCCGCGGAAGCGGCACGGCGCGGCCATCAGGTGAGCGCGCTGGTGCGCCAGCCCGAGCGCGTCGCGGCGGCGCCGAACGTCCACGCCGCGAAGGCCGATCTGCTCGACGCCGCGAACGTGGCGGCGGCGGTGCGGGGCCACGACGTGGTGGCGAGCGCCTATGCGCCGCCCGCGAACCAGCTCGACGACCTCCAGAAGGCAACCGATGCGCTCATCGAAGGCACGCGGGCCGCGGGCCTCAAGCGCCTCGTGGTGGTGGGCGGCGCGGGCTCGCTCGAAGTCGCGCCGGGCGTGCAGCTTGTCGATACCGCGGGCTTCCCCGACGCCTATAAGCCGATCGCGCTGGCGCATCGCATCGCGTTCAACGAATACCGCAAGGTGACGGATCTGGACTGGACCTTCTTCGCGCCGGCCGCGCTGATCGCGCCGGGCGAGCGCACCGGTACGTTCCGTACGGGTGCAAACACGTTGATCGCCGACGCCAATGGCGAAAGCCGTATCTCCGCCGAGGACTACGCCGTTGCGTTCGTCGACGAACTGGAGCAAGGGCGCTTCATCCGCGAGATTGCGACCGTGGCGTATTGAAGGGCGCAATGGCTAGATCGGCAGGGCAATCGGCGGCTCTACGGCGCGCTTGCTCTACCGCATTGAGTGGAAGGGCGCGGGCCGGGGCGCTCCCGGCGGCCGCTTGCATTCTGTTACGCACCCGTGACGCGTGCGCATGCCGACTGCGGCTACACTGAAGCGTCCTGATTGAGCCCCTTCGTCATGATTTCACGCTCCGGACGGGACGATGCGGGGGCGCAACCTGCCGCATCGCTTGCGTCACCCGCAAGGGATTGCGGACCATATCCACGCGTCGCTGGCACGACGCACCGCAGGCATTGGCTTTTGCGTCACGCCTGTGCGCTATGCGTGTGGCTCACACTTTGCCTCACCGCCTGCATGCCTGTGAAGGCGCTGGCCGCTGGCCCAGCGGCCAGCCCCGTGCTGCCCGCGCTGAAAAGCCTCATCACGGGCGCGCCCGCGTCGGCCTCGGGCGCCTCCGCGGCGCAGGCGGCTTCCGCCCCCTCGCCAGCGAGCCAGGCCGAGTTCACGCGTTCGCTCGACAGCGTGATCGCCACGCTCGACAACGATCGCCAGCGCAATGCGCTCGTCTCCCAGCTCAAGAAGCTGCGCAACGCCTCGCAGAGCGTCGCGCCCGCGCCGGCCTCGGGCGCCGTCGCCACGGCCACTTCGGGCCTGCTCGGCGCCATCGCATCGGGACTCGCGTCGGTCGAGTCGGACGCCCGCCGTGGACGCAGCCCGCTGCACTACTGGGCCGGCCGCTTCAGCGCGGCGGGCGTGGAGCTCTATGCGCTCGCGTCGGGCGGCGAGGGCGAGAGCCCGGGACGCATCGTCTTCGACATGGTCGCGATGCTGGTGGGCTGGGGCGCGTGCGCCGCCGTGCTGCGCTGGCTCGAACGGCGGCTCCTGCGGCGCCTGTCGATGGCGACGGGTCTGCGGCCCAATCCCACCACGCTCGAACTGGTGTTCTTCGCGTTGCACCGCGTGGCGCCATGGATCGTCGCCTTCGTCGGCGCGCTCGTGGTCGAGCGTTCGATGTCCCAGGCGCTCGGGCGCACGGTGGGCCTCGTCATCGCTTATGCGATGGTCGCGGGCGCGGTGTTCTCGGCGATCTGCCTGATCATGTTCTCGCTGTTCGGGGCGGGGCACCGGCGTGCCGCCGTGCATGTGCTGATCCGCGACTCGCGCCGTCTGCTCTTCGCGATCGGCGTGCTCGCCGCGCTCGGCGATGCCGCCACCAATTACGAAGTCGCGCATCAGCTCGGCGTGAGCCTGGCCGCGCTCGTCTCGACCTTCGCGAACATGACCGCCGCCGTGCTCACGGCCGTGTTCGCGATCGCATTCCGGCGCCCGGTCGCGCATCTCATCCGCAACCGCAGCTATACGCTGCGCCACGATCACAAGGCGCTGACCGAGATCTTCGATGTGCTCGCCTCGCTCTGGCAGTTGCCGATGCTGCTGCTGGCCGCCGCGTCGATCGTCGCGACGCTGGGCGGCTTGAGCAGCAACGAGAACGTGCTGCAGATCTCGGTCGTCACGGCGCTGTTGCTCGTGCTCGCGTTCTTCCTCTCGGCGGTGATCATGCGCATCACGCGGCCGAACCCCGCGCGGGTGCGGCGCCGCTCGCCCTACCTGCGCCGCCTGTTGCGCTTCGTGGGCACGCTGCTCGTGCTGTTCGTGTGGCTCGCGTTCTTCGAGTCGTGCGCGCGTCTCTGGGACATTTCGCTCGCGGCGATCATCGAGGCGAGCGTGGCCGCGCGCGGCATCGCGCACGCGATCTTCGCGATCCTCGCGACGGTGTTCCTCGCGTGGCTCGTGTGGATCGTGCTCGACACCGCGATCCTCGAAGCGCTCAATCCAAGCGGGCCGCGCACGAAGGGCCGCGCGCCCAGCACGCGCGCGCGCACCATGCTGCCGCTCGTGCGCAATGCGCTGCTCGTGACGATCCTCACGATCGCGGGCATCGTCACCGCCGCGAATCTCGGCATCAACGTGACGCCGCTGCTGGCCGGCGCGGGCGTGATCGGTCTCGCGATCGGCTTTGGCGCCCAGTCGCTCGTGACCGACCTCATCACGGGGCTGTTCATCATCATCGAGGAGACGATTTCGGTGGGCGACTGGATCGATCTCGACAACGGCCATGCCGGCACGGTCGAGCATCTGTCGATCCGCACCGTGCGCCTGCGCGACGGGCAGGGCGCGATCCACGCGATTCCGTTCTCGCAGATCAAGATCGTGAAGAACCTCTCGCGCGATTTCGCGTTCGCGGTGTTCGAGGTGCGCGTGCCGTTTTCGGTCGATCTCGACACGGTCACGCGCATCATTCGCGAGACGGGCGCCGAGCTCATCGCCGACTTCCGTTACCGGCGCGAGATCCTCGGTCCCGTGGAGGTATGGGGACTCGACCGCTTCGACCCGAACTGGATGGTCGTGAAAGGGCAGATCAAGACGCGGCCGCTGCAGCAGTGGAGCGTGGCGCGCGCGTTCAACGCACGTTTGAAGCGCCATATGGACGAGGCCGGTATCCAGACACCGGTGCCGCAGATGCAGGTGCATATGTCCTCGCGCAGCGGGGACGATGAGCGCTTCGACGAGCCGCGCGCGCAAGACGCGGACCATCCGGACCATGGGGGCCACGCGGGTCACGATCCCGCGGCGGCTCATGGCGTGAGCGCGCATGCGGATACGGCGGCACGCGGCGTGACGCGCGACGCCTCGCACGAACCGCGTCCGGCGCCGCCACCCACGGCGGGCCCCGAGGGTGCGCCACCGCAAATTCCCGCTGCCGGGCGGAGCTGAGCGCGTTTCGCGCACGCTGCGCGCCGCCGTGCGGCGCGGATTCGAGGCACATTTCGCAGAGCGAAACAGGTTAGCCATTCTGTTCGGCGCCGCGCGCCCCTATGCGAACATGACCGGCAAACATTCACTTGCCGGAGGCGACAGCGTGACTTCATCGATCCGCGCGATCCAGGTGGCCGAGTCGGAGGGGCGCGCACGCGGCGCGCTCGTGCAGATCGCTGCTGCCGAACGCGATACCGTCGCCGCTGGCGGTGTCGCTATCCGCACCGTGCACAGCGGCGTCAACTACAAGGATGCACTCGCCGTCACCGGGCGCGCGCCCATCATGCGGCGCTTGCCCTGCGTCGCGGGCATCGAGGCGTTCGGCATCGTCGAGGCGAGCGCCGACGCACGCTTTCGCCCGGGCGACGCGGTGATGGTGCACGGCTTCGGCATTGGCGTCGAGCACGACGGCGGCTTTGCCGAACGCGTATGCGTGCCGGCGGACTGGGTCATGCCGATACCGGCCGGGCTCGCGCTCTTCGACGCGGCGGCGATAGGCGTCGCGGGCTACACCGCTGCGCTCGCCATTCACCGGATGGAGCACAACGGCCTCACGCCCGGCGCGGGCCCCGTGGTCGTGACGGGGGCGACGGGCGGCGTCGCGAGCCTCGGCATCGCGATGCTGGCCGCCGCGGGCTATGAGGTCGTCGCGATCACGGGCAAGGACGATGCGGCGGCGTGGCTGCGCAGCCTCGGCGCGGCGAGCGTGCTGCCGCGCAGCGCCGTGGAGGCGCCGGGCAAGCCGTTGCGTCATGCGCGCTGGGCCGGCGCGCTCGACTCGGTGGGCGGCGAGACGCTCGCGTGGCTCGCCTCCACGATGCTTGAAGGCGCGCCCATTGCGGCCTTCGGCAATGCGGGCGGCCATGCCTTCGGCGGCAGCGTGCTGCCGTTCATCCTGCGCGGCGTGCAACTGATCGGCATCAACGCGAATAGCCCGATGCCGCTGCGCGAGACCGTGTGGGGCCGCATCGCGGGCGGTCTGCGTCCACGTGGGCTCGACGCCATCGCCCGCGTGATCCGTCTGGACGACGTCCTCGAGGTCTGCGAGCGCCAGGTGCGCGGCGAGACGCGCGGGCGTTCGATCATCGGCTTTCACTGAGCAGTTTTCACTGAGCCGCCGTGCCTGACCGGCCGTGCCTGGGCTGCGTGTTCGCGCACGCCGCAGCGGCACGCCGTCGTGACACGCCGACTGTCTTTCCCGCCGCCGTTCAAAACCAAGGAGACACCCTATGACCCGCCTGTTCAGCGAGCGCTTCCTGCACGCCCTCGAGCCCGACGAACTTCGGTTGCTCGAGACGACACGGCGTCTTTGCCGCGAGCGCATCGGACCGGATGCCGACGCCGTCGCGCGCGAGGACACGTTCGCCGCCGGGACGTTTCGCCTGCTCGTCGAGCATCGCATCGTCGCCACCGCGTTTCCGCGCCGCTTCGGCGGCAGCGAGGCGCGTCAGCGCTTGCGCATCCGCCTCGTCGAGGAACTCGGCCGCGTGTGCAGCGCAGCGGCCTCGCTCGTGACGGGTGCCGATCTGTCGTGCCGGGCGATCGTCGCGGGCGCGTCCGAGGCCGTGCAAGACCAGTTGCTCCCCGCGCTGTGCGAGGGCCGCCTGCAGGCGGCCTTCGCGCTCACGGAGCCGGGGGCGGGATCGGACGTGCGCAATCTCGCGACGGTGGCCGTGCGAGCGGGCGAGGGCTATCGCGTGAGCGGGCGCAAGAAGTTCATCACGCGCGCGAACGTGGCCGACTGGTTCGTCGTGGTCGCGCGTTGCCGCGATGAGCAGGCGCCGGCAGGCGCCAGCCCCGACGACCCCTTTGTCGCGCTGCTGATCCCGCGCGACGCGCCGGGCCTCACCGCCGGTCCCGCCGTCGACAAGCTCGGCTGGTTCGGCGTGCCGATCGCGGAGCTCGCATTCGAGGGTGTGGCCGTGGACGCGCGCTGGCGCCTGGGCGCCGAAGGCGAGGGCTTCGCGCTCGCACAGGACGCGCTCGTGCGGGCGCGCCTCGGCCACGCGTCGATGGCGCTGGGCCGCGCGATGGGCGCGGTGGAGATTGCCGCCGCGTACTGCTGCGAGCGCGACGTATTCGGCAAGCCGCTCGGCGCGCATCAGGGCGTGCAGTGGATGCTCGCCGACGCCATCACGCAGATCGAGGCATCGCGTGCGCTCGTGGACGCCGCGGCGGCCAGCTACGACCGCGGCGACGCCGACGCCGCCGTGCAGGCCTCGATGGCCAAGATGCACGCGACCGATCTCGGCATGAAGGTGTGCACGGATGCGCTGCAACTGACCGGTGGGCGCGGGTATCTGAAGGCGTTCCCGCTCGAGCGCTTCTTCAGGGATGCGAAATTGAACCAGATCGGCGAGGGTTCGAGCGAGGTGCATCGCACGGTGATCGGCCGCGACGCCGTGCGCCGCGCGGGCGAGGCGTCGCTCGAGCGCCACCCGTGCCTGCCTGCGGGCAAGCTCACGACCGACTTTTGAGCGAAGCGCCTTTCACCGCGACATGCGTCAGGACGGCGCGTGTCGCGGCGAAGGGGATTGGGCCCTGTTGTTAGCGTGAACAGGCCCTGGCCGCTTAAATCACCTGCTCGCTGCGCAACTGGGCGAGCGTTTGCGCATCGAGTCCCAGTGCGCCATACACCTCCTCGTTGTGCTCGCCGAGCGCCGGTCCGCTGCGCGGCGCCGGCACCGTGCGGCCCTTCACGCGCGGCACGATGCACGGCGCGGGCACCGTGCCCAACTCCGGATCGGGCAGCCGGATGATCGCCTCGCGTGCGATGAAATGCGGATCGGCGGCGATGTCGTCGATGGTGTAGATCTTCGTGTGCGGCACGCCCGCTTCGGTGAGGCGGGCGCTGAGCAGTTCGAACGGCAGCGCGGCGAATGCGCCCTGCAGCAGCGCGTCGAGCGCTGCTGCATGGGCGACGCGGCTGACGTTGTCGGCGAAGCGCGGATCGTCGGGCACGCCGCCGAGCTCGAGCGCCGCGCACAGCCGCCGGAAGATCGGCTGCGTTGACGCCACCAGCGAGAACGCCACGCCGTCCGCGCTGCGGTACATGTTCGAGGGCGCGGTATAGGTCGCACGATTGCCATGGTGGCCGCGCACGAGCCCCAACTGCTCGCGCTCGACAGCAAGTGGCTCGAGCATGCGAAAGAGCGCCTCGGTCGCGGAAAGATCGATTTCTACGCCGCTTGCCTCGGGGTCCGAGCGCATGCGCACCAATTCCGCGGCAATGGCGAATGCCGCGAACAGGCCCGCCACCGTGTCGCCGAGCGGAAAGTTCATGTGCAGCGGCGTGCCGTCGGCTTCGCCGGTGAGCTGCGTGAGACCGCTCATCGCCTCGAAGATGCGTGCGAAGCCGCCGCGCTGGCGGTATGGCCCGGTCTGGCCGAAGCCGGTCAGGCGCAGCACCACGAGACGCGGATTGGCCGCGTGCAGCGTCTCCACGTCGAGCCCCCATTCCTCCAGCTTGCCCGCGCGGAAGTTCTCGACGAGCACGTCGGTGTCCTGAACGAGCCGCAGGAACAGCGTGCGCCCGGCGGCCTTGCGCACGTCGAGCGTGATGCCGCGCTTGCCGCGGTTCGTCACTTTCCAATAGAGGGCCATGTCGTCCTTGACGGGCTGCAGCTTGCGCAGCGCGTCGCTGCCGTCGGGGAGCTCGATCTTCGTGACTTCGGCGCCGAGATCGGCGCAGAGCGTTGCGCCGAAGGGGCCGGCGACCACGGTCGAAAGATCGAGAATGCGTACGCCGGCTAGCGGGCCGCGCGGCGGCGAGGGTTGCGTGACCATCGTGTCTCCTGAAGTCCGTTTGGGAATCCGTAGTTCCAGACACACTAGGCGAGAGGGCCGCGCCAGTTCAACTGGCATACCGCAGAGCGAAACACTATGCTGATTTTCTTGACCAACTAAAGGCCTTTCTCGACTATGGGATCGTCATCTTCAAGGCCCGCTGCAAAGCGGCCCGCCAAGCGCAAAGCCACCATGCAAACCGAGCCGTCAACCGCTACCGCAAGCCGCGCCGTGCGTCCGGGCGCACCGGCGGCACAGGGCGAGAAGCCCGCGAATGCGCGCTCACGTGCGCACGCCGCCATGCCGGTGCCGGCGGCGGCGCACCGCGTGGGGGAGCCGCTCTTGCCCGTGCCGCCCGACGCCGAATCGACCGACCGCCAGTTCGCGATCAACCTCGCCCGCGGCCTGCAGGTGCTGCGCGCGTTCACCCCCGCCGAGCCGATGCTCGGCAACCGCGAACTCGCCGACCGCACGGGCTTGCCCAAGGCCACCATTTCGCGGCTCACCTACACGCTGACCTTGCTCGGCTACCTGAACCGCAGCGAGAAGTATCAGCGTTACCGGCTGGGCGCGGGCGTGCTCACGCTCGGCTACCCGATGCTCGCGGCCATGCAGGTGCGCCAGATTGCGCGTCCGTATATGGAGAAACTCGCGCGCGAGACGCGCTGCACCGTGAATCTGGGCATGCGCGACCGGCTCAATGTGGTCTATGTGGATACCTGTCGCCCTGGCCGCGACAACAATGCACAACCCGACATCGGCAGCACGCGGCCGCTGCTCGCGACCTCGATCGGGCGCGCGCTGCTGATCGCCGAGAGCGCGAAGGAGCGCGCGGCGGTGCTCAACCGGCTGCGTTTGAGCGACCCCGAGCGCTACGCACTCGACCGGGACATCTGGGAGGCCGACCGCGCCGCCTTCGCCGAGCGTGGCTTTACCCTGAGCCGCGGCGACTGGCTGCGCGACATCCACGCGATCGCCGTGCCGGTGCGCCAGCCGCCCGACGAGGAGCGCATCGCGCTGAACTGCACCGTGGTGAGCCGCCGTCTTGCCGACGATTGGCTCGAGCGCACGGTCGCGCCGCTCCTGCTCGAAGCCGCACTGCGTATCGAGCGCGCCTGCGGGGTGACCGATGCAAGCGCGGCGGGCATCAGGTAAGCCTCATTCGGCGTACCGCATACAAAACATCAGTATCACTAATCATATGAACAAGGAGACACGATGATTCGCGACGCCGCACGGCTCAATCACCTGCTGACGCAGCTCTACCGCTTCGTGCAGGACGAGTGCATCCCGCTCGAAGCCGAGATCGACCGCACCGATGTGCTGCCCGAAGCCATCGTCGCGCGCATGCGCGAGCTGGGTCTGTTCGGCCACAGCATTCCCGAAGCGTACGGCGGTTCGGGCCTCACGACCGAGGAGCTGGCGTGCGTGAACATGGTGGTCTCGCAGGCCGCGCCCACGTTCCGCGCGCGCTTTGGCGGCAACACGGGCATCGGGTCGGAGGCGCTGATCGCGGACGGCACCGAGGAGCAGAAGCGCCGCTATCTGCCGCGGCTCGCGAGCGGCGAGATCACGGGCTGTTTCGGCCTGACCGAGCCAGGCGCGGGCTCCGACGCCACCGCGCTCGCCACCACGGCGCGCCGCGAGGGCGACTATTACGTGCTCGACGGCAGCAAGTGCTACATCACCAATGCGCCCATCGCCGATCTATTCACGGTATTTGCGCGCACCGATCCCGACGACCCTGGCGCGAGCGGCATCTCGGCCTTCCTGATCGAGCGCGGGACGCCCGGTCTGACGACCTCGCCCGCGTACCGGATGATGGGGCAGCGCGGCTCGCCGGTGGGCGAGATTCATCTGGAAGGCTGCCGCGTGCATGCGTCGGCGCTGCTTGGCGGCGAGCCCGGACGCGGCTTTCGCAGCGCGATGAAGGCGCTCAACAAGCAGCGCATCAACCTGTCCGGCTTGTGCGTGGGGCCGGCCATTCGCCTGCTCGACGAGATGCTTGCCCGCGCGAAGTCGCGCGAGCAGTTCGGCAAGCCCATCGCCGATTTCCAGCTCGTGCAGCAGATGATCGCGCAGAGCAACACGGAGATCCATGCGGCGCGCGCGCTGGTGCTGGAGACCGCGCGTGCACGCGATCGCGGCGAGGACGTGACGATGACGGCTTCGATGTGCAAGCTGTTTGCCTCCGAGATGTGCGGGCGCGTTGCTGATCGCGCGGTGCAGGTTTACGGCGGTGGAGGCTTTATCGCCGATAACCCGGTCGAGCGGCTCTATCGCGACGTGCGCCTGTTCCGGCTCTACGAAGGCACGACGCAGATTCATGAGCTCAACATCGCGAAGCTCACGCTGCGTGCGCCCCTGCATGACGCGCGCCACCATCTGTTGCATCAGAGTGCCGAGTGAGCGGGTGCACATCGCACGCCGTTCACAACCCATAGTTAAGGACTCCGGAGACACCTCATGGCCCGCCTGGGACCCACCGCTATCTGCCGCGAGCTCGGCGTGCGCTATCCAATCTTCGGCTTCTCGCATTCGCCCGACGTGATCGTCGCGCTGGCCGAAGCGGGCGGCTTCGGCGTGCTGGGCCTCGCGCGCGAGATGCCGCAGGACATCGCGCCCCTCATCGCCGAGGTCGAGCGGCGGCTCGCCGGCAAGCCGTACGGTATCGATCTCATGCTGCCCGCGGGCGTGCCGAAGCAGGCCGACATCGTGAGCGTGCGCGCGCAATTGCCCGATGCCCACGTCGAATTCGTTGCGGGCCTGCGTTCGCGCTTTGGCCTCGACGCACCCACGCGGCCCGGCTTCTTCACGACCCAGGTGCGCAGCGAGGCGCTATTCGACGCCCAGATCGAAGCCGTGCTCGCATCTGGCGCGCGTGCGGTTGCGACCGCGATCGGCATACGGCCCGAGTTGATCGCCCGGGCGCGCGCAGCGGGCAAGTACACGATCTCGCTCGTGGGCTCGCCGCGCCATGCGCACAAGGCGCTCGCGCTCGGCGTCGATGCACTGGTCGCGCAAGGCGCCGATGCCGGCGGCCACACGGGGCCGATCGGCACGTTCTCGCTGGTGCCGCAGATCGTCGCCGCCGCGGCGGGGCGGCCCGTGCTCGCCGCGGGCGGGATCGGCACCGGCGCCCAAGTTGCAGCGTCGCTCGCGATGGGCGCGCAAGGCGCATGGCTTGGCACGCTCTGGCTCGCGGCCGCCGAGAACCATACGCCGCCCGCGTTGCTGAGCCGCCTGATCGATGCGCACAGCGAAGACACGCTCATCACGCGCGCCCACAGCGGCAAGCCGTGCCGCGTCGTGCGCAGTGCGTGGATCGACGCATGGCAGGAACAAGACGCACCCGCGCCTTTGCCGATGCCCCTGCAGCAGGCGCTCACGGGCGCCGACTTCAGCGCGATGCACGAGTACGACCGCGCGGACCTGATCTACGAGGCGGCGGGCCAGAGCGTGTTTGCGATCGACGCGCCAACCACGGTCGCCGCGCAGATGGCAACGCTCGTCGCGCAGGCCGACGCCGCGCTTGGGGCGCTGGAGGCGATGCTGCCCGCTTGATGTGACGGCGCGGCATGCACGATCAAAGAAGTCAGCAGACCAAAACAAAGCGACACGGAGACGACACAATGAGTGCAAGAGGTTCGACCCGCGCGTGGCTGATCGTAGCCATGCTGTTCCTGTTCATGGTGATCAATTTCGCCGACAAGGCCGTGTTCGGTCTCGCGGCCGTGCCGATCATGCATGACCTGAACCTGAGCCCACGCGAGTTCGGGCTCGTTGGCAGCAGCTTTTTCCTGCTGTTCTCGCTTTCGGGCATTGGCTTTGGATTCGTCGCCAACCGCGTGCAGAGCAAATGGCTGCTCGCGCTGCTCGCCGTGATCTGGAGCGCCGTGCAGTTCCCGCTCGTGACGGCGAGCGTGACCCTGCCGGTGCTGATCGTGTCGCGCGTGCTGCTTGGCGTCGGGGAGGGGCCCGCATTTCCGCTGGCGCAGCACGCCTGCTTCAAATGGTTCGACAATGCGCACCGCAACGTGCCGAACACCATCGTGCAGCAGGGCGCGAGCGCAGGCCTGATGCTGGCCGGGCCGATCCTCTCGTACATCATCGTGCGCTACGACTGGCACACGGCGTTCTTCGCGCTCGGGATTGTCGGCGTGGTGTGGACGGCGCTATGGCTGGTGATCGGGCGCGACGGTCCGGTGGGCGCCGCTGAGCCGGCTCGCGCGGGTCATGCGGCTGATACGGCCCATGCGGCCCATGCGGCCCATCAGGCTCCGGGTGCGGCGCAAGACAACGCCGGCGAGACGATCGCCTATCGCCACCTGCTGCTCAACCGCACGTTCATGGGTGTGCTGTTCATTTACTTCGTCGAGTACGCAGTCGTATCGCTCGCGTTTACGTGGTTTCCCGTCTATCTGCGGCTCGGCCTGGGCTACACGCCCATCGTCACAGGCTGGCTTTTCTCGACCATCGTCGGCTCGTTCATCCCGGTCACGCTGCTGCTCGCATGGGTCTCGCAGCGTTTGATCCGCAAGGGCGTCAGCTCGCGCCTCGCGCGCGGCGCGCTGGTGGGCGGCTTCGCGATGGCGGGGGGCGCGCTGTTCATCGCGATCTCGAGCGGCCTCGATCCGGTGCTCAAGGTCGCGTGCCTCGCGCTTGGCGGCGCGGCGAGTCAACTGGTGTTTTCATTCGGACCGCTGATGATCAGCGATATCGTCACGGTCAGGCAGCGCGGGGCGCTGCTCGGCATCAACAGCTCTATCGGCACGCTTGCGGGGCTGATCGCGCCGGCCTTGATGGGCGGCATCGTGCAGGCGAATCTCGGCAACCCTGCGCTCGGCTACGAGCACGGTTTTCTCGTGGTGGGCGCGTTGCTGCTCGTGAGCGGGGCGCTTGGGCTCGTGCTGCTGAACCCTGAGCAGTCGCGCCAGCGGATCCTCGACGCCGCACGGCGTACGCGCACGCAGCCGCTGGTTGGGGAGAGCCAGCAGCAACGCGCCGTGGCGCCGTCGATGGATTTGGGTCAGCGCTAGCTACGCCGGGCGTGCGTACCGGCGTGCCCGTTCGCCAGAGCGGGCTGCCTGCGCGGGCTTTGAGGGTTTCGGTCTTGAGTGGAACTCGTCAAACCGCGAGTGCCAAGATGTCGTTCACGTGGGTGGCCATCTGCTCGCCCGCTACGCCATAGACGTGCAGCGAAACGCAACTCGCGACGCTGTCGTTGGAAAGCCGATGAATGTTCGCGCGGCCGCTCGCACCGAAGGAGATGGCGCCCGGCGCGCGCGGGTGTGAGCGCACCGTGTCCGCGCCGCCGCGCGCCTCGTCCCAGCGATAAAGCGTTTCAGTCAGCGTGCCTTCGAGCACCGCGTAGCCGCACCACGTTTGATGCGCGTGGATCGGGCTCGCGTGGCCCGGCTGCCAGACCAGCGAGGCGATTGCATAGCGCCCATGCGGATCGGCCGCGATCAGGTGGCGCCGATACTTCTCTGCGCTGCCCTCGCGCTGCGCGGCCGTGACGAGGTCAGGGTCGGCCAGCGCCTGGGCCAGCGCGGCGCGCACGCCTTTCGCAAAAGCGGCGTGGCGTGCAGGATCGGCGGGCGTATCCGCTTCGCCCGGACGGCGGCATGCGTCGAATGCTGCGTCGAGCGCGCCGCACAGGCGCGCAACGGCGGCGGCGTGCTGGACGGCGGCGCTGGCCGCGCTGACGGCGCTCGCGGCCTCAAGCATGAAAAGTTCGGGAGCGTTCATCGCGGGCCTCATCTGTTGTCGTCTTTCTTACAGATAGAGTTATAGCGTCCGACGCCTAGAAAGAGTTTCCATTCTTTTTCCCCATCGCGGCGTAAGATAGAAGAAATTTCTAAGCTACGGGGAGGCCGGGAATGGATATCATCGACAGAAAGCTGGTTGAGCTGTTGCAGCAGGACGCGACCATGCCGGTGGCGGAACTCGCGCAGCGCGTGAATCTTTCGCAGACGCCGTGCTGGAAGCGCGTGCAGCGGCTCAAGGAAACCGGCGTGATCCGGGCCCAGGTGGCGCTGTGCGATCCGAAGAAGCTCGGCGTGGGCACGACGGTGTTCGTCGCCGTGCGCACCAACCAGCATACCGAGGCGTGGGCGCAGGCCTTCACGCGCGCGGTGCAGGAGATTCCGGAGATTGTCGAGGCGTATCGCATGAGCGGCGAGACCGACTATTTGCTGCGCGTGGTGGTATCGGATATCGACGACTACGACCGCGTCTACAAGCAGTTGATTCGCGCCGTGGCGCTTTTCGACGTGAGCTCCAGCTTTGCGATGGAGCAGATCAAATATTCGACGGCGCTGCCGGTGCGCGGCGTCTGAACGCCTGGCGGCGTCGGCCAACGGCGGAGCATCGCATTTGCCCGCAAGCCGTCTGCAAGGCGTGGCGGCGTAGAATGCCCGTTTCTTTTTTCATCTCCGAGGCAGGGCACGATACATGAACGATACGCGCAAGAAGAACCCCACCTTTGGCGTTGGCGTGATGATCGTGGTGGTGGTCCTCATCGTGATCGGCATCGTGCTTTTCAACGCGCTGCGCAGCAAGCACGAGTACGACGAGACCATGGGCGCACAGGCCACGAGTGCGGCTGCGAGCGCAGTCGCGTCGCCGGCGGCCAGCGCAGCAAGCGCCGCGCAGTGAGGCGCGCCCCGGCGCGGTGAGCGCCGGCGCGGCCCGATGCGGCGGCGACCGGGGCTGCCGCCGCCGCACCTTTATGCTTCGGGAAGCCGGATCACGCTCGCGTCCTTGCGCAGGACCCAGGACGCCGTGAGCATCTGCTTGCAGTGATGCGCGAGCAGCTTGACGTCCTGCGCGAATTCGCTGGCGGGGCCGAGCGTGCGTTCGGTCTCCACCACCATCGTGTCGAGCTCGCGCACCATGCGCCTCGTGATCTCGGTTTGATTGTCGGGTACCGGCGTGCCCGCTTCGGCGGCGACGAGATTCTCGCGCACGCAGTAGAGCGCGTGTTCCAGCGCATCGAGCTTGACGCCCGGTGCGGCATTCGCCGTGTCGCGCAAGAGCGGCGCGGTGGCCGTGATCTGCGAGGCCAGCACGTGGCCGCGCACGAGCAGGTCGTTGAGCTCGGGCACGAACTTCTGCGCCGACTTCGGCTCGAGCATCATGCGCTGGAACGCCTGGCCGAGATTGGCGAAGGCGACGTGCACGTTCTTGCGCGCGAGCCGGTAGCGGAAGTCACGCGCGAGCGCGGGGACGGCGGCACCCGCTGACGTCGACGGCGCGGAGCCCGTCTGTGCGGTTGCCTGAGCGGAGGGCTTCGTGCCGCCCGCCGATGCCGCAGACTGGCCGGGCGCGGACGACGGCTGCGTGTCGGCTTCGAGCGTGACGGTGGCTGGCTCGCCGGCTGCCTGTGCGGCTCGCGCCAATTCGCGCGCCGTGTTGGTGCCCACCGAGTCCGTGACCGGTATGTCCGCAACCGGCACGTCCGCAACCGGCACGTCCGCAACCGGCACGTCCGCAACCGGCGTGTCCGTGACCGCCGAGTCCGCAACCGGCGCCTCCGCAACCGGCATGTCTGCAACTGGCATGTCGACGACCGGCAAGTTTGCAACCGGCATGTCCGCAACGCGCGCACCGGCAACCGGCACATCCGCAACCCTTAGCTCCGCCACCGGCGCGCCGCTCGACGCCGTCGCGAACGCCGGCACGCGCGCGGCCGCCTCGGTGGGCATCGCCCCCGCAAAGGCCGGCTGTGCGCTGCGCGTGCGCCCGCTCCACCACCAGCTCGCCTCCAGATAGCTGCGCGTCGCGGCGATCATGTCGTTCACGAGCTTGCCCATCAGCCGGTATTCCCAGTAGGGGAACAGATGGCTCGCGCCAATGGCGATCATGCAGCCGATGACGGTGTCGATCGCGCGCTCGCCGATGATGCGCATGCTGCCAGGCGCGAGCAGATGGAACATCAGCAGCACATAGGCCGAGGTGAACACCACGCTCGCCGTGTAGTTGAAGAGCAGCAGGCTGTAGCTCATCACCATCGCCGCGAACATCGAGACGAGCAGCACGAGCGGCTGTTTGACGAGCAGGATCAGCGCGATGCTCGCCACGCAGCCGATCAGCGTGCCGACGATACGCTGCGCGTTGCGCTGGCGCGTGAGCGAGTAGCCGGGCTTGAGAATGATGATGCTCGTCATCACGATCCAGTAGGCGTTCGTGAGCGGCAACAGGCGACCGAGCCAGAAGCCCACGGCCACGGCAATCGTCACGCGCAGCGCGTGGCGAAAGCTGGGCGAGGCCATCGTGAGATTCGAGAAGATCTGCAGGAAGGGCACGCGCCGGCTCGTCACGAAGCGCGTGAGCGCCTCGTCGATACGCAGCTCCGTCTCGGTGGTGGGCACGTCGTTCGCGAGGTCGCGGCGCATGCGGTCGATCAGGCGCGTCGCGCTCCAGATGCGCCGGAACGAGGCCGAGATCGCCGCATAGGCCTCGGGGTCCTTGGTGGGCAGGTCGCGCTTCTTGAGCAGCTCGAGCTCATACTCGATCGCGCGCAGCTCGGCCTTCACGTTGACGCTCGCGCGCGGCGCCTCGTTTTGCAGCACGGCGAGGCCGATGTCCTCGAGATCGGCGGCGGCCTTGCGGATCAGGTCGCGGTAGAACGCCAGCAAATCCGAGCCGCCGAAGGTGTTGCGCACGAGCGGGTAGTCGGTATGCGCACCCACGAACAGCTCGTGCAGGTCGACGGTATTGATGAACAGGTTGAAGTGCATCGCGCGGCGCGCATCGATCTGCCCGCGCTTGAGCTTGGGCAGATTGCGCAGGACGATGTCGCGCGCGGCGTCCTGGCGCTCGACCGCCGCGATCTGCTTCGCGACGAGGTTGCGGTAGCACTCGTCGAGATCGTTGTCGAGGTCGAAGAACTGCGCGCGCGCGAGCAGATAGTCGGCGCACGCGAACACGCTTTCGGCGATCGCCTGCTGCTCGATGCGATCGACCATCAGCCGGCTCACGAGCGTGGACCAGCCCGTGTACCAGAGCCCGCCCAGCAGGATCCACAGTGCATTGACGAGCGCCTGGTGCGGCGTGAAATGGTCTTCGAGCGTCATCACCATCATGAACAGGGTGGCGAAGCTGATCTGCGGCCAGCGGTTGCCGTAGACGACGATCAGCGAGAGCGCGAAGGTGAGCGGCACGACGGCGGCCCAGAGCGCGACCGGGCTGAAGGTGGCGAGGCCCGTTGCGTAAGCGGAAAGAAAACCGATCACGCTGCACGCGAGCATTTCGTTGCGCTTGTACTTCAGCGGGCCCGGCATGTCGACCACGCACGCGCCGAGCGCGCCGGTCGAGATCGTGAAGCCGAGATCGCTCTTGTCGAAGACGAACAGGCACAGGATGGCCGGGAGCGAGATGCCGACCGCGATGCGCAGGCCGCCGTAGAAGTACTGGCTATAGAGGAATTTCCTGATTTCTACGGAGTAGCGCATCGACTGCCGGTGGTGTTCGGGTGCGGACGGTGCGCCGCGGACTGTGGCGGTGAGTTTAAATGATTTCGGGCGCGATCTGCCCGTCTCTGTATTGCGGCGTCGCGCGTGTGCGGCGTCAGTCTGCGCCCAGCGTGGAGGCGTCGCCGAGCAGGCCGCGCGTGCCCTGGATGCGGCGCATGCGCGTGCGATACCAGAAGGTCCACGCGAGCAGCGCGCCGAGCGCGCTATAGCCAATGATCGGCGAGACGATCAGAAAGCGCTCGACGGGCCAGGTGGCGGCGAGGTAGCTGCGCACGGCGCCGTCGGCGATGAGCCCGGCGCCCCAGACGAGGGTGAGCAGGCGCATGGCCGCGACGAAGCCGCGGTTCTCGGTCCACAGCTGTTCGAGCCGCGCGACGCCCTCGCGCGTTTCGCGTGCAACCGTGGCGCGCGTGAGGTAGAACACGAGCGGGCGTTTGGCCAGCAGCGAGAACAGGAACGCCGCGCCGATCGCGCCCGAAGCGAAGCATTCGCGCATCAGCAGCATGCGCATGCTGCCGCCGAACGCCATGGCGGCGAGCGAGAGGACGATGCCGAGCAGAATGATTGCCGAGAGCGCATCGATGCGCCGGAAGCGCACGAGCTCGATGATGCTCCAGGCGAGCGGCGGGATGGCCGAGGCAATGAGGCCGCCGACTTCGCCCCAGTAGGGCTGGGCGAGCCGGTACGCGATCCACGGCAGCAACAGGTTGACCGCCAGTTCGGCGACGAATGCTGGACGCAGCTTCATGGGCGATGCGCTCCAGAAAGGGATGAAAAATGGTTAAGCTTCGGGCCGGCCATCCGCAACTGACCCTCTTGCGACTGATGATACGCGCCTACGCATATCGTGTGCCCGAGCGCGTGTGGCGGGGTGCGTGTCCATGAGGGTGCGCGGCGCTGCGTCTTGCCGCATCTTGCTTCGCCTTGCGCGGCATGCCGAGCGCCGCTGGCCGCCGTATGCGACACTGCGAGGCTTGGCCCAGCCGGGCCGCTTTGCCGCTGTGTCCCCGCCCGCCATGACTGCCCGTTTGCCCGTTCCGCTGCACGAAGTCGAACTCGTTGCCGTTCGCGCTCAGGGCGCGGGCGGTCAGAACGTCAACAAGGTGTCGAGCGCGATCCACCTGCGCTTCGACATCCGCGCATCGTCGCTGCCCGAGGTGCTCAAGATGCGCTTGCTCGCGCTCGCCGACCGGCGCGTCTCGCACGAGGGCGTCGTCATCATCAAGTCTCAGGAATACCGCACGCAGGAGCAGAATCGCGCCGCCGCGCTCGCGCGTCTGGAGGCGCTCATCGACAGTGTGAGCGTGACGAGGAAGGCACGCGTGGCCACGCGTCCCACGCGCGCTTCCAAGCTGCGGCGCCTCGACAGCAAGGCCCGTAACAGCGAGGTGAAAGCCGGGCGCCGCCGCGTGCACGAATGATGCGGCGGATGGCGCGGCGACGTACGTCCCGAACCGCACACGAACCGCTATACGAACCGCAACATGAGCCGCAGCACGAGCCGCGCGGCCTCGCGCGCTCAACTGCATCGGCTAGCTCAGCGGCGCCTCGCGCAGCGCCAGCGCCGGCGGGAAATCCGCGCACAGCACATGCGTTGCGCCCGCGTAGTCGAGCGCGATGGCAGCGGTGTAGCACAGCGCGCCGTCATGAAGCGAGTAGTGCGGTCCCATCACGGTCACGCGGCCAGGCGCGGCGAGCGCGCGCCGGAAGTATTCGCGGCGCGACCAGTTGCTGTTCGTGTCCGGGTAGAACGGCGCGAGCCGCGGCGGCGGCCCGAGGCCCGGCGCCGCGATCGATGGCGCACGCTGTTCGCCCTGATCGTTCGCCGCGAAGACGCGCAGCGCATTGGCGCTCTCGAAAATCGCCGCCGCGGCGGCTTCGAGCGTGCCGCCCGAGGTCAGCACGCGCGCGCCGCGCAGCATGACGCGCGTCACCTCGCCAAGATCGACCTGCTCGTGCAGCCGGCTGCGGCGCCGATAGTCGGCGAAGCGTCGCCACATCGTTTGCGCGAGCGCGGGCGCGTCGGCGCTGGCCGCGCGCACCGAGGCATGCGGCTGGCCGAACCAGAAGCCCTGCACGAGATCGACGTCCGCCTCCATCAGCACCATCAGCTCGCTTTCGGTCTCGACACCCTCGGCGAGCACCATCGCGCCCGCATGGTGGAGGATCGAGACGAGATTGGCGATGAACGCGATCTGGCTCTCGTCGTTGGCCGCGCGCCGCACGAGCGAGCGGTCGAGCTTGACGATGTCGGGGCGGTAGCGCCAGACGCGATCGAAGTTCGAAAAACCCGCGCCGAAGTCATCGAGCGCAACGAGGAAATCGCGCCCGCCAGGCGGTGGGCGGGCCCCGAGGAACGAGGCGGGCTCGTCGCCGGCACGCTGCTCGAGCACTTCGATCACCACGCGCGCGTGCGGGAAGGCGAAGTGGCGGCACAGGCCGTCGATGGCGGCTTGCGTCGGCCAGTCCCCGGGCGTGGGGCGCGGCAGCGAGTTGAGGAAGAGCCAGCCCGAAGCGACCCCTTGCGCGGTGAAGTTGGCGAGATGCAGGCAACGCGCGAGCTCATCGAGTTCGCGGGCGGCCTCGGGCGTCGCGCGCGCGAATAGCGTGGCCGGACCGATGCCGCCGGGCGTGACGTCGGTGTCGGCGACGCGCAGCAGCGCCTCATAGCCGACCACGCGCTGATGCGTGATCGAGAGCACCGGCTGGAATGCGCTTTCGAGCAGCGTCCCGCGCCAGCGCGCCCGAAAGCCGCCGTCATGCGGTTCCAGATGCGTGAGCAGCGTGGCGAGCGATGCCTGCGTGTTCGACATGGCGCTTGGGGCGCACCTCGTGGCGGGTGATTGAAGTCGCGGGCCGGTTACAGCCGGTCAGGCGAAAGCGGATTTGACTGCGCTCGCGCGCGCAAGGACTGGCACGCAGACGAACGACAGGCGATGACGCGCAGGCTCAGGGGAAAAGGCGGTCTGGGCAGTACGCTTTACCGCCAGTGTTCGGAGGTTCGGCAAATTATGCCCGCCAGACGGCGGGCAGGGCGGCCGCGCGGGAAGGGCGGCTGACGGGCTCGACGCCGCGGCTCGAGGGCCGCGCGGGCACCGCTCAGGTGCCCCGACGTGCAGGGGGCACTCAATGAGCCGCTGATGTGTCCGTCGAGTGGCGTTAGTGGGCTGTATGGGGCACGTCGAGGATCAGGATGATGGTCCAGTCGGCGTCGCCTTCGTGGTGATACTGGCGCTCGGCGACGATGAACGGCTGCTGCTTGCCTTGCGGCCCGAGGAACAGCACGTCGCCTTCCATCGGCAGGCATTCGATGGGGGGCAGCGCGAGAATATCGTCGCCGCTTTTGCCGCGGGGCATCAGCTTTTCAATCTTGCGGGATGCCGCTTCGGTCCATTCGATGTCGAGCTGGATGTTGCTCATGGATGTTTCTCCGCGCGCGTCGCGCACAAACGGGTGGTGAATTCGGGGTGCGCGACTTTAGCATACCGCGCGCGAAGCGACTTGCAGGCATGCTGGCGGCCGAGGCAAGAAAAAAGCCGATACCGGGGACCGGCATCGGCTCGTTCGGCATGGCGCAGCGCGGACCCGCCGCGGCATGGGCCAGCATATGGCACCTGAGCGGCACCTCAGGGCGCCCCAGCGTTGCGCAGGCTCAGCGAGGACGGCAATGAGCGCGGCGACAAGCGGATGCGCGCTGCGCCCGCCTCGCACGGCCGATGCGCAAAACCTTACTCAGCAGCCTTGGCAGGCGCCATGTGATGCGAATGGCCTTCCTTCTTGTGATGCTTCATGGGCATCTTCTCGGCCGGCGCCTGAGCGGCGGCTTCCTGGCGCGACTGCAGATCCTGGGCACGCTGCTCGACGTCGGCAGCCCGGGCCGGGTCGGTGCTCATCGTGATGCCATTTTCCGTTTGCGCATAGGCAGCGCCCGTCAGGGCGGAGAGCGAAATCAGGACTGCGAGGGACACTTTTTTCATGACTACCTCCGAAGGAGCGGTTTATGGACCCAGCCGGTGCCTGCCAAGCAGGATTGGCATGCCATTCTAACGATCAAATACTCGTTCCAGATGACATCGCATAAGGCATACGCATGCCTGTTACATATCTTTACATATCCTCGCGGATCTTGTCGCGCATTGGTCATCGCGTGTCCTATAGCGTGTCCGTTTAGCCACGCAAGCTAGAACCAGCCGAGCATCCGGTACACATAAAACTGCGCAATCCCAATCAATTCGTGCAACGCGGTTTCCGCGTCGCGCAGATTGGCGAGGCGCGGCCAGATTCCCATGCTCACGCGGCGCACGTCGGACACGGCCGGCACCGGATTCATCCGGAAGCGCTGGAAGTCCAGCATCGCGCGTGGCATGTGATAAGCCGAGGTTACGACGAAGAGCGTGTCAGCGCGTTGGGCGTGCACGATCGGCGCAACATTGCGTGCGTTTTCCCAGGTCGTGAGGCTGCGGTTCTCGAGCACGAGGTCACGCCTGGCGACACCGGCGCGCAACAGCCATGGCGCGTAGGTATCGGCTTCGCTGGCAGCGTGATGCTGTGGGTTGCCGCCGCTCACGATCACCTTGCAGGTTCCGCCGGCCGCGAGGCACTTCGCCTGCAGCGCCGCGGCCAACGCGATGCGGGCGTACACGTCGTGCTTGGGCACGAGCGTGCCGTCGGCGCGTTTGTCCGTGCCGCCGCCGAGCATGACGATCGCCGTGCGCAGGCCGAACGCCGAAGCTGGCATGGTCGCCGGATCGTAGGGAGTGCGATAGTTCTCGGGCTGTGCCAGATCGACTAGCGGTTTGGCGAGCCATCCCGATCCGAGCAGCCAGAAAAGGACGACAGCGGCTATCGCGATCGGCCGACGGGCGCCATGCCACAGCATGAACAGCGCAAAAAATAGCGCAAATAATCCGAATAGAATCAATTTGAATGAGGTAACGTATTGTTTTCGGGATGATGCGTGTCGGACACCGGTGCGCCGCACGTTCGGGGGCCCGAATAACCTGCAGTCCTTGCCACGGCGCAAGGAAACGGCAGGGCGCCTGGCCGCGCATCGTGCAGCCGTCGCAGCCCTCGCCGGCATTGCGCCGCAGCAGGCGGGATGGCAGCAGGACTGCATTTTAAGAAAGAAGTGAGATGACCACGTATTCCAACGAAGCAGTACTCGAAGCGTTGCGGCGGGTGCAGTATCGGCAGGTCCCGTGGGCGCGACGCCCAGAAGTCTTTCAATATTTGCGCGACCTGGGGTTCATGGACACCGTCAGGCAGCGCACCGTTGCTCCCGCCCCTGGCTTTCATGCGCCGGTCGATATCGCCGTGCTCACCGACCGCGGACGCGCCGAATTCGCGCGCCTCGCCCGCGACGAACGCTCCCTGAACTGGACTGCGCAACGCATAGCCGACTATGTGGCCGACGCCGTCGTGCAGTCGTCCGACGAAGCCGGCCAATCCGGCTTATAGCCGCGCCAAAAAAAAGCCCGTATCGGAAGATACGGGCTTACCGGAATTACTGCTGCCACGCTGTGCTTGATGGCAAAGAGTAGACAGGCTTCAGGCGCGGTGGTTCCCCATCATCGACACGCAGATGTTGGCGCTGTGTTCGCCATCCAACGTTTTCCCGTTTCGTTTACCGTTTCTTTGTGCCGCCGCTTCGTGCCACTTCCCGACCGCGCGGTTATCGGTTGCGTGGGGTGTCCTGCCGGTCCTGGCGCGGCGGCGCGCTGCGACGCGCGTTATCGGCGATGTCACTGCGCAGGTTGCCACGTGGCACCGGTTGCGCGGCGCCTTTGGCGCGACGGTCGTCGACGAGTCCCCACGGTTGCTTGCCGGTGTGCGCCGCGGACAGCTGCGGCGTGCCGGAGCGCGGGGGCTGGGCGTTGGCGTCGGGTGTCAGCAAGGACGCGAGCGGGGCCGAGAGCGTGAGAAGCGCGAGGAGTGCGAGGGCGGAGAGCGAAACCATGAAGCCCCGGTTGAGCAGAGTCATGGTTTTCATGGCAGCCTCCCGTCAGAACGGGTAGTTCACGTTAGTAGACATGGCTCTAAGCTAATGGCCGCCGCGAAAGCGCGCTGTAAATATTGGTAAATAGATGTTTCGTACGCACCGATCCCGGTGCGGCATCGGTCCGGCCAGACCCGAACCCGGGCGGCCACGAAGGGGCAATGTTGTTGAGTCCGGTGGCGATCACGCAAGGCGCTTCGCGAGCCGCGTGAGACACAGACGATGATGTCCGGCAGACCGGGCCGGTTGGGGAGTGTCGCGTGGCATGCGCCGCGGAACTCGGGCGCCGGGCGCGTGCAGCGCCCGGCGGGAAAGGACAAAAGGCGAAAGGTACAGGCCGCGTGCCGAAGGCTCAGGCCATCTTGACGGGCGCGCGCCACGACTCGGGATTGGTCCAGAAGGCGCCGCGCAGGCGGTCGCGGCTCGGCGGCGCCGGCGGTTTCGTGGCCGTCGCGCCAATGCGTCCGCGCAGCGAAATTTCGCGGCCGCTCGTGCTCAGGCGCTTCACGATCTCGGCGAGCGTGCCGTCGGCCTGCCACTCGTCGAAGCGGCGGCGGCAGGTAGGCGGCGAGGGGTAGCGGCCCGGCAGCTTGGACCAGCCTTCACCGGTCGAGAGCACCCACAGCACTGCATTGACCACGGCGCGCGCTTCGACGCGGGGCCGCCCACGCCGTTCGCTCCGTGCGGGTTCCGCACAGAACAACGCCTCGACCAGCGCCCATTCGTTGTCTCTCAAATCGTCGAACAGCATCATGTTTCACCTCAGCGAAGCTATCTCCGGTGCGCTGCCCCGCGCTGCGCACTCTTCATGTACTTCCGGCCGGCTGGCGGAGTACCAGGCGGAATCGGTTTGGACGGGCCAGTCTCGAAAAGCCGTGGACCGTCCGGCGATCCTGTACGTGCCTTAATGCGAGAAGCGTGCCAGCTCGCACGCTTTCGTCTCGAAGCCGCGTGGCATCAAGCCCGCGCGGGTGCTTGCCAGGGCCGTATGAGACTCGAAAACGCATCGCCGGGAAATCGGGACAATCACCAATCTTGTGCACGCAGGCCCACTGGGCGTGCGTTTGCGCCGTATTGCTGCATTGCGGCGAAACAATCGCGGGCAACCACGACTGGACATGTGTGGCTGTAACATGCTTGTCGTAAGTCATAAAATTGCATGAAACCGAAGAATTCATGAGGCGGGCGGATGAATGTGACGTTGCGGCAGTTGCGGGTGTTCATCGAAGTGGCGCGCCTGCAAAGCTTCAGCCGGGCGGGCGATGAAATCGGACTCACGCAGTCCGCGGTGAGCCGCTGCGTGCGCGAGCTGGAGGCGGAGATGGGCGTGAAGCTCGTCGACCGCACCACGCGCGAGGTCCAGCTGACCGATGTCGGTGCCAACCTGATCGCGAGTATTCCGCGCCTGATCGGCGACCTCGACGACGCGCTGCGCGAGATCCGCGAAATTGGCGAGCAGCGGCGCGGCCGCGTCGTCGTGGCGGCGAGCCCGACCGTCGCGTGCCGGCTGATGCCCGAGGTCGTGGCCGCCTGCGGGCAGCAGTTCCCCTATGTGACGCTCGGCCTGCGCGACGACGTGCAGAGCGACGTGCTGCGCAAGGTGCGCTCGGGCGAAGTGGATTTCGGGGTGGTCATCGGGCCTTTTGCGGCGGAGGATCTCGAAACCGAGCTGCTGACCACGGATTCCTTCTGCGTGGTCGTGCGCAGCGACCACGCGCTCGCGCGCGAGGAGCAGGTCTCGTGGAAGGCGCTCGACGGTGAGGCGCTCGTGTTGCTTGACTACGCCTCGGGCAGCCGCCCGTTGATCGACGCCGTGCTGAAAGAGCAGGGCGTGCAGGCGCGCGTCGTGCAGGAACTGGGGCATCCGGCGACGGCATTCGGCCTCGTGGAGGCCGGGGTGGGGGTGAGCGTGCTGCCGCGGTTCGCGCTGCCGGTGCCGGCGGGCTCGTCGCTGCTCGCGCGCGCGCTCGTGCCGCGCGCCGAACGCACCGTCGAGCTCGTGCGCCGGCGCGACCGCTCGCTCTCGCCCGCCGCCGAGGCCGTGTGGGCGCTGATCCGCCAACTGGACGCCGGCCCCGAGGAGATGCGCAGCGCATGGCGGGCGTGAGCGACGCGGCGCGCAAGCCCCGCGGACGGGCCTTCGCCACGCCGCCTCGCGCGCTACACTGTTGACCTTTCGCAAACGCGAAATCCCTGCCGACCTTTCCGGAAGCCCCGATGCGCGATCTCGATCTGTCTTCGCCCGCTACTCGTTCGCTCGATTCCACGCTCGCCGCATCGGGTACCGCCGCCCCGGCCGCGGCGCGCGACGCGGTAAGGGCGCTGCGCTCGTCGCAGATCCGCGAGGTGGCGAACGCGGGCTTCGATGTCGCCGACGTCCTGCCGTTCTGGTTCGGCGAATCCGATCGCGTGACGCCGGCGTTCATCCGCGAAGCCGCTGCTGAGGCGCTCATGCGCGGGGAAACGTTCTATACGCACAATCTCGGCATCATGCCGCTGCGCGAGGCGCTCGCGAGATACGTGAGCGAGCTGCACGGCGCGACGCCGATGGAGAACGTCGCGGTCACGAGCGCCGGCGTGAACGCGCTGATGCTCGCCGCGCAACTCGTCGTGGGCGCGGGCGACCGGGCGGTTGCGGTGACGCCGCTCTGGCCGAATCTCGTAGAGATTCCGAAGATCCTCGGCGCGACGGTCGAGACGATCTCGCTCGACTACGGCGAGCGGGGCTGGGCGCTCGATCTGGACCGTCTCCTGAGCGCGCTCACGCCCGACACGAAGCTGCTCATGATCAACTCGCCGAACAACCCGACCGGATGGGTGATGACGCGCGACGAGCAGCGCACCGTTCTGGAGCATTGTCGTCGTCACGGGATCTGGATCGTCGCCGACGAAGTCTATGAACGGCTCTATTACGGCGAGGCTGGCGAGCGGACGGCGCCGTCGTTTCTCGATCTGGCGTCGCGCGAAGAGCGACTGATTTGCGTCAATTCATTCTCGAAAGCATGGCTCATGACGGGCTGGCGGCTCGGCTGGATCGTCGCGCCGCGCGTGCTCATGGACGACCTCGGCAAACTGGTCGAATACAACACGTCGTGCGCGCCTGCGTTCGTGCAGCAGGCGGGTGTCGTCGCGCTCGAAGAGGGCGAGGCGTTCACACGATCACTCGTGGCCGACCTGCGCGCCTCGCGCGATCATCTCGCGGCGGCGCTCGCGACGCTGCCGGGCGTCGACGTGAAAGTGCCGCACGGTGCGATGTACCTGTTTTTCAAGCTGGCTGGGGCGGAACAAAGCCTGGAATTGTGCAAGGCGCTGGTGCGCGACGTGGGCCTCGGGCTTGCGCCGGGCAGCGCGTTCGGCCCGCAAGGCGAGGGTTTCGTGCGCTGGTGCTATGCCTGTGATCCGGCCCGGCTCGACGCCGGCGTCGAGCGCCTGTCGCGCTATCTCGCGAGCCGCTGAGCGGGTTCGATGGCGCGGCGGGACGTTTGCACCACGGCGCGCGCCATGCAGGGGGCATCGGCGGGCCTCGCGGCGGATTCCGGCAGACAAAAGCGAGCCTTGCGCCGTCTTTACGCCCCCGGCGTTTTTGCGTAAGATGACGTTCAGTCACGCGATTCCCTGCGGGAATTTCGCTGCTCCGTCCGGCTGGGTCTGGCACTTTGCCTGTTTCTGTGTTGTATAACGGCCCCCCGGTGCGTGCTCCCATCAATATGACCGATCAGAATCGGGCGAGCGCGTCTCCAGTTCCACATCGTCTTTCGTCTGTCTGATCCGGTTCCTTGAACCTGATTTACCTTACTTAGGGTCTGACCTGGCTGCATGAATACCCAAGAGGCGAAAATCGTCCTCGAGACTGCATTGATCTGCACGCAGGAGCCGTTGAAAATTGGCGATCTGCGCAAACTGTTTGCCGACGACATTTCGGCCGACACAGTCCGCAACCTGCTCGAAGACCTGCGGCACGAATGGTCCGGGCGCGGCGTGGAACTGGTGGGCCTCGCGTCCGGCTGGCGCTTTCAGAGCAAGCCGGCCATGCGCACCTACCTCGACCGCCTGCATCCCGAGAAGCCGCCGCGTTATTCGCGCGCCGTGCTCGAAACGCTCGCGATCATCGCGTACCGGCAGCCGGTCACGCGCGGCGATATCGAAGAGATTCGCGGGGTGACGGTGAACACGCAGGTCGTCAAGCAGCTCGAGGACCGCAACTGGATCGAAGTGATTGGCCACCGGGATGTGCCGGGCCGGCCGGCGCTTTACGCAACGACGCGTCAGTTTCTGGACGACCTCGGCCTGAAGTCGCTCGAAGAGCTGCCGCCGCTCGACGACCCGTCGAGCCAGCTGGGCGAGCAATTGCTGGCCCAGCACGCGATCGAATTTCCCGAGAGCGAGGTAGCGCAGCTGGTTGCCGCCGGCATGCCGGAAAGCGGCGAAGCGCCTGCACCGATCTCGGCCGATGCGGCTATCGAGCAAGAGGCGCCTGCGCCGGGCATGGCCGATGCGGCCGCGCAGGATGCGGCCCATGCCGATGCATTGGCGCCGGCGCATGACGCGATTGGCGCCGCTGCAGACGCGGGTAGCGAAGCGGCCAGCGACGTGATCGATGGCGCGGCAAGCGGCGCAGCAAGCGGCGAGGCAGTGACCCCGCACGCGGACCGTCACGACGAAGTCCGCAGCGATACGCAGGAAACGACGGCGCCCGCCTGGCACACCGCCGGTGCGCCCGAAGAAGCACACCCGAGCCGCAGCGACGCGGCGCAGGACGACCCCGTCTCGACGACGGACGACGAAGCCGCTCCACGCGGCGTCTGACGCAACAAACACTTTTGACGCGCCTTGGGCAATCCATTGCGAGCGGGCGCGCAACCTGACATTTCGAGGTTGTTTTGACTGATATCCACGACACCGATTCGACCGATGCGTCCGAATCCGCGCGTCGCACGTCTTCGGCGCGCGACGACGACACGCGCGCCGACCAGGGCGACGTCGCTGGCCAGCCGGAAGGCGTTGCCGGGGGCGAGGACCGTCCCCGCCGCGGCCTGCGCCGCGGTCCGCGCAGCCTGATCGCGCGCCGCCGCGCGGGCGCGAAGACCAAGGCCGGCGAAGGCGCCGCTGCGGCTGAGTCCGCGCCG
>NZ_BAYD01000030.1 GCF_000685075.1 Paraburkholderia oxyphila NBRC 105797
ATGCACCTTCTACTGCGTACCGCAACTTCTACTACCGACTGCGTACTGCAACTGCCTACTGCATAAAGCAACAACCACTGCAACTTCTACTGCGCACTGCAACTGCCAGCTACAACCGCTTTGCTTACTGCACCTTCAACTGCTCACTACAACCGTTTCAACCGACTGCGTACTGCCACCACCTACTGCGCAAAGCAACAACCACTGCAACGTCTACTGCGCACAGCCAACTGCAACTTCCACTACCCACTACTCACAACGACTTCCAACCGCCACAGGCGCGGAGCCGCTCGATGCGACTTCGCTTCAACCAGCGGCCACTGCGCGGCTTAGTGGCCGAAATAGACCGATTGCGACGGGGCCACTTGCTGCGGCTGCAGCACCGGTGCACCCGACTGCGACGTGCCAACAGCCGGCGCGCCATAACCGCTCGTATCGCCGTTCGCCAGCTTTTCCTGGGTCACGCGAGCCTGTGCGGCCTGAATGTTCTGCGGATAATTCAAATCATCGCCCGACGGGTTGTAACCCGCCTGCTCGAGCTGGACGAGCTCTGCGCGCACCTGGGCGCGGGTCAGGCCTTGCTGGCTCGACTGGGCAAACGAAACGGCCGGGATAGCGAGTGCTGCGGCCACGATAACTGCGGGGAAGAGCTTCTTCATGATCCGACCTCCATCTGTTTATGTCCGCTTCGAACTCGGTGTTCGTTAGCGCTTGATGAAAGTCTAGGCGTTAACCCTGACCAGGGAAAACCCTAATTACGCAATAGATCGTTGCAAAACGGGTAATAAAAAAAGGGGAACTCGGTGGTTCCCCTTTTTATTCGAGCTCGACCTGTAACTGCAATGCGGTCGAGCGCCGCAGTAAGCACTAACTTCGTGCGCGTCTTACGACCAGTCAGCGTGGAAGCTGCCCGGCTTGTCGATGCGCTCGAAGGTGTGCGCGCCGAAGAAGTCGCGCTGCGCCTGCACGAGGTTCGCGGGCACGCGCTCCGAGCGATAGCCATCGAAATACGCGATCGCCGACGAGAATGCCGGCACCGGCACGCCCGCGCTCACCGCCTGGATCACCACTTCGCGCAGCGCGGCCTGATAGTCCGCAGCGATGTCGCGGAAGTAGGGATCGAGCAGCAGATTGTCGAGCTGTGGGTTCTTTGCATAGGCGTCCGTGATCTTCTGCAGGAAGCGCGCGCGGATGATGCAGCCCGCGCGGAAGATCTTGGCGATCGTGCCGTACTGGAGATCCCACTTGTACTCGTCCGAGGCCGCGCGCAGCTGCGCGAAGCCCTGCGCGTACGAGATCACCTTCGAGAAGTACAGCGCACGGCGCACCGCTTCGATGAACGCCTTGCGATCGCCCGCGAACGGCTTGGCGTCCGGGCCCGCGAGCACCTTGCTTGCCGCCACGCGCTGCGTCTTGAGCGATGAGAGCACGCGTGCGAACACGGCCTCGGTGATGAGCGGCAGCGGCGCGCCCAGATCGAGCGCGTTCTGGCTCGTCCACTTGCCGGTGCCCTTCTGCGCGGCGCGGTCGAGAATCACGTCGACGAGATACTTGCCCGTCTCCTCGTCCTTCTTGGCGAAGATCTTCGAGGTGATCTCGATCAGGTAGCTGTCGAGCTCGCCCTGATTCCACTCGGTGTAGACCTGGCCCAGCTCGTCGTTCGAGAGGCCGAGCACCTGCTTGAGCACCGCGTAGCTTTCGGCGATCAGTTGCATGTCGCCGTACTCGATGCCGTTGTGGACCATCTTCACGTAGTGGCCCGCGCCGTCCGGACCCATGTAGGCGACGCACGGCTCGCCATCCGGCGCCTTCGCGGCGATCTCGGTGAGGATCGGCGCAACCAGATCGTAAGCATCGCGCGGGCCGCCCGGCATGATCGAGGGGCCCTTGAGCGCGCCTTCCTCGCCACCCGAAACGCCCGTGCCGATGAAGTGCAGGCCCGCCTTCGCGAGCTCCTGATTGCGGCGGATGGTGTCGGTGAAGTGCGTGTTGCCCCCGTCGATCAGGATGTCGCCCTGATCCAGCAGCGGCTTGAGCGCCGCGATGGTGGCATCGGTGGGCTCGCCCGCCTTCACCATCATCAGGATACGGCGCGGCTTCTCGAGCGACTCGACGAACTCTTCGAGCGTGTACGTCGGCACGAGCTTGCGCTCGGGATACTCAGCGATCAGCTCATCGGTTTTCTCGCGCGTGCGGTTGAACACCGACACCGCATGGCCGCGGCTTTCGATGTTGAGCGCGAGATTGCGCCCCATCACGGCCAGACCCACCACGCCGATTGCCTGTTTGCTCATGTTGAATCTCCACTTCAATCGATTGGGGCAATGCCGCGCGGCTACGCGCGCGGCATCGATCGTGCAAGGATAAGGGAAACGTTCTCGCGGCGTGCCGCAGCGTACATTTTGCGCGCACCGGCTTGTGGCGGACCCCGGCGGCAACCGGAGTTCGCCCGCGTGTTCGTTTCCATGCGCGCATTATTGCGCGCTTGCGTCTACTTCCCTGGTCTCCCCCGCACCTCCTCGAGGGCCGCGATTATCGCTTACTCGCCAGCCGCCGCTGGCTGCTTGCGAAAAACCACGCTGAAATTGTTGGCCGGCATCGGCACGACCGCCTCGCAGACGAAGCCTTCGGCCTGCGCGAGCGCCTCGACTGCTTCCAGATCGCGCACGCCCCACGCCGGGTCGCGCGCGCGCAAATCGGCGTCGAAGGCCTCATTCGAGGGGGCCGTATGCGCGCCGCCGCGCCGGTACGGACCATAGAGGACCAGTGCACCGCCTGCAGCAATGCGCGCGCCCGCACCTTTCATCAATGCAACAGCCGCCTCCCAGGGCGCGATGTGAATCATGTTGATGCAGACGATGGCGTCCACGGCGGCCACCGGCCAGGGCTCGCGGCGCACGTCGAGATCGAGCGGCTCGCGCAGGTTCGCAAAGCCCGTGTGGGCACGCCACGCGGCAATGGACGCGCGGGCGCGCGGGTCGGCATCGCTCGGCTGCCACTCGATGCCGGGCAGCGCCGCCGCGAAATGCGCGGCGTGCTGGCCCGTGCCGCTCGCGATCTCCAGCACCGTGCCGCGCGCGGGCAGCGCGCCGCGCAGCACCTCGAGGATCGGCGCCGCATTGCGCGCGGCGGCGGGCGCCGTGAGGCGGTGGATATCCGGGTCTTGGGGATCGTTCATCGTGTCGTGGGTTTGAGTCGCGTGGATCGGTCAGTACAGGCTCTTTTTCATGCGCTCGGCGAGGTCGGCCTCGTAGCGTTCGACGTCGAAGGTCTCGCCGTATTGCTCCGTGTTGACTCGCTTCAGCATCTCGCCCGCGCTCGGCAGCTGCGAGCGCTCGACGTGGCGCGCCGGGTCCCAGAGGTTCGAGCGCGCGATCGCCTTCGCGCAGTGGAAATACACGCTTTGCACCTCGATCAGCAGCACCGAGCGCGGCGGCTTGCCGTCCACGGCGAAGCTCGCGAGCAGTTCGGGATCGAGGCTCACGCGCGCGCGGCCGTTCACGCGCAGCGTTTCGCCCACGCCAGGCACCATGAATAGCAGGCCGATTTGCGGCGCGGCCACTACGTTGTGCAGGCTGTCGACGCGGTTGTTGCCGGGACGGTCGGGCAACGCGAGCGTGCGCGAGTCGAGGATGCGCACGAAGCCGGGCGCGTCGCCGCGCGGCGAGCAGTCGAGACCTTCGGGGCCACCCGTCGCGAGCACCACGAACGGCGAAAGCTCGATGAAGCGGCGGTAATCCGCGTTCACGTAATCGATTTCCTTGCGCAGCGAGCGCTCGTTCGGCGCACCGTAGTGCGCTTCGAGCTCGGCGGTCGTGTTCGGCATGGGGTTTTCCTTGGGGTTACGTTAGGGCTTCGTTGTTGGTGCGTTGCGGATTCGTTGGTGCTTCGTGATCGGTGACGTGGCGGGTTGCCCGAAATCGCGGCGCTTGCGCTGCCTCACGCCGAAAGGCGCGCGGCCAGTGCTTCGAGCGTGGCCGCGCACGGCGCCGCCACTTTGAGCGCGAGCAGCGGATCGGCGCGCGTCTTGCCGAGGTTGATCGCCGCCACGGGCTTGCCACGCTGCTGCGCCCAGGCGCAGAAGCGGTACCCCGAATACACCATCAGCGACGAGCCGACTACCAGCACCGCATCCGCTTCGTCGAGCGCCGTCGAGGCCGCCGCCACGCGCTCGCGTGGCACGTTCTCGCCGAAGAACACCACCGACGGCTTGAGCGTGCCGCCGCACGACTCGCAGGCAGGAATCTCGAAGGCCTGCTCGCCGTCGAAGTCGAGGTGCGCGTCGCCATCGGCGGCGGGCTCGGCGTTCGCGCCCGCGAGCGCAGGGTTGCCCGCTTCGAGACGCGGCTGCAGCGACGCGCGCGTGTATTGCGCGCCGCAGTCGAGGCAGTGCACGTGGCCGATGCTGCCGTGCAGCTCGATGACATCGGGGCTGCCCGCACGCTGATGCAGACCGTCGACGTTTTGCGTGACGAGCGCTCCTACGCGCTGCGCCGCGCCGAGCTGCGCGAGCGCGCGATGCGCGCCGTTGGGCTGCGCGAGGCCGACCGTCGGCCAGCCGATCATGCTGCGCGCCCAGTAGCGCCGCCGCGCGCTTTCGGATCCGAGGAATTCCTGCAGCGTGATGGGCGGCGAGCGCTTCCAGGTGCCGTTTTCGTCGCGGTAGCCGGGAATGCCCGAGTCTGTGCTGATGCCGGCGCCGGTCAGTAGGAAGAGGCGCGGATGGCGTTCGGCGAATGCGTGCAGCGCGTCGAGCGCGGCAGGGTCGGGTTGGGTGGCGGCGAGGGGCAAGGCGGGATCGGACATGACGGGGCGGTGGGGATTCGGGGTACGAAGGTCGTCGATGTTGACGATGGCGGTATTGCTGGCGCGATGGCGCGCAATTTCAGGCGCTATCCGGGTGTTTCGGCGGGGCGCTTCGTGGATGTTCCGGCATGTGCTTTCGCTTTGGTGGATCCGGCGGGTTGACCCGATCCGTGCGTCTTCGTCCTGGCGGCTCCGCTCGCCGGTGCCTTCGCTGCCGAGGCTTGCTTGTGGCCCTTCTCGTGACCCTGCGCAGCCGCCGCCTGGCGCGCGGCCTCGCGAGTTTCCCAAGCCGTTAAGGCGGCGCGCCAGCGGTCCACCTCTTCGTCGTAGAGATCGAAGATGCAGGGACTGCAACCGCTCTGGCAGCAGTCTTCGTTACTGGGCCGCTCGGGCGGCAAGGGACGCGGGTCGTCCTCGGGACGTGGGGGCAAAGACATGGAGGCGCGGACGTTGTGGCGGTTTGGCGCGTTCAGTATACGGGAGCATGAGAACGCGCGTGCGGTGGCGCGGCGGTGTTGATCTGGCCACACGCGATGCAGTCGCGCCGCTGGCCGGGCGCCACGGGCTTCTGCAGGACCGCGCTCTTCGACTTGTGTCGAGATGTAGATGCGCACCGAGCCCTTCGAAACGAGTTTGCAGTCCGGCGTTTAGACAAGGACAGCTTTGACCGTCTTCAGGTCCCGCGCGAGAGGTTTTGGATCCGTCGGATCCCTCACACGCTTTATCGATGCGCTGCGGAACATCGAAGTCTCGCGGCTGAGATATGCGTGTTTTTGGGACGAGAACAGTTACTGCAATGCTAGATTGCAGGCGCTCTCCGCTCAGGGGCACGAGAGCTCGCAGTTGTGAGATAAAGCGACTCGCCTCTACGTCCGCCGCCCTGAACGGTCTGGACAAAGCCGCCCGCTTTTCCCACCGGTCCAACGTATCCGCTGAAAACCCGGTCTACCTGCATGAAGATATCTCGCTTGAAACAATCCTGCCTGTGCGTGCTTGCCACGTTGACTGCCAGCTATTTTGCGAATGCCGCTCTGTTGCCTGGGGACACGGGTACTGCCGCGAAACAGAATGTGCAACGCGCCTTGTTGGGGAGCGCAGTTGCTCCAGAGTGTCAGAGCGCAAAGGATTTCAAATTCGAGTGCCAAGCCACCGCGCTGGGCCAATACTCGGATGCGCGCCAGTACCTCGACCAAGCGATAGCGAAGAAAGGCGATGCTGCAGCGGGCATGGTTTCCCGAGGTAACGTTGAGTTTCGGCTTCATGAATACGATAAAGCGGTGAACGATTACACTTCAGCGCTGGAACTCCGGCCACACGACGCCGGCGTTTTGTCTCAACGTGGGGTCGCGTTCTTCAAACTGCACGACTATGCGCGTGCTTTAGCAGATTTCAACGCGGCTCTTGCGATCGACTCAAGTTTGATGGACGCTTTTCTTGGGCGCGGCCTCATCTACTACGACCAGCAAGAGTATGGCAAAGCCGCAGACAATTACGTGAAGCTAGCCAGCCTGAGGGCCGCCGCGAATCGGGAAGACGCTATCGCGTCTTACAAGACCGCAGCATGGTTATATGGTCAGGTCAACCGCGAGGCAAATGCTAGGGCCAGTATTAACGCCGCACTCGCACTTGCACCTGATAGCGCTGCGCTGTACGCGACGCGGGGTCGGCTCGAGCGCGAACAGGGTGATCTGGTCGCCAGCTTTCATGACTACTCCCGCGCAGTACAACTGGATCCGGACGATGTTGATATACGCGATGGGCGCTCGGCGGTACTGGAACAAATGGGACAGTACGAGGCCGCGCTCGACGAGATGGACAGGATTCTGCTGACGCCACGTCAGGATCCCGAGTTGTACATCGACCGTGCAAACATCCTGATGGACTTGGGGCGTGATGAGCAGGCTCGTGCAGATTTTGAAACGGCGGCGCAACTAAATCCGGACTCCCCTCGCCTTCTGAATCAGCGGATGCGACTATGGTTTTATCTCGGAGATTATGGCGCTGCTGCAAGTGATGCAGATCTGTGGCTGGCGACAAAGGGGAAAGTGGATTCCGACAAGAATGTGCAGTACATCCTCTTGTGGCGCCACATTGTCATGCAACGCCAAGGGGTTGACGACAGGGAATACATGTCGGCTGCGATGGCGCGCCTGTACAACCGTGACGTGTGGCCCTATCCGTTGATGGAGTATTCGATTGGCCGGCTGGACGAGCGACAAATGAAGCGCGCTGCGTTGTGGGGTGATCCGCAGAAGCAAAATGAGCGCGATTGCGAGGCCGCGGCGTATGTCGGTGAAAAATACCTGGCACACGATCTACCGGACCAGGCAGCCGAAAATTTTCGCATCGCACTTCAAATCTGCCCATTCGACTTCGTTGAGCGCAAACTTGCCACGCACGGGCTGCGACAGATCACTACTGCTACCGAAAAGCATCGGTGAGCGCCAGTTAGTCCGGCCTGAATAATTCGTTTTGCGCGGCGCTAGCCGTCATACCTTGAAGACGACAGTGGTCGAGCGGTTGAGCAAAGCCAACAGAACAAGGGCGCAAAAAAGCCGCAGCTTTCTGAGGATCATGCGCAGGTTGTGGCCGGCACCACACAGCACAGCGTGAATCGCATCACCGAGCGCGCCTTTGAGCCAGTTTCGATCGAGTTTACCGTCCGTCTTCATGTGGCCAATGGCAGGCTCGATTGCGCTTCGTCGCCGGATCATTGCGCGCAGCTGGCGCGTGATACCGCGCCGCAATCCCGGGTGATAGATCTTCACTCCCTCGACAGCGACACCCTTGTAACCGCGATCCACGATGGCGACTTCAGGCTTCACATCGCTCAGGATCGCCGCCTGCTCCAACGCTTCAGCCAGCGTGTGACCGTCGTATGGGTTACCCGGCATCGAGCGGGCGCCAACCACAAGCCCTTCCTTGTGGGTCGTCGTGATCGACACTTTCACACCGAATTCGTAGGGTGTGCGAGCCTTGCCTTTCGCCAAACATTCGACTTCTGGCGCATACAGTGCGTACAGCTTGTTTTTGTCCTTCTGCTTTTGCGACAGGATCCGCTTCGTGCGACCGATCAACTCCTGCAGCGCGATGCGCTCAGTGTTGGCGACTGAATCAAGCTGGCGCTCCACATCACGCATCACCCGCCCGACGCGCGAGCGCAACGTGCGAAGCGCCTTTTTCATGCGCTTGTACTGCTTCGCATGCGCGTAGCGGCCAATTTGACGCGCCAGGTGCGGCGCCTCGCGATTGTAATTCTGCCGCAGCTTCAATCCGTGCCGTGCCGCGGCCTTCACCAGATGTTCGCGACACCGCTCAAGCAGGCGCGAATCGGTTGGATGGGCGATCGCCTTTTGCATGACCGTCGTGTCAACGATTACGCGTTTTGCACTTGAGGCCTTGATCACGCCGGCGCGCTTCGCCGCTTCGATCGTCTCGGCCAGCAGTTCTTCTACTCCGGCTTCGCCCAGACGCTTGCGCCAGCAGGTCAGGCTCGACGGATCAATCGGCGGCTCAGTCTGCAAAAATGTTTCGCCAGTGAAGACCTGATTGCGGTAGGAATACCAGTTACCCGATACCCCCCGCTTAGATCCGAACGTGCCCAATTCAGGCATTCGGCTCCCACCTCGGGTGATTGACGGCAAATCGGTGATCTGGCCAGGCATGAAGAATCTGCGGTTGAGGCAACCACTCGTCTGCCAGACGCTGAATACGCTGCCACGTCATCGTGTCCTTCTGACTGCGACGCCGGAGCGTCCGCCGCCAGATGTTCATAATGCCGTGCCTGAACGCACGCAGCGACCGGATATTGGTCGGAACGGCATGGTACGCAAAGTAGCCCCGAACGATCTGCGCCAGCCAGCGCCCTTGTGAGGCGATCGGCTCGTGCATACGCAGGCGCATTTGCTCCTTGACCTGCTTGAGCTTCGCGCGCAGCCGGTCCTTGCGGCTCTTGCGCTTGAGCTGGAAACTGCCGTTGAGTGACGTTCCACTTATGTGGGTGAAACCCAGATAAGCAAACGTCTCCGGCTTGCCCATGCCCTTACGCCTTCGCCGCTCGGCTGCATACCGACCAAACTCGAGCAGACGGGTCTTCTCCGGGTGCAGCGTGAGGTCGAATTCCTCCATGCGTTGCCGCAGTTCCTTCATCGGCAGCAGCGCATCTGCTTCGTACTGGAAGCCCACTACCGTATCGTCCGCGTACCGCGACACAATCACCGTGCCGCGGGCCCGCTGACGCCGCCAACGCTCTATCCACAAATCAAAGACATAGTGCAGATAGATGTTGGCGAGTAATGGGGAGATCACTGAACCCTGGGGCGTACCGGCCTGTACGGACATCAGCCTGCCATTGTCCAGCACCCCAGCATCAAGCCATTTGCCGATCAGGCGAATGACTCTCGGGTCCGCCACCCGATGCTTTACGAAACGGATCAACCATTGCCTGTTGACGGTGTCGAAAAAGCTTCGAATGTCGGCGTCCAGAATCCAGTTCACCGGTCGCCACTGAATCGCGGCAGCCAATGCGTCGAGCGCATCATGCTGGTTACGACCCGGGCGAAACCCGTACGAGAAGCCGAGGAAGTCTTCCTCATAAATGGCGTTCAGAACATCAATCATTACGCTCTGCACAAGCTTGTCTTCCAGTGCAGCTATACCCAACGGCCTGAGACCTCCGTCGCCCTTGGGAATATAACGGCGCAGCACTGGCAGGGCACGGTAGCTCCCTGTGTGAACCCGCCTGTGCAGGTCCCGGAGATTGCTCTCCAGTCCCGCTTCATAGCTTTGCCACGTCATGCCATCAACTCCCGGCGCCGCCTTACGTTTGAGCGCATAGAACGCAGCGCTCAGCCGCTCGACTGTGACGTGGTGCAGCAACGTCGTGAAACGCATCTTCTTATGCTGTCTCGCCAACTGCCGTACGCGATCCAGTCCCTGTGACACGCTTCCCCGGTTCTGCGCCCGGCGCGTGTGATTCTGGTTCGCGTTTCCCTCGGTCCCCGCCCTTGGCTCCACCCACTCCGCAGCCGGTTTCCCGACCTTGTTCGCAGGCTTCTTCGCTACTACGGCGGAGTCTGACTTCTCACGTCCGTACATCATCGGCTTCGGCTCCTCACCTTCCCGACGCGGGCCTGGCTAATACCGCTACAACGCCAGGTCAGACGTGAGATCTCCCGGTTCCCGTGCAAGGCGCTTGCGTGCATGCCAGGTTCTGCGACCACGCCGGATCGGCAGGCACTCGCGATGTCGCGCCCGCTCGTATTGCCTTCCACGTACTGGAGCGCGTCGGCATCCGGGATATAAACCATTTCGTGGCTCCATGGCTGGCCTACACATTCCCCTGCCGACGCTTCGCTGACCTCCTCACGGATGCCCGCGCACGGCTCGGGGGCGATGTGGCTCGCTATGCCTTCATCGTAGTGGACTCTCACCACCTACGCCTTGCCGGTCTCCCGGCGCACCCAATAAGGATTCTCCACCCATTGCCAGACCACTTCCTCGTCCGACAGATCGAACGCATGCTGGAGATACAACAAACCAGCAATCAGCCTCGGTGATGTGGCCGGCCGACCTTTGTGTGAGACGAAGCTCGCGCTCATCGACGCATTCAATCCATCCCAGTTGATCAGATCGGCCAGACGCACCAGCGGATGCTTCAGGTTGATCTGCTCGCGCAGAGGATGCCGGAACAAATCGCCTTCGCTCACCGCTGTCTTCGGACCCATCCAGACCTCGACAGAATTTGCAGGAAACCACCCATAATCTGCCAGGATCCTGCAAATCCATCAACAACTTTCCGCTCTAAACCCTTGCCGCACAGGGCTCTTCGAATTTTTCAGACCCGACCAGTTAGCATCCAGCAGTCGCGGCGATACCGGCGCATCAATGCGCGCGCCCGCAGCGAGCCACCGCTTTATCCGTGGATCAAGCTCTTGGGACGGTGGCTTGAGCTTGCAGGCTTTGCAGCCGGGCAGCGCGTGAGGATCGAGGTCCACCACGGCAGGCTCGTCATCACGCACGATTGAAGTGCGCTGCAAACAATAAACCCAGCTCGAAGCTGGGTTTATTGTTCATGGCACTACCGGAGCCAGAATGGCTTGCCCTCCAAAGCGTCATACTCCGCGAGCGGCTTGTTCTTGTCCCGTGCAAAGCCGGCAAGGTCGGAGATCACCACTCGAACCGGCTGGTAAATATTAAAAGCATCGAAGAATGACTTCGCAGAACCGCAGGCGCCCGCGAAGTTCTCGAAGTACTTGCTGAACACATCAGCCAATGTCGACTGCTCAGGATTCAGCCAGCTTTTCTCCGGGTTCGCAAGCATTGCCGCGTCCCACTCAACCGATGTCTTGGCTGGCCGTTTTGCAAATATCTCTCGCACTTGATCCATCATCGCCAATGCGGGCCCCAACTCCTCCCAGCGAAGGTAGCGCCGGTATAGGCGATCCGTCAGCAGGCTCCAGTCTTGCTCGTGGTTGGCCTCTTCCGTGTATGCATTCAGGCAGTCGAAGAACAACGCAACATCTGGTGCGGGTCCGAGTTCATATATCGAATGCCCTCCATCAAATCCAATCTTTCTCATCACTTAAACCTTATGGATGTAGGACTAATAATCCCATTGGACTTCTGCACAATGCCTTGGATGATGGATATTTTCTGCGCATCTGTCACCACCTGACCACGCGTATCAATCACCACCTGCTGCTGCATTCCATCAGGCAAGTTGGCTTGGCGCTGAATCACCTGCTTCGCAACGTTATCAACCAATCCGCTCGAATTCGTAGCGATATTGTAGTTCTTAACCTCGAAGCTCGAGCTTCCATCCTGCGCCACGAAGTCCGGCCGCACACTGCCTGAGGTGCCATAGGACACCTGCTTGCCGTCCTTGTAGCTCACTTGCGGATCGTGCCCCGGACCAAGGTCCGAACCCACATCATTTTCCGACTGGCGCGGTGACGGGCGGTCACCACCACCGTCAGCGAACGTCGCATTACCCGGCCCATACCCCGCCACCGAACTGCTGGACGACATGCCCGCGTCCGTTGCCTGGCCCACCGCCGAATCAACCAGCACCGCTCCCGGACTCGCCGCCGGCGGCTTGCCGCCTCCTATGCCAACAACGGCGTTTGCACCGTTCGCAATACCCTGGGCTACCTGATCCGAATGCGGTTGCGCGATCTTGGCGTTTGCATCGGCTGCCGCCTGCGAACCGAACTGCCCGGCCCATCGCATCACGTCATCAACCGGATGACCGTAAGTATCCGCGAACCAGCCCGTCACGCTGTCGAGCAACTGGCTGCCCGTGCCGCCCTGGCCGCTGGCATTGCCAGAGCTCCGGTTATACAGGTCCGCATTCGACGCCGCCGCCGCACCCGCTCCGCCTCCAACCAGCGCACCACCCAGCCCCGCCAGTACGTTCGCCGCTATATTTCCGGCCGTCATCGAACCGGTCGCACCACCAATATCGTCGGCCAGACCGTTCAGCTTGCCCGCAAACGCCGACGCCACCCCAGCGCCCGCCGCTCCGGCCGCCGCCGATCCAATCCCGCCACCACCAAGACCACCAATCAGCGCGCCACCCGCAATATGCAGCTCCGTGCGGTTCGTCCCTCCCTCATCCCACGACTTCGCATCAGCCATCGCCGCGTTGTAGGCGTCCATGTCGCCCGCGTCCTTCGCCGTTTTCGCCGCATCCAGCGCATCGTCGCGCTTCTTGTCCGCATACGCCCCAATCCCCTGCGCCACCACCTGACCCGCCGCCTGCGCCGCCGCCATCGTGTCCGCCTGCTGGTTCAGGATGGCGTTCACGTCCGGCGTCTTCGACACCTGCCCGTTCGTGTCCGTCGTATCCCGGCTCAGGGTGGAGATGTCCTGCGTCTGGTGCGTCGGGTCCGTGAGGCTGATCGTCCCGGCACTGATGGCGCTACGCGTGGTGGCGCTCTGGTCCCCACTGTCGTTCTGCGCCATCATCGGCACCACGCCACCACTTCCCGGCACCGACGCAGGACCCACCGCCTTGTCCGACACAGCGCCAGGCGACAGCCCATACGACCCGCCCATGCTGTTCGCGCTGTAGTGGCTCTTGTTCCCGATATCGCTGAACGTCAGCGTGCCCGTCGTCAGGCTGTTCTTTTCCGCATCCGCCGTGCTCGATATCACCGCTCCCGTCAGCCCCGTGTTCCCCTTCACGTTGACGTTAAAGCCACCGTCGCCCGCGTAAATCCCCGCCTGTTCGCCCACCTGTGCGTAATCGCCGTCCGCGTGACCCTTCTGCGCCGTCACGCTCGCATTCGCTCCGCCGTACTGGCTGATCGAGAACCCACCGCCTGCGCTGCTCTGATGCGCCGCGCTCGTGGTCGTATCCTGAATCGAGCTGATATTCAGGTTACCGCCAACATCGGCCGTCACCTGTTTTCCGGCTATTTGCGAACCCGTAATGTTCGTGTCGCCACCGCTTATGATCGTCGCGCTGTTCGCCGCGTTCACATGCGACGCGTTCTGCATCTGCGCATCGCTGTTCGCATCTCCGTGCGCGTTGCTCATCGCCGCCGACACACCAAACCCACCGCCCGTCGTCCACTGCACACCCACGCTCGCACTACTGCTGCTGTTCGAACTGCGGGTTTGATCAGTATCCGTCGCGTTTCTTATGTCGACCTGATTCTTCGCCGCCAGCACCACGTCGTTTGCGCTGACATTCGAACCGGCAACCGTCAGGTCACCCTGGGTTGCCACGAACGTGGCCGTACCGCCAGCCTGCACGTTCGAACCGCGGTTGATCGTCTGGTCTTCCGACGACTGGCTCTGACTTTGGCTCGAGCCCACGCTGACCTGCACACCGATATCCGGCTTGCCCTTGCCGGTGATGGCGTTCTTCGCCCCGATGCCCGCGAGCGTCGCATCGCCCGCCGCCGCAATGGCGTGCAGGGCGCCCGCACGGTCATTGCCGCTGTCCACCGAGCGGCCAACGGCTTGCCCCTCCGAATACGCGTTGTTGATTGCATTGCCCATGCTGCCTGCGAGACCAATCGTCAGTCCGCTGCTGCTCGTCTTCTGCGTCTGCGCCTGATGCGCCGTATCGGTCGCCGCATCAATGATCACGTTCGCCGCAGTGCCCGTGACATTACCGCCCGCCACAAGATCACTACCCGTGACATGCAGGTTGTTCCCCGCCTGAATCGAAAGATTGCCGTCAATCGACCCAACCGTGCTCGCATTGTTCGTGACGCTCGATTGCCGGTCGGTCGTCGCAAGCTTGTTGCTGCCAACCGTCACCGTCAGGCCGCTCGTGCCAAGCCCCGTCGACTTTTCCTGATACGTGCCCGACGACTGCATGGTGTCCTGCGTCGTGGTGATGTTCACGTCATGCGCTGCGCTGAGCGCAACATCGTTCGTGCCGACGATGGTGCTGCCCGCCACGTTGATGTCGTTGCCGCTCGCAATCGACACGGCATCGGCCGAAACCAGGCTGCCCTGCGAGAGGGTCGTCGTGGTATCGCGCGAGCTCGACACCTCCTTGCCGCTCACCACATTGCTGTGGCTATGCTGCTCCTGCGAATTATCGACATGCGTTTCGCTAGCCGCCCCAATATTCACATTACCCGTTGCCGCCAGCGTCGCCGTTCCCTTGTCGAGACTGATCGCGCTGCCCGTAACGTTGATATCCTTGCCCGACACCACGGTGAGCGAATTGCCTGCATTCAGCGTGGTCGCCGTAAGCGTGTCGTCGGACCGGTGCAGCGAGTCCGAATAACTGCCGTGGCTGTCGCTACCCGAACTGTTGCTGTCGATGGTCGAGGTGGCCTTCGCCGCCTCGAGCGTCACGTTGCCGTTCGCCGCGAGCGTGCCACCACCGCCCAGGTTGAGCTTCGCGCCCGTCGCCGTCAGGTCGCCGCCCACGCCGATCTGCGACACGCCGCCAACGGTCACCGAACTGCCCGTCACCTGGTTGATGTTCGTGTTCGACACCCCGTTCGCGCGCTCGACCACCTTCTGCTCGCCGGTCTGCACCGTGCCCAGATCCCAGTTGCCACCCACGGCCATGCCCAGGTTGCCGCCCACGTTCAGGCTGCCCGCGTGCTGCTCGAAGTTGCCGCCCGTCACGATTGCGGCGTCGCCCGCCACATTCACGCTCGCGAGGGAGCCGAGCGTGGTCATGGTCCGCGTCGCGCCTGTCGCGCTGATCTGGTCGACGCTCTTCGCGGCGGTATTGAGTATCAGGTCCCCGCCCGCGTTCAGCGCGAGGCTGCCGGCCCTCACGCTGGCCGACGTCAGGTCGATATTGCCGCTGGTCGTCAGCGACATCAGTCCGCCGCTTTGCAGCGCGCCGAACGCGTTGTCGATGGACTTGCCGTCGATCGACAGCGTGTTGCCCGCCTGCACCGTGCCGCTGTTCGTGAAGACCTGCGCGTTCTTGAGATCGATGTCGGTCGCCGCGATCAGCGGCCCGTTCATGTTCTGCTGGCTGGCCTTCGCGAGATAGACGACCGGCACCAGCACGGACTGCCCGTCGACGATCTCGGTCTGCATGATGACGACGTTGCTCGTGAGCGCCGCCACCTGCTCGGCCGACAGGCCCACGCCAAATGGCAGATTGAGCGATTGCGCGAGCGATGCGCCCGCGGCGAGCAGCGCCTGGTACATCGCCTGGGTGTCGGTGTACGGGCCGAGCACCGCCTTGCCGGTGAGCGACGTGATCTGGTTGCGCACGAGCTGCTGCTCGTAGAAGCCATCGCCAAGGCGCTTTTCGGTGGTCTGCGGATTCAGGCCGATCTGCTGGAGGTAGTAGTCGCTCGAAATGAACGTCTTCTGGTTCGTGAAGGCCGGATTCGTCTCGATCAGGTAATCGGCCCCCGGAGTGCTCACAGGACGGAACAGGCCGCCCTGCGGGATCGTGAGGTTTTGCAGGACGTTCTGCGCCGTCGCGCTGGCAATGACCGGGTTGACCATGCCCGAGCCGCCGCCGACCGTGGCCGTCCCGGCGCTCGTGCCACCCGCATTGCCCTGGACTGAGGAGGCGCCGCCCGTATTCGTGCCGCTCGCGCTGCCCTGGATCGAGGACGTCCCTCCCGTCGTCGTACCGCTCGCGCTGCCGCCCGGCCCGCTGATCACCACTCCGGAGAGCGCCTGGCCGGGGGCGAGACCGAGTGACGGAATGCCCGCATTGCCGGCCGTGTTGTCGATACTGATGCCGGTGCCGGAAAGCGTGCCGCCCGCCACAAAGGTCGATTCATACCCCGGAAGCCCGTAATCGCGGATATCGGCCGGCGCCGCCTGCGTGTAGCCACCGGGCCGCGAGCCGATGAACGGCGCGTCGCCGAACGGGAGGGTCCAGTCCGCAATGCTGTGGTCGTAGTTCGTGTAGTGGTAGTAGCCGGAATACGTCACCTGAACTTCGGGCGCGGTTTGTCCCTGCCAGCTGTTCTGGTCGAGCGTGACCGGTGCCGTGATGTTGCCGACTGACGCGACCGCGCTCCAGTAGTTCTGGAACAGGCCCACGTTCGTGGCGTCCAGGTTGCCGCCGGCAATGATCTGAGCCTGCGGACTGATCGACGCGATCAGGTTCGCCACCGCCACGCCCGTGTAGGTCGTGTACTGGTAGCCGCTGTTCCACTGGCCGCCGTGTGGCGGCGTAGTGAAAACGCCACCGATGGCATTGGGATCGCCGGTCAAGACCCAGCCGACATAGGGATGACCTGGATCGCATGCCGCCGCGACAATGGCCGTACACCCCGACATGCTGATGCCAAGCTGCTCCAGCAGCGCCGGATCGACCGGCTGCGTCAAGCCGGTCGTGGTCACAGCCGTCCGCGTGTTCGTCACCTGGGCGGCGTCGAGCTTCATGTCGCCCGCCGATTCGATCAGCCCCGACTGGTTACGGATCAGGTTGGCGCGGGTGTAGTTGCCGTTTGCATCCTTGCCGCCCGCCAGCACCACGTTACCCAGACCGTAGATCGCGGTGCTCGCCTGCGTATCGGTCATCGTGGTGTCGTCGCGGTTCTCGATATCGGCCGCGAGCAGCTCGAGCGTCCCGTTGCTGTCCGTTGCGCCAATCAGCGCGGTCGGCCCGAGATTCGTGATCGATTGCGTGGCATTGAGCGAGACGCTGCCCCCCACTATCACGCCCGTATTCTCCAGCGTGTTCGAGTGCGTGGTGAGCGTGCCGCCCGCCATCATCGTGCCACTGTTTTCGATATCGCCCGCGTTGATGCCGAGGTTGTTCACCGCCTCCAGCAGCGCGCCATTGCTGAACGTGCCGGGCAGCGTAAAGGTGAGATCGTGGCCGGCGGCGAACTGCAGATCCGGCGTGGGCGCGAAATCGCCCTGGACGCTCACCGCGACGTCGTTGGCCGCGCTGTATGCGCCGCCGCCCGTGAGTGCCGCCGCATTGACGGACAGGTCATGTGTCGCGCCGATCTGCCCGCTCGTGTTCGTGACCGCACCGGTCGTCGTAATCGCGACGTCACCGTTCGAGCCGGTCAGGTTGCCAATCTGGCCACTGCTGTTGTCGACGGTATCGCCTCGCACCGTGACGTTCGCGCCGCTCAACTGGCCGCCCTGCATATTCAGGAATGCAGAGGTATTGACGGTGACATTCCCGTTGCCAGTAATCACGCCACCTCGGTTGACGGTCTGACTGCCACCCTGCACGGTCGCATCGCCGCTGCCGAGGTCACTGATGAGGCCGTCCGTATTGTCGACGGACGCGGCCTGAACGACGAGTGTGCTCGTTTCGTCCGCCGTACCCGTGCCGGACTAGATCTGTCCGTTCGTGTTCGTGAGCGCGCCGCCGCTCGCGAGCGTCAAGGACGAGAGCGAGCGTATCGCGCCCTGCGTATTGTTCACGTCGCCCGACACGTTAGCCGCAATGTTCCCCTGTGCGGCGAGTACGCCATTCGCGTTGTTCAGGGTCCCGGCCCACGCCGCGATCTGGCCGGCGGCAATGATCTTGCCGCCCACGTTCGAGAAGGTGCCCGCACCACTGCCTGGTGCGATCGTCAGCGTGCCCGTTCCGGCGTCGAGGATCGTGCCACCGTCATTGATGAGCGCACCCGGCGCGAGAGTAAGGTCAGTGCTGTTGGTCTGAAGCGCACCGCCGTTCGAGTTGTCGAATGTGCCGCTGACGTTGAACCCCATCGTGGGGGTGCCATACTGTGTAATTGCACCGCCATGATTGATCAGGTCCGTCGCGCTCAACACAAGCTGGTTCGCCTCGATATCGCCACTGCTGTTGTCGAGCGTGGAGTCAATCATGAGCGCCAGATTCGGCGCGACGATCGAGCCGCCGTTGTTCGTGAGCGAGCCGCTGTGAATGGTTTCGTCCGAGCCCGCGCCGATCTGGCCGCCATCGTTGTTCAGCATGCCGCTGACGAGGCTCAGGTCCGTATTCGATAGCAGCTTGCCGCTGGTGTTGTTCAGCGCGCCGCCGACCGTAGCCGTCAAGCCGTTCTGGCCGATGATTGAACCCGCCGCGTTGTTGAGCGCACCGGCCTGCGCCACGATCTGCCCGTTGCTCTGGATTGTGCCGCCAGCGTTCGAGAGCGATCCCGCGCCGCTGTCTGCATCGATCGTCATCGTGCCGTGACCGGCGTGCGTAATCGTGCCGCCGTCATTGACGAGTGAACCCGGGGCAAGCGTGAGGTCCGTGCTGTTGGCCTGGAGCGTGCCACCGTTCGAGTTGTCGAACGTGCCGCTGACATTGAAGCCCATCGCCGACGTGTCGTACTGCGTAATCACGCCGCCGCGGTTCAGTACGTTCGCCGCGGCCAGTGCAAGCTGGTTCGCCTCGATATCGCCGCCGCTGTTGTCGAGCGTGCCGCTTGCCGCTACCGTGAGGTTCGGTGCGACGATCGAGCCGTCATGGTTCGTCAGCGAGCCGCTATGGATCGCTACGTTCGAGCCCGCGCCAACCTGGCCGCCATCATTGTTCAGCATGCCGCTGGCGAGGTTCAGGTCCGTGTTCGAGAGCAGCTTGCCGTTGCTATTGTCGAGCGCGCCACCGACCGTCGCCGCAAGACCCTTCTGGCCGATGACCGAACCGGCCGCGTTATTGAGCGTTCCGGCCTGGGCCACGACCTGCCCGTTGCTCTGGATCGTGCCGCCGGCGTTCGAGAGCGATCCTGCGCCGCCACCCGCGTTGATCGTCAGTTTACCGTTGCCGGCGTGCGTGATCGTGCCACCATCGTTGTCGAGCGAGCCGGACGCGAGCGTGAGGTCCGTACTGTTGGCCTGGAGCATGCCACCGTTCGAATTGTCGAACGTGCCGCTGACATTGAAGCCCATCGCCGACGTGCCGTACTGCGTAATCACGCCGCCGTGGTTCAGCACGTTCGTCGCGGCCAGTGCGATCTGGTTCGCCTCGATGTCGCCACCGCTGTTATCGAGCGTCGAGCCGATTGTGAGGGCGAGATCAGGCGCGACGATCGAACCGCCATGATTGGTCATCGATCCGCTGTGGACCGTCACGTTCGAACCCGCGCCAATCTTGCCGCCATCATTGTTCAGCGTGCCGGTGGCAAGGCTCAGGCCGGTATTCGAGACCACGTTGCCGTTCGTGTTGTTGAACGCGCCGCCAACCGTTGCCGCAAGACCGTTCTGCCCGATGATCGAACCCGATGCGTTGTCGAGCGCACCGGCCTGCGCCACAACCTGCCCGTTGCTCTGGATGGTGCCGCCAGCGTTCGAGAGTGATCCCGCGCCACCGCCCGCGTTTATAGCGAGCGTGCCGCTACCGGCGTGCGTGATCGTGCCGTGGTCGTTGACTAGCGTGCCAGGCGCGAGCGTAAGGTCCGTGCTATTGGTCTCGAGCGTGCCGCCCGCCGAGTTGTCGAGCGTACCCGATACCGCAACGCTCATCGCCCCCGAGCCCGTCTGCGTAATCTTGCCGCCTTCGTTCACGAGGTTACCCGGCGTCGAGACGGCGACCGTGGCCCCGTCGATCTCGCCCTTCGTGTTGTCGATGGACGCGCCGCTAGCGGTTGTCAACGTACTCGAGAGCGTGCCGCCAGCGTTGTTCAGTGCGCCAGTCGCGTTCGCCGTGAGCGAACCGCCCGCGGTAATCTGCCCGCTGTTGGCGAGGTTCCACGCCTGCAATACCGCGTTGGAAAGCGCCGAGATCTGCCCGGCGTTCGTGAACGAGTAGGCGCTCGCACTGATGTTGCCGTTACCACCGATTACGCCGCCCATGCCATTGAGCAGCGTTCCGGTCAGCCCCAGGTTCAGACCGTCGCCGTTCAGCGAGAGGATATGACCGCCCGTATTGTCGAGCGACGCCCCTGACACCGAGAGACCGGCAGCACTCTGCATCGTCCCCTGGTAGTTGGCGATGGCGCCGCCGCGCACCTGCATCGCGCCCTGCGAGACGAACGTGCCCCCCTGGTTCGCAATCTGCCCGGCTACCTGCGCGACGAGCGGCCCATGTGCGGAGACTGCGCCGCCCTGGTTCGACAGGTTACCCGCGCTGAGCGTCACGCTATTGCCGCCGGTTAGCGTGCCGCGGTCGTTCAAAAGCGTACCCGCAGCGTTTGCCGTCACCGCGCCCCCGGCGCTCGTCGTCGCACCCGCGAGATTCAGGTCGCCTGCGTTCGCCGTCATCGACAGATTGCCGTTGGCCGCCGTCTCGCTGCCCGCGAGATTCACGCTGCTGCCCGAGAGGTTCGCGTCGCCGCCCGATACGTTCTGGCCGGTGGCGGTCAGCGCGCCCGCGGCGGTCAAGTTCAGGTTGGCTCGCTGCGTGACGTTGCCGTTGCTGTCCACGCCCGAAGCGAGCGATCCCGTCGATGACACAGCACCCGCGCCCACATTCACGGCCTGCTGCGCGGCCAGTGTGCCGCTGTTGACCAGTGTTCCTGCCGTGTTGGCCGAGAGCGCCTGCTGTGCGTACGTGGTGCCGGTGTTCTCGATGCCCTGCGAGGCGTTGAGCGCCACATTGCCGCTCGCGCTGGTCCTGCCCGAGAGCACGAGCTTGCCGTCCGCCTGCAAGGTCAGGTCGCCCGACTGTGCCGCGAGCGTTCCGGCATTGCCGACCCCCACCCCGTGCTCGTTGCTCACGAGCAGGATTCTCCCGGCGTACATCCCTCCCAGCTGGCTGACGTCAATCGAGACGGGCGAAGGGACGCCGTTGCCCGCGATGGGCGTGGCCGCGAGCGTGTCGTGGTTGACGTTGTTCGCACCCGCGATGACGTTCAGGGTGTTCGCATAGATCGCCGCATTGACCTGCACGGCTCGCGTGATCAAGTCCACCTGATCGACGTTCGAGCCGTTGAAGCCCTGGCCCTGCACGGCGATGTTGCCGCCCGTGACGTTATAGCCGGTGAGTGCGCCGTTTGCGTCGATGAGCGGCACGCCGGTTGTCAGGACCGCGCGCGAGGTATTGATAAAGGAGCCGCCGTTCACCGACAAGCCCGACGGATTGGCGATGACGACGGTCGCCCGCTGGCCTGCAACTTCGAGCGCCCCATTGAACTGCGAGGGATTCGGGCTATTGACCTGGTTGACGATGACTCTGGCGGACTGGCCCGGCGCAAAGTTCGGGTTGCCGTTGATGTAGCCCGCCTGCTGCGTCTGGACGAGGGTCGGCGAGTTGTTGAGGATCGCGCCGTTCCTCTGCACGTCGAACTGGCTGTACGTATTCATCGATACGCCAGCGCCGCCCGGTCGATTGATGTCGACTTGAGGCAGACCGTTGGCGGTCTGCTGCACCTTCGGCGCGTTTGCGCCGGACGGGACGATCTGCGCGAAGGCCCCGAGCGGCACGCCCGCGAGCAGCGCCGCCGCGACGGTTGCCGTCACAACCGTTTCACCCCGCCCCCCCTTCCCGCTTGCGCTCGCCGTCTCTTCCACGGCCACGAACATCCCGCGCAGACGGCTGTATACCAGCCTGTAGTTTTGATTCACCGACTTAACCCCGCGTAGCGTTTATTACGCAAGCCTGACGGCGGGGTAATCTCAAAACTCGTCAAATATTGTCAAAGCCGCTCATGCAGCAGCGACTCCAGATTTATCTCAAACGATTCAAAGCGTGATGGCTGTATCCGTGGCGCGCTTACAACGCCCATACACCGCGCGCCACGGTGCGTGACGCGCGTAAAACGCAAATCGTCGCGGTAAGGCGGCGTCCCGATCCTTCGCGCGCCCCGCGCCGGGATCAGCCGCGCCCCACGAACGGCATCTTGGTCGCCATGATCGTCATGAACTGCACGTTCGCCTCGAGCGGCAGCTGCGCCATGTGCAGGACCGCATCGGCGACGAGCTCGACGTCCATCAGCGGCTCGACGGCGATCTCGCCGTTCGCCTGCGGCACGCCGCGCGCCATGCGCTCGGCCATCTCGGTGGCCGCGTTGCCGATGTCGATCTGGCCGCACGCGATGTCGTGGCGCCGCCCGTCGAGCGACACCGACTTCGTGAGGCCCGTAATCGCGTGCTTGGTGGCCGTGTACGCGATGCTGAACGGCCGCGGCGCGTGCGCCGAGATCGAGCCGTTGTTGATGATGCGGCCGCCGCGCGGGCTCTGGCGCTTCATCAGCGCGAACGCCGCGCGCGTGCACAGGAACACGCCGGTGAGATTCGTGTCGACCACGGCGCGCCAGTCGTCGACGGAAAGCTCGTCAATCTCGACCGCCTTCGCGCTGCGGCCCGCGTTGTTGAACAGCAGGTCCAGCCGCCCATAGTGCGTCTGCACGCTCTCGAAGAGCGCGTCCACCGAGGCGGCATCCGCGACATCGCACGGCACGGCCAGCGCCTCCTGGCCGGCCGCGCGCGCCTCGGCGGCGAGCGTCTCGAGCGGCTCGGCGCGCCGGCCCGTGAGCACCACGGCATAGCCGTTCGCCAGCAGCTTGCGCGCACAGGCGCGCCCGATGCCGCTGCCCGCGCCGGTCACGAGCGCCACTTTGCGCGCGGGATGCGCGGCCGTACCCGTTGCCGCGCCTTCGTTTCGATTCGCTTCTGTCATGATGTCTGCCTCGTTGCGATCAGTTTCAATCGATTCCATCGTACAAGTCGTTGCCCTGGCGCGATGGGCGATTTGCAATGTGCGCTCAGCGCGCCGCCAGCATCGCGCGCAACACGTCCACGAACGCGCTGCCCGCCTGCGAATCCATGCCGCCGTCGCGCCATACCGCGAACACGCCCACGGTCAGCTCCGGCTCCACGCGGCGGATCGCGACCGGCTCGCCCGCGCTCCTCGCGGTGATCTCGTCGAGCAGCACGCGCCCGATGCCGCGCGCCGCCAGCGAGCGCGCCACGTACCAGGTCTGCGCCTCGACGGCGGCAAGCCGCCCATCCACGCCCTGCGTCTCGAGCAGATGGCCGATGGTCTCGCCCAGCGGGTCGACATTGCCGATGCTGATCCAGTCGCCATCGACGAATTCCTGCAGCGCGAGCGGCACGTCGGCGGGCGTGGGATCGTCGGGCGGCGCCACGCACACCACGGCCGTGCGGCCGAGTTCGAGCGCTTCGATGCCGGGCCGCGCGGGCGGGTTGAGTGCGACGCCCACGTCCAGCTCCCGTGTGAGCAAGGCGTTGAGCAGCTCGGCCGTATGGCGCGTCTGAACCTTGAGCGAAACGGCCGGGTAGCTCGCGCGAAACGCCTGCACGGCCTGCGGAATGAGACTGAGCCCGAGGCTGGGCAGACAGCCGATGCGCAGCAGTCCTTGCGGATGCAGCGCGAGATTGCGCGCGAGGTCGCGAATGCTGTCGAGGCTCGACTGGAGCTTCTGCGTTTCGGCGAACAGCAATTCGGCTTCGCGCGTGGGCTGCAGGCGGCCGTGCGTGCGCGCGAACAGCTTCAGGCCCGCGCGTCGCTCGGCATGCGCGAGCACCTTGCTCACGGCGGGCTGCGAGACGCACAGGAGCTCGGCGGCCTTCGAGAGCGAGCCCGTGCGCATGATCGCGTGGAAGACTTCAATATGACGTAGACGCATGAGACGCGAACGCAAAATCAGATGCGGAAATCGGCGGCCATGTCCTCGTCGCTGCGCGCCACGATCTCACCGCTGCGCGCGGCCTTGATGAACGCCTCGTAGTCGCGCTCCACCTGATCCGCGTAGCTGGCCGCATAGCCCGCGAGCGCCTCGGCGAACGGGTCGCCGCGCCCGATATACGCAGCGATCTCGATAGCCGCATTGCCCGACTTCGCATGCGCGCGCGCCATCGCCCAGCCGCACATGCGCGCGTAGCCCGCGAGCAGCGTGCTGTCGAGCAACTCGAGGTCCACCGAGAGCTTCATGTCGCGCAACTGGCGGAAGTAGAAGTGGCGCCCCGAAGGCCCCGTGGACCAGCCGAGGAAGAGATCGCTCGCGGCCTGCAGCAGGCGCTGCCCCTGCACCACGCGCGCGCCCTCGTGCTTGAAAGCGGGCGATTTGAAGTACTGGGAAATCACGGATTGGCGCGCTTCCTTCAACTGCAGGAAGAGCGGCTTGCCGTGGTGATCGACGAGCAGCATGACGAGGCAGCGCGTGCCCACGCTGCCCACGCCCACCACCTTGAAAACGAGATCCTGGATCTCGAAGTGATCGAGCAGCTCGCGGCGGTCGGGCGCGAGCGTCTTCAGATAGGCCTCGTAGGTCGGCGTGATCATCGAGCGCCAGTCGCCGTGCGTCAGCCAGTTGTCCTCGTGCTCGTAAAGCGAATTCGGGCCGTGCACGTGAAAGAGCGCGGGCGGCGCGTCGCGGATCGTCCAGTGCGTGTTGGCTTTGCCTTCGCGCTCGTCGCGAAAGGCGAGCTTTTCGAGCATGCTCTCGTGCGTGCGGCCCGCGGCCTTCTCCATGCCGCGGCGAATCAGGCGGCGGCCCTCGGGTGTGAGTGCAGTCTCCACCATGCGGTCGAACGTGATCTTGTCGTACCAGAGTTCCAGCGCGCCGAATTCCGCATACTGGCGCATGCGGTCGCGATAGGTGGTCACGGCCGTCATCACGAGGTCTTCGGCCACGCCGCGCGAGTAGCGCATGTGCCGCGCCGCCACCACGAGACTCGCGACGAGCCGTTTGAGATCCCACTCCCAGGGACCGGGCGCCACTTCGTCGAAGTCGTTCAGATCGAACACGAGCTGGCGCTCGGGCGTGGCGAAGCCGCCGAAGTTGAGCAGATGGCCGTCGCCGCAAATCTGCATGACCATGCCCGTGTTCTGCACCTGGGCGAGATCGTGGGCCTGCAGGATCGCGCTGCCGCGAAAGAACGTGAAGGGCGAGACGATCATGCGCCCGTAGCGCAGCGGCACGAGGCTGGGCACGCGCCCCTCGCTGTTCTGCTTGAGCAGCGCGACCGGATCGCGCTGCAACTCGCCCACCTGCCTGTGGCTCGAGCGCTTCGCGCGCTCGCGCGCGGCGCGGCCGGCCGCCTCGCGTTCTGCTACGGTCCTTCCATTCATGAACGGCTCCATTTCTCGAGGATGTTCGTGGATGCTCGTAATGCACTCCGCATTGGCTTGCAAGGATAGCCTGACGCGCCGATCATATTTAAGCGTGCGGCCCCTTTTTGTGCAAGCCGGCAGGTCGCCCGCGCAGTGAGCGCGCACGGCGTGCGCCGCTCATGTACCGTGCGCTCTGGACGCCACCCGTCAACACGATGGGCGGGTAGCGCCCCGGGGATGCGTCCGGGCCCGGTCCTCACCGCATTACGAGGTCACCATGAACGTCGATGTCTACGGAACACTCGTCGCCGCGTCGCTCGTGCTGTTGCTCGGCAACCGCCTCGTGGCCGCGCTGCCGCTGCTGCGCAAATGGACGATTCCCGAGCCGGTGGCGGGCGGCCTCGTGGCCGCGCTCGCCGTGTTCGGCCTGCATTCGTTCGCGCACGTCGACGTGCGCTTCGACGTCTCGCTGCAAACGCCGCTCATGCTCGCGTTCTTCGCGACCATCGGACTGAACGCCAGGCTCGCGAGCCTGAAGTCCGGCGGGCCCATGCTCGCGCGCTTCCTTGCCGTGGTGGTCGGGTTGCTCCTGCTGCAGAACGCGGTCGGCATCGGGCTGGCGTACGCGCTGGGTGTCGACCCGCTCTTCGGTCTGCTGGGCGGCTCGGTCGCGCTCTCGGGCGGACACGGCACCGGCGCGGCGTGGGGCAAGGTCTTCACGGAGCGCCACGGGCTGCAGTCGGCGACCGAGGCCGCCATCGCCTGCGCGACGTTCGGGCTCGTGATGGGCGGCATCCTCGGCGGCCCCGTCGCGCAGCGGCTCGTCAAGCGCCTCGGACGCAGCGAAGCGGCAGCGGCGCGCGCGGCCGCAGTCGATGTCGATGCCGATGGCGAACACCATGCTCCCGCCGCCCAGGCCGCCCCGCAGGCGTTCGAAGAACCGCAGGCCGAGCAGCCGACCACCGCCGCCGCCTTCATCGAAACGCTCACGCTGATTGCCATCAGCCTCGCCGCCGGCAACGTGCTCGCGGGCTGGCTCACGGGCACGGCATTCGAGCTGCCCGCCTTCGTGTGCGTGCTGTTCGTGGCGGTGCTGCTCGCCAATGGCCTGGCCGTGCTCGGCCTGCCCGCGATCGAGCATGCCGTGGCGCTGATCGGCAATGTGAGCCTCGCGCTCTTTCTCGCGATGGCGCTCATGACCCTGCGCCTGTGGGACCTCGCCGCGCTCGCGTTGCCGGTGTTCACGATCCTCGTCGCGCAGGTCGTGCTGATGGTGCTCTACGCGAGCTTCGTCACCTTCCGCGTGATGGGCTCGAACTACGACGCCGTCGTGCTCTCGGCAGGCCATTGCGGCTTCGGACTCGGCGCGACGCCCACCGCCATCGCCAACATGCAGGCGGTGACCGCGCGCTTCGGCCACTCGCATCTCGCGTTTCTGGTCGTGCCGATGGTAGCGGCGTTCTTCATCGACATCGCCAACGCCATCGTCATCAAGTTGTTTCTCGCGCTGCCCATTTTTCACTGAGTTTCACTGGGCGGCCTCGCGCACGGGTCCGCTGATCCGTAGCGGCTGGACTTCGCGCTAAAATCGCGCGATGCGCCCCCCCGCGCGCTGCACTGCATCGAGTACGAACATGTCCCTCACCGCCTGGCTCTTTTTCCTGCCCGCCTGCTTCGCGCTGAACATGGCGCCCGGGCCGAACAACCTGCTGTCGATCAACGTGGCCGCGCGCCACGGCTTCATGCGCGCACTGGTGGGCGGCACGGGCCGGCTGGTCGCCTTCGCCGCAATGATCGCGCTCGCGGCCACCGGTCTCGCATTCGTGCTGCGCGCCTCGGAGGCCGTGTTCTTCGCCATCAAGCTCGCGGGCGCGGCCTATCTCGTGTGGCTCGCCGTGCAGCTCTGGCGCAGCGACGCCGCCCCGATCGGGATGAAGCTCGACGACGACGTCACCCTCGCGCGCATCGCACAGCGCGAATGCCTCGTGGCGGCGGGCAACCCGAAGGCGATTCTCGTGTTCACCGCGTTCCTGCCGCAATTCGTCAATGTCGCCAAGCCGATGCTGCCGCAGTTCGGCGTGCTGGGCGCGAGCTTCCTCGTGCTCGAATGCGTCGCCATCGCGCTCTACTCGCTCGCCGGCATGTACCTCGGGCGCTGGCTCACGCGCGCGAGCGTGCGCCGCTGGTTCAACCGCGCGTGCGGCGCGTTTCTGGGCGTCATCGGCCTGAGCTTCCTGCTCGTGCGCCGCGCCTGATCCCTCGCCTTTTCTTCGTCTCTCAGCACATCGGGAAAACACGTAGTTCATAACGTATTCCTGATGATTCAGCCGAGAAACTTTAACTGTCGTTAATCGACGGCAGCCCCTATGCTCGAACCATCGTCCGCATCGCCAATGCGGACACGCGGTTTTCAACGTCATTGGGGAATCCATATGAAGATCTGCATCTTTGGAGCGGGCGCCATCGGCGGCATGATGGGCGTGCAACTGGCCCGCGCGGGCGCCGACGTGAGCTTCGTCGCGCGCGGCCCGCATCTGGCCGCGATGCGCGAGCGCGGCGCGCGCCTCTTGATGGACGGCCAGGAATACGTCGCGAAGGTCCGTTGTACGAACGATCCGCGCGAGCTGGGCGTGCAGGACGTGGTGATCATCACGCTCAAGGCGCATTCGGTGGCGGGCGTGATCGACGCGATGCAGCCGCTGATCGGCAAGCACACCGCCATCGTGACGGGCACCAATGGCATTCCCTACTGGTACTTCCACCGCCACGGCGGCAAGTTCGAAGGCTCGCGGCTCGACAGCATCGACCCGGACGGCTCGCAATGGACGCGTCTCGGGCCCGAGCGCGCGATTGGCTGCGTGCTCTACCCCGCCGCCGAGATCGACGAGCCGGGCGTGATCCGTCACGTGTACGGCAAGAAGTTTCCCATCGGCGAGCCCTCGGGCGAGCGCACCTCGCGCATCGTGCAGCTGCACGAAGCCATGACGGCGGCCGGCTTCGACGCGCCGATCCGCGAGAACATTCGCGACGAGATCTGGCTCAAGCTGTGGGGCAATCTCTGCTTCAATCCAATCAGCGCGCTCACGCACGCGACGCTCGACGTCATCACGGAGGACCCGGCCACGCGCGCCGTCGCGCGCACGATGATGCTCGAAGCGCAGCGCATTGCCAAGCAGTTCGGGGTGCATTTCCGCGTGGACGTGGAGCGGCGCATCGACGGCGCGGGCGCGGTGGGCGCGCACAAGACTTCGATGCTCGTCGATCTGGAACAGCGCAGGCCGATGGAGATCGATCCGCTCCTGACCGTCGTGCAGGAGATGGGGCAACTCGTGGGCGAGGCCACGCCCGCCATCGACACCGTGCTCGCACTCGTGAAGCAGCGCGAACGGATGGCGCAGCTGGCAGCCTGAAAGCAGGCAGCAAGTGGTCAATCGGGCCGCGTGAAAGCGCGGCCCGTTTTGCATTTACCGCCAGTTTTTTGCTTCGCGGAAGAGGGAAAAAAAACGCGCTCGAGTATTGCGCGAATGGTCGTCGACAATCAGCCGGACGGGATCAGCCGATACGCACCAACGCGGGGGCATCACGCTGGACGCCGTCCGCTACGTGCGCATCGTGGTTTGTCGGGCCATTGGCATCGGCGTCCGTCTCAGCGTGCCCGTCCGCGGCGAACTGGGACCACGCCGCTTGCGCGCAAGGACGCAATGAACGCGTGCGCCGCCTCACGAGCATCGTGCTCACCATCACGACGGGATGCAACACGCGCGCGACGAGCGGCCCCGCCGGCATGGGCCAATGGCACGCCGCGCCCGCCGCATCGCCCTGCGTCGCACGCGTGCCGCCGCTGTCGCCACTGATGGGCAGGATGCCGATGCCCATCCCCAGCTGCGCCATGCGCGCAACGCCCTCGACGTGGGCGAGCTCCTGCACGGGTCGCCCTTCGGGCCGCAGCCCCTCGAGCACGCGCATGACCACGCCACGGCAGCCCGCCTCGCGATTGAGCGTGACGAGCGGCTCGCGCGCGAGATCGTCCCAGCGCAGCGCGCCCTGCAGCGCGAGCGGATGATGCGAGGGCAGCACCGCGCACAACGGCGCGGCGGCGAGCGGCTGCACCTCGAGGTTCGCGCTCGCGAACGGCAAGGCTTGCGCAATCACGCCAAAATCGGCCTCGCCCTGCTCGACGGCCTGCAAGACCGCGTCTTGCGGCAAGTCGCGCAATTGCAGCGCGAGCGAGGGAAACGCCGCGGCACAGCGCGCGAACGCGGCGGGGACCCAGCCCGACGAAAGCGCGGGATTGCTCGCCACGAGCACGACGCCGCTATACGCCTGATGCGCGTCGCGGCCTTCGTTCAACACCATGTCGATTTCGTCGAGCAGTCGCCCGATGCGCCGCTCGAAACCGCTGCCCGCGAGCGTGAGCTCGACCTGGCGCGTGGTGCGATCGAAGAGCTTCAGATCGATGGCCTCTTCGAGATCGCGCACGCAGCGGCTGACCGCCGACTGCGTGAGCCCGAATTCGCGCGCGGCGCGCGTGAAACTGCGCTCGCGCGCCACCGCGACGAAGACCTTGAGTTGCTGGAGCGAAACGTTCATCGACATGGTCGGGCCTGTTCCCCTGGCGCGCGGCTCATTCACCCGCCTGCTTGGGCCACGGCTGCAGGCCGGCCGGATTCGCCGCGGGCACGGCGCCGTGTTCGTCGCTGCGCTCGATCAGGCGTTGGCGCATGGGCGCCAGGATGAACTTGGCGCTCACGCCCGCCGCGATCGTGATGACGGCAGCCGCAACGAACACGGCGCTCCAGCCGCCCGTGGCCGAGAGCACGGAGGCCACCGGCACGAGCAGCGCGGCCGTGCCCTTCGCGGTATAGAGCGTGCCCGCGTTGGCGGCGGCGTACTTGCTGCCGAAGGTGTCGGCGCAGATCGCCGGGAAGATCGAGAAGATCTCGCCCCAGAACAGGAAGATGAGCGCGGCGAACGTGATGAACGCATACGGGTTCGTGCCGTACTGCATCATGCCGAGCAGCGCGAGGCCTTCGCCCACGAAGATGAAGAACATGGCGTTCTCGCGGCCGATCTTGTCGGAAATGAAGCCGCACAGCGGCCGCGTGAAGCCGTTGCAGACGTTGTCGATCGACAGCGTGAGCGTGAGCAGCGGCAGCGTCGCGCCGAACACGGTCATCGGCAGGCGTGCGAGGCCCCAGTCCTTCGCGATCGGGCCGATCTGCGCGGTCGCCATCAAGCCGCCCGCGGCGACGGCAACGAACGCCAGATAGATGACCCAGAACACGGGTTGCCTGACCATCTGCCCCGGCGTGTAGTCGATGCGCGTGACGAGACGGCGGCCCGCCGCCATCGCGGCGCGCGGCACAGGCTTCACGAGCAGCAGCGCGAGCACGAGGATCGCAACGCCCTGCAGCATGCCGAAGACGAGGAACGTGTGCTCGTAGCCCGAGCGCGTGATCATGTTCGCAATTGGAATCACGGTGACAGCAGCGCCCGCGCCGAATCCCGCTGCCGTCAGACCCGCTGCCAGGCCGCGGCGATCCGGGAACCACTTGAGCGCATTGCCCACGCAGGTGCCGTACACGCCGCCCGCGCCCACGCCCGCGAGCACCGATCCCGCGTAGAGCATCGGCAGCGTCGTGGCATACGAATAAAGCACCCATGCCAGGCCCGCACAGACGGCGCCGCCCATGACGACGGGGCGCGGGCCGAACTTGTCGACGAGCCAGCCTTCGATGGGGACGAGCCAGGTTTCAGTCAGGATGAAGATCGAGAACGCCAGTTGAATGGACGCTTCTCCCCAGTGATGGCGTGCGTTCATGGGCGCGACGAACAGCGTCCACGCGTACTGCAGATTGGCAACGAGCGCCATGCATAGCATGCCCACCACCAGTTGACTCCAGCGGTTCGTCCAGAACGGACCGCCCTCGCTCCTCTGACTGATTGCATTCATCCCGCTTGTCTCCACTGGTTTCCACTATCCATTCACGGATTGCAGCCGCTTTGCCGGCATGCATAGATATCGACTTATGATCCTGAGTCCGCCCTCTTTTAATGCTCTTTCTTATTCGATCCGGCTCACGACAATTCGAATGAGAACTCGTAATTCCACTTTCATTCGATTCATTCATGGAGTGCTTGAGAAGCCCATCCGTCGGGCTTTCTGGTACGGGTTTTCCCGCTGAAAAGCGCCTTTTCCAGGCGTTAACCCGCACGCCAACACACGGCATTCGAACGGCTTTCAAATCATGTTAGGGTGATTACTCGATTACTAATAATTAAAGTTTGTTATTATCTTGATTCAGCATCCTTTATGGATCGGCCATGACCATGCGAAACGCCACGCTGCGCCAGTTGAAGGTCTTCGAGACCGTGGCGCGCCACCTCAGTTTTTCGCGAGCGGCGGAGGAGCTTCATCTCACGCAGCCGGCCGTCTCCACCCAGGTCCGGCAGCTCGAAGACCATGCGGGCCTGCCGCTCTTCGAGCAGCTCGGCAAGAAGATCTATCTCACGCCTGCCGGCACGGAGATGCTGCACTACAGCCGCTCGATCATTCAGCAGTTCCATGAAGTCGACGAGGCCATGAGCCAGCTGAAGGGCGTCTCGGGCGGCAAACTGAACGTGGCCGTGATCAGCGCGGGCGATTACTTCTTTCCGCGCCTGCTCGCCGAATTCACGCGCCGCTACAAGGGCGTGCAGCTCAATCTCTCGGTATACAACCGCGAGCAATTGCTGCAACAGCTCGCGACCAACCAGACCGATCTCGCGGTCATGGTGCGTCCACCGCACGCTACCGACGCCATCAACGAAGCGTTCGCCCCCCACCCCTACGTGATCGTGGCGGCGCCCACGCACCCGCTTGCCCACAAACGCAGCATCAAGCTCAGCACGCTCGCGAACGAAGCGTTCATCGTGCGCGAACGCGGCTCGGACACGTGGAATTCCATGGAGGAAGGTTTCGCAGGCAAGATCACGAACCTGAAGATCGCGATGGAGATCCAGAGCACCGAGACGATCAAGCAGGCCGTGATCGCGGGCATGGGTATCGCCTTTCTCTCGGCGCATACCATCAGCCTCGAATTGCAGGTCGGGCACCTCACCGTGCTCGACGTCGAAGGCTTTCCGGTCATGCTCAACTGGTACGTCGTACACCGCAAAAACAAGCGCCTGCCGCCCGTCGCACTCGCCTTCAAGCGCTTCCTGCTCGAGGAGGGCGCGCAGCTCATCGAGAACATTACACGGGTGTCAGAATTGACAGTACATAAGTAAGGTTTGATGGGTCGATGCAAAAGCATCAGGCGTAGTTGATCCTTCGCGTCCCTCGCCGCCGGATAGTGTTGCGCCAGACGGCGTTGCCAAGGGGTGCGAATCGATGCAGCGCGCTTCCCCGACTATCTGAATGACTTGCTTCAGTGCGGCCCCTGGCGCTGCCGGAGCGCGCCATGGCGGCTTCGATTGCGCCTTCGGCGCGGCAAGTCCTGCGAGGCATGATGCGATGCACGCGGCGCTTCGCAGGGCGGGTCGCAGTCCGCGAGCCAGATGTCGAAGCACGCATGCTCGAGGGCGTCACGGCCACCCGCCGCGACGAGCCATTGACGAGGCACACCCACGAAGTAAGCTCGCGCGGGCGGCTTGGACGTGATCTGCGAAGGAGTGGCCTGCGCACCGGCGGTCGCGCGCACGGTGCCCGGACGCGGCGCGGCAGGTCGGCGCGCGCCGCCCATGAGACGCACGCCGAGCGCGGCGGCCAGCACGCAGGCGGCCACCAGCACCGAGATCCCGAATTCGGCCGAGGCCATACGCACCGCCGCAAAACCGTAGCCCAGCATCGCGAACAATGCGAACGCAACGGCATGGACCACACGATCGCCCTGCCGGAGCGGCAAGCGGCTGCGCTCGCTCATGCGCGCACCGCATAGGAGCGCGTTCGCAGCGGCGCCTGAGAGCACCGCGCCGAGCGTCGCCGTGATGTAGAGCGCGGCGCGCCCGGATGCGGGCAACTCAGGCAGCAGGAGAAAACTGGCGAACGCGACGCAGATGGAGGCCGCACCCACCATGCAACCCGCCGCGGCCATTGCCCGTGCGCGCTTCGCGAGGTCGCGCCGTGCGCCCAGCCACAAGCCGGCAAGCGCGCCGCATTCCGCGGCGGCGAGCGCATCGGGCACATGTGCAACGAGCGCCGCCAGCAAACCCGGTGGCACGGTCAAGAGCAGTGCGAACGATATGGCGAGCGCGTTGCGCGAACGCGGCTTCGCCTCGCGCGCACGCCTGCAGCGCGGCTTCGCGCGCCGCGGCGCGCGAAGCGTCCATGCCGGAGCGAACGCAGACAATTGTGCAAATGCACACACCAGCCACGCGAACACCAGGCCGCCACCCAGCCACACCAGGTCGCCCGCCAGTTGCTCCGGCATCTCTCCTCCTCGCACGCGGCGCTCAGGCCGCGCGCGTCATCAGTTCGAGCTTCGTATGCCTGCTGCGGCGCCTGCTGCCTTTGCGCCCTCGATCGGCCGTCTCGTCGCGCGATGCACCACGCCGTACATCACGCCGTGCATCGCGCCCCGCTTCGGCACGCCTTCCCGCTTGTCTTCCCGCTATGCAACCGTGACCGACTGGCGCTCGCGGCCCGCGCCCGCCGGGTCCTGCGCGTCGCCGTCCAGTCTCGGCCCCAGCGCGTTCGACAGCGTGCCAATGCCTTCGATGGAGACCTCGACCGTCGCGCCATCGCCGATCGAGCCCACGCCCAGCGACGTTCCGCACGCGATCACATCGCCCGGCTCGAGCGTGAGGTCCTGCGAAATCAGGCTCACTTGCTGCGCGGGCGTGAACACCATGTCGTCGAGCGGATAGTTCTGCCGCTCCACGCCATCGAGCCGCGTGACGACGCGCGCGCTGCGCCAGTCGAAGCCCGAGACGATGGCGGGCCCCAGGCAACAGAAAGTATCGAAACCTTTCGCGCGGCACCATTGCGGGAAGTGCGGATTTTCGGCGAGCAGGCCCGCAGCGGTCACATCGTTGACGATCGTGTAGCCGAAGATCGCGTCCTCGGCCTCGGCGAGGCTCGCGTTGCGGCAACGCTTGCCGATCACGATGCCAAGCTCGCCTTCGAAGACGATTTTTCCCGCATAGTGGGCAGGACGCCGAATCGGCACGCCCGAGCCAATCACCGATTCCGCCGGCTTGATCAGAAAGAGCGGATGCTCGGGCACCGGCTTCTCGAGCTTTAACGCGAGCGCGTGGAAGTTATTCCAGAGCGCCACCACTTTGCCCGGCGCGCACGGCGCAAGCGGCGCGAGTGTGCGCAGCGAGAGCACCGCGCCCGTGGGCACCGCTTGCTCGAGCCCTTCGTATTCATGCAGATAGCCGTCTTCTACGCGGCCGAACACGATACTGCCGTCATTCGCCATCAAGCGCATCCATGTGTCCATGCTTCGCTCCATCGTTGCGTGGCGCGCGGCACGCCTGTGCCGCGCGGTCCATCGGTTCAAAGATTCACTCGTTCATGGGCACGGGCGCATCGTTGCGCCCGCATCTATCTTTCGCGTGCCGCTTTTCACGTCACTACGCGTGGCAACTCACAGCGGCATTCAGATCGCACCCGAAGCGCGCAGCGAGCGGATATCCGCATCGCTATAGCCGAACTCGGCAAGCACTTCGTCCGTGTGCTCGCCGAGGAGCGGCGAGCGTGTCACATCGGTAGGGCTGTCCGAGAGCTTGATCGGGTTGCCGACTGTGAGGTACTTGCCGCGCACGGGGTGGTCGACCTCGACGATGGTGCCGGTGGCGCGCAGCGACTCGTCGGCGGCGATCTCCTTCATCGAGAGAATCGGACCGCACGGAATGTGCTGGCGATTGAGCACGGCCATCACTTCGAACTTGGTGCGATGCATGGTCCAGCGCTCGATCTCGGCGAAGATCTCCTTCAGATGCGGCAAGCGTGCATTGGGCGTGGCGTAGAGCGGGTCGTCGATCCATTCCTCGCGGCCGATCAGCTTGCAGATGCGGTCCCACACGGGCGCCTGCGCGATGAAATAGATGTACGCGTTCGGATCGGTCTCCCAGCCCTTGCACTTGAGAATCCAGCCCGGCTGGCCGCCGCCCGAGGCGTTGCCCGCGCGCGGCACCGCATCGCCGAAGCCGTCGTTCGGGTATTGCGGATACTCCTTCATGACGCCGGTGCGCTCGAGCCGCTGCTGGTCGCGCAGCTTCACGCGGCACAGGTTGAGCACGCCGTCCTGCATGGCGGCCAGCACCTTCTGGCCGCGCCCGGTGTGGGTGCGCTGATACAGCGCCGTGACGATGCCGAGCGCGAGATGCAGGCCCGTGCCGCTGTCGCCGATCTGCGCGCCGGAGACGACCGGCGGACCATCGTCGAAGCCCGTGGTGGAGGCGGCGCCGCCCACGCATTGCGCGACGTTCTCGTAGACCTTGCAGTCCTCGTAGGGCCCGGGGCCGAAGCCCTTCACCGAAGCGACGATCATGCGCGGGTTGAGTTCCTGGATGTGCTCCCAGCTGAAGCCCATGCGCTCGAGCGCACCGGGCGCGAAGTTTTCGACCAGCACGTCGCAGTCGCGAATCATCCGTTCGAGCACGCGCTTGCCCTGCGGATTCTTCGTGTCGAGCGTGAGCGAACGCTTGTTGCCATTGAGCATCGTGAAGTACAGGCTGTCCGCGTCGGGGAGGTCACGCAGTTGCTCGCGCGTGATGTCGCCGGCGCCGGCGCGCTCCACCTTGATGACGTCGGCGCCGAACCATGCAAGCAATTGCGTGCAGGTCGGTCCCGACTGGACATGCGTGAAATCGAGAATGCGCACCCCATCCAGTGCCTTGCCCATGTCATGTCTCCCTTGGTTAGTCGTGGCCGGGCGAGTTTCGAAAATCGGTGGACTGCGGGAACGCCAGGGCGTCCGCGGGTTACTGTCTTGCTGCGTCCTTGATCAATACAGTATGTGATATATCACAACGAAGCAAGAGGGGATTTACCGCGTGCAAATACAGGCCGAACAAGCTGAAATCCCTACCTGGTAAGGCTTCGACGGGATTTATGGGTTCTTGCCACACAACGGGGAAGGGAAAACCCCGAGTCGATCGTCGCGAGATATTTCAGATTCAGTGTGCGGGATGCGGGTGCCGAGCTTGATGCGCATAAAGTCCCGCGGGGCCACCCCTCGCCCCGATTGTCTCGCCCAAAATAAAAAAGGCGGAAGACCATGAGGTCTCCCGCCTGTCTCCCGCGGAGGACTGCCGTCTCGCGCAGTTCAGTCGAGGAAGTCGCAATGCTTCTCGACGTACGCCGCGAGATCGAGCGAATGCTGGCGCACGAGCCGCTCAGCAAGCTCCGTATCGCGCTTCTCGAGCGCCTCGATAATGCGCAGGTGATCGACGATCGAGCGCGAAGCGCGATCGCTCTGCGAGATCGTCATGCGCCGGATCGCGCGCACGTGCACGAAGATGTTCTTGATCGTGTCGAGGATCAGTTGCGACTTCGACAGCTCGACAATCGCCTGATGGAACGCGATATTGGCGTCCGAATATTCGGCGATATGCTCGGCCGGCGTGCTGTCGCGGAAATTGTCGAACATGTGGCGCAGCTTCGCGATTTCCTCGTCCGTGGCGTGGATCGTCGCGAGGCGCGCGGCCATGCTTTCGAGCGCGGCCCACATCTGGATCATCTCGACGATCTCGCGCTTGCTCTTGCGCACGATATAGATGCCACGGCGCGGCACCATGCGCAGGAAGCCTTCCTGCTCCAGCAGCGTCATGGCCTCGCGCACCGGCGTGCGGCTCACGCCGAGCGTCTCGCTCAGCACGCGCTCGTCCAGCCGGATCTCTTCGCGCGACTGATAGATATCGGCGTCGGCGATAGCCTGGCGCAACATCGCGTAAGCCTGATCGCGCAGGCTCAGGGTGGCGTTGATGGGCTGCAGCGCCAGCTTGAGCGGCGCGGCGTCCCGGGTGGCGACTGCTTCAGTGTGTTCTGACGACATTCATTGCCTCTTTAACAACCTGCACGCCGGCTCGCGGGCGGCGCTGTGCATGTTCGGCCGGCTTCGCGCGCGGCGCCTCGCCAAGACCGACATAGCGGCCGTGTTCCGCCGCCTGCTCGATGGCCGACTGCGGCAGCCATTTGGCGATCATAACCGTAGCCGCCGCGCCCAAGCCCACAACTGCCAAACCGAAGAGTGCGAGAGAAACCAAATCCATTTGAAGCTCCGCAAGATTGAGTCATCGAATGACTCAATCATATGCTGCGTCGCGACAAAAATCAATATTTTGTATGTGATATATCAAATGCAGACATTCGACATGACAAGGAGCCCATCCTGGAGGAAAGCGCCGCGCGCGGCAAGGGGCGAGATGACCACCAAGGGACAAAACAAAAGGGGGCGCCAGATCATGTTCTACGCCACCGTCGCCACTCATACTACAAATCTCGTTGACAGCGCATGCGGCGCCCCAGCACACTCGACCCATGCACACCTCCACCCCCTTCATCCACGCGAACGCGATGAATCACCCGTGCCATATGCCCAAATGCATGGCACGGGGAATGTGTGCGTACGAGCAATCCGGGTAGTCCAGTCTGTCCTTACGCAAATCACACAGCCCCGCCGACATCGACGGGGCTTTTGTTTTTGGGTGGCAGTGCCCCGTCCGTCGGCTCCCAATATTGGAGAACACGATGGATTCCGCTTCGCAGCAGGCCGATCAGGACGACGCTTTCAGTGCCCTCGCGCACGACGACGCGCTGCCGGCTGTCTCGATCCACTTTGCCGTGCCCGTTGCCGCAACGCTCACCTGGCGCGTACGCGCCGACAGCACGCTGCGTGTCTACGGCGCGCGCATCTGGCTCACGCGCGCCCGTTCGCCCTACGACCATTCGCTGAAGCCCGGCGAAACGCTGCGGGTCTATCGCGGCGAACGCCTCTGGCTCAGCGCTGACGGCGACAATGCCGCCGCGCGCGTAACGCTCACGAGTGCATGGCGGCCGCCGTTTGCGGCGGTGCGGCGCGCGGCCGCCCGCTGCGCCGGACGGCTGGCGTTGCTCACGGTGCGTCTCGCGCGCTAACGGCCGTGGCCGGTGAGCCATCGGAAGCGGGGTGCCGCACTGCAGGCCCGGCGGCGCTTCACGCCCTACCCTCATGCAAAAAAGCCGGACGCGCCGCCCATGCGGCGCGTCCGGCCTTCGCAAAGCAAAGCGCGCTAACGCATCAGAACGTGCGTCAGAACGCGCGTGTCAGAACTTGTGCCGCAGGCCCAGGTTGAACATGGTCTGCGTCGACGTTCCGTTGTAGCCGTATGAACCAATCGAAGCCTCGGCCGGCATCGAGCCGCCAGAGCCATCGCCCTGATCGCCGCTCGCGTGCTGCCAGCCCGCAGTCATGTAGACGTCGGTACGCTTCGAGAGGCTGTAGTCCGCGCCGATCGAGACCTGGTGGTAATTCGCGCTCGTGTCGCCATTGGCATGCGTGTAGGTGTAGCCAAGACCGAGCAGGAGCACCGGGCTCAACTGATAGTTCATGAAGCCCTGGCCCGTGTTGTACTTCTCGGTGCTGCGGAACACCGAACTCGCGTCCGGCGCGTATTGCGAGTTGCTGTAGCCGAGGCCGAACGTGAACAGGCCCATCGAATATTGCGCCGCCGCCCGCGCGATGGAAAGTGAGTGAGCGCTCGCATAGCCGCTGTTGATGGGGCCGTCGAAGGTGCCGTCCGAGGTGCTGCTCCAGCCGGTCGTGCGAATGCCGAGGCCGGCCTGGCTATTGGCCGCATAGAAGTAGCCGCCCGCCACCGCGATGGGCCCGTTGTTGTAGGCGACGGCCGCCGAGTACGACTGCTCGGCGCCCGTGGAGCCCGCGATGCCGCCGAACGAATACATGGCGGCGGCTTGCAGGCCGTTCCAGACCGGCGTCGTGTACTTGACGGCGTTGTTGACGCGGAAGCTGTTGTCGTAGTTGTCGACGTCGCCGGGCGTCGCGAAGACCGAGCCGAAGTAGTTGTCCTCGGTGATGCCCTGCACGAGGTCGATCAGCGGGTCGTATTGACGCCCGAGCGTGAGCGAGCCGTACTGCGCGGCGGTCAGGCCCACGTACGCCTGGCGGCCGAACAGCCGGCCGCCCTGGGCCGATTGGCCCGTCGACGGATTGAAGCCGCTTTCCAACTGGAAGATGGCCTTGAGACCGCCGCCCAGATCTTCGGCGCCCTTCAAGCCCCAGCGCGAGCCCGAGAGATTGCCGTAGCTGCTGTTGCCGAGCGTCCAGAGGTTTTTGTCGCCGTTTGCGTGATTGACGTAGGTGATGGAGGTGTCGATGGTGCCGTATAGCGTGACACTGGTCTGTGCATGCGCCACGCCGGCAGCGCCGAGCGCGACGAACGAAAGCGAAGTCAGGACGAGTCTCTTCACGTCTTTCTCCCGGCGCAGTCAAACTTCCGCAGTCAAACAGCACGTGATCAGATCAGACTACCCCCACCGACACGCGAAGTAAAAGAATTAAATAGCGTGTCTCGAATTGTTAACAGCGGGTTCAGAAAGAGGCGTGCGCGGCCGTAAATCATTGCGTCGAGCGGCGCAGTCATGCCAGGCGAAGCGAACGTTACAGTGAAAATCCGGCCATGTACGTAGCGCATGATTCATTGAGACCGCCGCGGCATACTCTTCTATTAGTCAGATAAAAGACGGTGCAACGCGCGGTAAAATCCGGGTCTGCGTTTTTTGCGTGCTCATCCAGCCCCGTTTGCGGTTTCGTCTGACGTTTATTCCAAGACCCGGTCAACCGCTCATCCCCTCCACGCGTTTGCAGCATTACCAGTCATTTACTAAGCGTTTACGTTTTGGTTCGCCGTCACGGCCCTCGCACTGTGTGTCGCGAAATCGCGCAGCAGCCGGACCAGCGTAACGAACAACATGCGATGCCGCCCCCGAGGAAGCCGGCCACGGCGCCCGGGCGGCATCTGAGAATCGCCAGGCCAACCCATGCTTGATTTGCCCCCTTCGCGCATTGCGCGCGCCGCCGTCGTGGCGCTGCGCCGCCGCGCCCGCGTCCTGCGCCTGCAGCGCTTCGTGGCACCAGCCCTGGCCATCGGCATCTGCGCGCTCCTGCTGCTGGTGTTTCAGCACCTCTCGCGTTCCGTCGATTACCGCTCGGTGATCCGCCAGCTCTGGCACCTGACCCCGACGCAATGGACGGGCGCGCTCGGTGCCACCGCTATCAGCTTCGTCGCGCTCGTCGGGCGCGACGCCATCGGCCTGCGCTACCTCGGCGCGCGCGTCTCGCGCGGCGCGCTCTGGGTCGGCGCCATCGCCGGCTCGGCGCTCGGCAACGTCACGGGCTTCGGCGCGCTCACGGGCGGCGCCGTGCGCTGCCGCGTCTATGGCGGCGCGGGCGTCACGGCCGCGCAGATCGGCCGCATGACGGTGTTCACGAGCGTCACGCTCGCGCTCGCCCTCGCGCTCATGACCGCGCTTGGCATGGTGGGCGCCGCCGACACGTTATCGGGCCTGCTGCATCTCTCTCCCGTGGCGCTGCGCTGGATCGGCGGCGTCGTGCTCGCGCTCGGCGCCGTGCTCGTCGTGGCCTGCCCCGCGCAGGCGCGCGAGATCGAGCCGTTCAAGCGCGCCTGGCTGCGCTTCGCGGTGCCCGCGCGGCGCGACCTCGTCGCGCAGTTGCTGCTTGCGGCGCTCGACGTGGCGGGCGCGGGCCTCGCGCTCTGGTCGGTGATGCCGCACGCGCATATCGGCTTCGACGACTTCCTCACCGTCTACACCGCCGCCATGCTGCTCGGCCTGATCGGCCATACGCCTGGCGGCATCGGCGTGTTCGAAGCGGCGATGGTGTTCGCGCTCGGCGCCAGCGTGCCGGCGCCCAAGGTGTTCGCCGCGCTGCTCGCCTATCGCGCGATCTACTTCGGCGCGCCGCTCGCGCTCTCGGCCGCGCTGCTCGCCGTATTCGAAGGCCGCGCGCTCAAGAATCCGCTCAACACGAATTTCGCGCGGCGCGGCGCGCTCGGCGTCTCGCAACTCGCCCCGCTGTTTCTCGCCATCGTCACCTTCGTGACCGGCAGCATGCTCGTGATCTCGGGCGCCACGCCCGCGTTCACCCATCGCATCGAGCTGCTGCAAAACTTCATCCCGCTCTGGGTGCTCGAAAGCTCGCAGTTGCTCGGCAGCCTGTTCGGCGTCTTGCTGCTGTTCGTCGCGCGCGGCCTGTTGCGCCGCCTCGACGCCGCGTGGTGGCTCGCCCTCGTGCTCGCGGTGGCCAACCTCGCGCTCTCGCTCACCAAGGGTCTCGCCTTCGTCGAAGCGGGCGTGCTGTGCGTGCTGATCGGGCTCCTGCTGGTGACGCGCGGCCGCTTCAACCGGCATTCGTCGCTGTTCGCCGAGCCCTTCACACTGGCGTGGCTCGCCTCGGTGGGCTGCGTGATCGCGCTCGCCGTGTGGGTGCTGTTCTTCGCCTTCCGCGACGTCGAGTACACGCAGCATCTGTGGTGGCAGTTCGCGTTCGACGAACGCGCGCCGCGCGCGCTGCGCGCGACGCTCGGTGCGGGTGTGTTCGCGGCCGCGCTCGCATCGTGGCAACTGCTGCGTCCGGCGGCGGGCCGTTTCGTGATTCCCGCGAGCGCGGATCTCGCCGAAGCCGCACGCATCGTGCGCGCGCAGGAACGCAGCGACGCGGGCCTCGCGCTCATGGGCGACAAGAGCTTCCTGTTCTCTTCGTCGCGCAACGCATTCCTCATGTACGCGAAGCACGGCCGCACGTGGGCCGCGCTGCACGATCCGGTGGGTCCGCGCGACGAATGGCCCGCGCTGATCCGCGAGTTCGTCTCGCTCGCGCACGCGCACAGCGGCCGCGCGGCCTTCTATCAGGTGCGCGCCGACGCCCTGCCGCTCTATCTCGACGCCGGCCTCACGCTGATGAAGCTCGGCGAGGAAGCCCGCGTGATGCTGCAGGACTTCGATCTCAAGGGCCCGCAGCGCGCGCATCTGCGCTATGCGCTCAAGCGCGGCGAACGCGACGGCTTCACCTTCGAGCACCTCGATCCGGCGCAGATGACCGATAGCCTGCCGGTGCTGCGCGCGATTTCGGACGCCTGGCTCGAAGAGCGCGACGTGCGCGAGAAGAGCTTCTCGGTGGCCGCCTTCGACGACGACTATCTCGCCGCGCAGAACGTGCTGCTCGTGCGCCAGAACGGCGCGCCGCTCGCCTTCGTCACCTTCATGACGACTGACCTCAACACCGACGCGACGGTTGGCGTGATGCGCCATCTGCCGGGCGCCTCGCCGTACGCGATGGAGTATCTGTTCACGCAGCTCGCGCTGCATCTGAAGGCCGCCGGCTATCAATCGCTCTCGCTCGGCATGGCGCCGCTTGCGGGCATGGGGCCGACGCCGCTGGCGTCTTCGTGGCACCGCCTTGCCGGGCTGATCTGGCGTTTTGGCGGCAAGTTCTACAACTTCCGGGGGCTGCGCGGCTTCAAGAACAAGTTCGCGCCGCGCTGGGAACCGCGTTATCTGGCCGCCTCGGGCTCGATCAGCGTATTCATCACCCTCGCGGATCTTTCGTTGCTGGCAGGAGGCTGGCGCTCATGATTCTTCGTATTCTCTCGCTGCCGCGCCGTGCCGGCGCTGCGGCGGGCGCCGCCATGCTCGCGCTTTGCGCGGTTCAGGCCCATGCGACGCTGCCGCCCGCAAACACCGCGGTCTCGCACGTCTCGGGCGGCCGCTATGGCGACGTCGCCGTGACGAAACCCATCGGCGCGATGCGCGGCTTTACCGTGCTGTTCTCCGCGGGCGAGCACTGGAACGCCGCCGACCAGACCCGCGCCGACGCCCTCGCGCAACACGGCGCCATGGTCGTAGGCGTCGATACTCAACGCTACGCGGCCAACCTCGCGGCGGTGAAGACCGAGACCTGCCACAAGCTCTACGCCGACGCCGAAGCGCTCAGCCATCAGCTCGAACGCCAGGAGGCGTCGAATCAGTATTTCGCGCCGATCGCGATCGGCAGCGGCGAAGGCGCGCTCATTGCGCAGCGCATGCTCTCGCAGGCGCCCGCGAACACGATGGCGGGCGCGGTGTCGCTCGATCCCGCTGCGAAACTCGATGCGCGTTTCGCCCCCTGCCCCGCCGATCCGACGCTCTCGCGCGGCAAGGGCTTGCCTGGCTTCTACGAGCAAGGCGTGACGACCGTTGCGGGCGCAACCAAACCGGCAGTAGCCGCGTCCGGCGCAACCGGCGCGACACCGCGAACGTTTTCCGCCACCGTTGCCGATACCGACAAGCTCGTCGCGCTGACCGCGCCGCATCTGCGCGTGCAGGCGGAAAACGAGGAAGACGTGTCGGACCTGCCGCTCGTCGAGCTGCCTGCCGCGAAGCCGACCGACATGCTCGCCGTCGTGATTTCCGGCGACGGCGGCTGGCGCGACCTCGACAAGACGATCGCCGAGGCCCTGCAAAAGCAGGGTATTTCGGTGATCGGCTGGGATGCGCTGCGCTACTTCTGGAGCGAGAAGACGCCCGCGCAGACGAGCCACGATCTCGCGCGCGTGCTCAAGACCTATGCCGCGCGCTGGCACGCGAAGCACATCGCGCTCGTGGGCTACTCGTTCGGCGCGGACGTGATGCCGTTCGCCTACAACCGTCTGCCCGATGCGCTGCGCGAGAAGGTGTCGTACATGTCGCTGCTCGGCTTCGCGCCCGACGCCGATTTCCAGATCCGCGTGACGGGGTGGCTCGGCATGCCCGCGAGCGAGAAGGCGCTGCAGGTGCGTCCGGAGCTCGCGAAGGTGCCGCCTGCGATCGTGCAATGCGTCTATGGCGCCGATGAAAAGGACACGCTGTGCCCGGCGCTGGCGAACACCGGCATCGAGCTCGTGAAGACGAACGGTAGCCATCACTTCGACGGCGACTACGGCGCACTCGCGGCGAAGATCATTGCGGGGTGGAAGAAGGAGATTGCGGCGCGGGGGTGAGGTGGCGCGGTTTTTTCACCGCCGCTTAACGGCGATCAGCCTGACTCGAACGTAACGCCGCGCGTTGTATGACGCGCGGCGTTATCTTTTTGTCTGATCGTCACTGAGCTGAGATAGAGGCTATGAAAAAACTCGCGAACGTTCATCCTGGCGTGGTGCTCCAGGAGGAATTCCTCACGCCGATGGAAATGAGCCAGAACGCACTCGCGCGCGCCATGAACGTGCCGCCGCGCCGTATCAACGAGATCGTGCATGGCGAGCGCAGCGTCACCGCCGACACCGCACTGCGCCTGTCTTTCGTGTTCGGCACCACGCCGCAATTCTGGATGAACTTGCAGACAGACTACGACCTCGAAGAAGCCGCGAAGCACGTCAACCTCACCGACCTGCGCCGCCTGGCCGCGTGATCCCCGCGCCTGCGGACAACCCATACAGGCAAAAAAACGCCGGCTAAAAGCCGGCGCGTTCAAAGAGAGACAAACTTGTCTGGCCTTTGGGGGCTCAAGCCTCCACGGCCGCTGCCCTGGCGTCTTCTTCCTGCTCCACAGACGAGCGGATCAGGTAGTCGAACGCGCCAAGCGAAGCTTTCGCGCCTTCGCCCACGGCAATCACGATCTGCTTGAACGGCACGGTCGTCACGTCGCCCGCGGCGAACACGCCCGGCACCGAGGTCTGGCCCTTCGCGTCCACTTCGATCTCGCCGTGCTTCGAGAGCGCCACCGTGCCCTTGAGGAATTCGGTATTCGGCACGAGACCGATCTGCACGAACACGCCTTCGAGCTCGACGCGATGCTTCTCGCCCGTGGTGCGCTCGAGATATGCGAGGCCCGTGACCTTCTGGCCGTCGCCGGAAATCTCCGTCGTCTGCGCGTTCACGTGCACCGTGACGTTCGGCAGGCTGCGCAGCTTACGCTGGAGCACTTCGTCCGCACGCAGTTGCGCGCCGAATTCGAGCAGCGTCACATGGCTCACGATGCCCGCGAGGTCGATGGCCGCTTCCACACCCGAGTTGCCCCCGCCGATCACGGCGACGCGCTTGCCCTTGAAGAGCGGGCCGTCGCAGTGCGGGCAGTACGCCACGCCCTTGTTGCGGTATTCCTGCTCGCCCGGCACGTCCACGTTGCGCCAGCGCGCGCCCGTGGCCAGCACCACGCTCTTCGCGCGCAGCGTCGCGCCGCTTTGCGTGCGTACTTCGAAGCCATTGCCCACGGCGGTGAGTGCCTCGGCGCGCTGCAGATTCATGATGTCGACGTCATAGGCGCGCACGTGCTGCTCGAGCGCCGTCGCGAACTTCGGCCCTTCCGTTTCCTTCACCGAGACAAAGTTCTCGATGGACATCGTGTCGAGCACCTGGCCGCCGAAGCGCTCGGCGAGCACGCCGGTGCGAATGCCCTTGCGCGCCGCGTAGATCGCGGCCGCCGCGCCAGCGGGTCCGCCGCCGACGATCAGCATGTCGAAAACGTCCTTCTGGTTCAGCTTTTCGGCGGCACGCGCCGAGGCGCCGGTATCGAGCTTCGCGAGGATCTCTTCGACGCCCATGCGGCCCTGGCCGAACACTTCGCCGTTCAGATAAATGGTCGGCACGGCCATGATCTGGCGCTTCTCGACTTCGTCCTGGAACAGCGCACCGTCGATCGTGACGATCTGCACGTTCGGGTTGAGCGCGGCCATCGCGTTGATCGACTGCACGACTTCCGGGCAGTTCTGGCACGACAGCGACATATAGACTTCGAACGTGAACGCGCCGTCGAGCGCCTTCACCTGTTCGATCACTTCGTTCTCGAGCTTGACCGGGTGGCCGCCCACCTGCAGCAGCGCGAGCACGAGCGACGTGAATTCATGGCCCATCGGAATGCCCGCGAACGTCACCTTGACGTCGGAGTTCGCGCGCTTGATCTCGAACGACGGGGTACGCGCGTCGCCGGCTGCGGCGCCACGGCGTTCCTCGAGCGTGATCCGATCCGAGAGCGAAGCGATGTCCTGCAGCAGTTGCTGCAGTTCTTGCGACTTCTCGCCGTCGTCCAGGTACGCAACGATCTCGATCGACTGCGTGACTTTTTCGAGGTAGCTTTTCAGTTGGGTCTTGAGATTTGCGTCGAGCATGGCGTGTTCCGGCTAGAGAAGAAGCGTTGGAATGCTAATTAATTTTTGCTGTTGCGAAAGCTTTTTGGGCCTTGCAGCGAGGCGTCCGGGCCGCAAGCCGCTAGCGTGCGGCCCGGATATACAGCTCGGTGTGATTCCAGCGTCATGCGTTTCAGGCGAAACGCATTGAATGCGCGACGCTTAGATCTTGCCGACGAGGTCGAGCGACGGCTTGAGCGTTTCAGCGCCCGGCGTCCACTTGGCGGGGCACACTTCGCCCGGGTGAGCCGCAACGTACTGAGCGGCCTGAACCTTGCGCAGCAGTTCCTTGGCGTCACGGCCGATGCCGTTGTCGTGGATTTCGCACAGCTTGATCTCGCCTTGCGGGTTGATCACGAACGTGCCGCGCAGCGCCAGGCCTTCTTCTTCGATCATCACGTCGAAGTTGCGCGTGATCGCGCCGGTCGGGTCGCCGACGAGCGGGTACTGGATCTTGGCGATCGTGTCCGACGTGTCGTGCCAAGCCTTGTGCGTGAAGTGCGTGTCGGTCGACACGCCGTAGATCTCAACGCCCAGCTTCTGGAATTCGGCGTAGTGGTCAGCCAGGTCGCCGAGTTCGGTCGGGCACACGAACGTGAAGTCAGCCGGGTAGAACACAACGACCGACCACTTGCCGAGGAGGTTCTCTTCCGAAACCGGAACGAACTTGCCATTGTGGTAAGCGGTGGCTTTGAACGGCTTGACTTGCGTGTTGATGAGAGACATCAGTTGTTTCCTCGCTCTGGGTTGGAAAAGGTATGGACGAAGGTTACGGGAACCGCGACCATTTGAAAAATTGATTACGTTGATCGCCGAAATAAAGCGGGTCTATCGATCCCCATAGCCATTCCTGATGGGGCCTGCGAAGCCCGCCAGCACGGCGTTCCACGCCCGCGTCTAGCGGCCCGAGCAACCCTCGGGGCGGTGAGCATACAACGAAATTGCGACATTGCGCCTCATCTGCCCGATGCGCGAAGGCTTCATGCCCGCGCATTCGCGCAGCTTGCCGGCCGCACCTCGCCAGCCGCACCTGCTCAGCCTCAGCGGCCGGCCGCGCCGGCAGTCTTCTAGATGCGGGCGCAACCGCCCAATCTCAAGCCCTGGGCACGCATTCCGCAGACTATCCGCGTCAAAGCGCGCCGCCGCGCGCGGTTGCCGCACGGGCAGTCAAGCGCTCGCGCAGAAATTGCGTGAACGCGCGTATGGTCACGGAAGCTTCACGATGCTGCGGATAAAGCACGTGCAGCGCATTGGGCGGCGGAATGTACGGTTCGAGCACCTCGACGAGCAGCCCCGCATCCACCGATCCCGCCACGATGAAGTCGGGCAGATAGCAGATGCCGAGGCCCGCCACGGCCGCATCGCGGAGCACCTCGCCGTTGTTGGCCCGCAGCGGTCCGTGCACCTCGAACGGCGTGCGCACCCCGTCGATCATGAATTCCCATGCGGCGCGCCCCTGCTGCCCGTACGGCAGGCAGGCGTGCTGCGCCAGCTCGTCGGGCGTTTGCGGCGCGCGGTGGCGGCGCCGGTAGCCGGGGCTGCAGCACGGGATCATGCGCACGTCGATGAGCTTCTGGGCGATCAGCGTGGAATCCGCGAGCCGCCCGATGCGCAGCGCCATGTCGAAGCCCTCGCCGATCACGTCGACGTTGCGGTCGCTCAGGTCCATGTCGAAGTGCACGTCGGGGTGCGAGCGCAGGAATTCGGCGACGAGCGGCGAGAGATGCGCCATGCCGAACGACATCGGCGCGCTCACCTTGAGCAGGCCGCGCGGCTCCGAGCGCCGCGCCGACATGGCCTGCTCCGTGTCGGCCACATCGGCGAGGATGCGCCTGGCGCGCTCGTAGAACTCCTGGCCGAGATCCGTCACGGCCAGCTTGCGCGTATTGCGCACGAGCAGGCGCGCGCCCAGATCGGCTTCCAGCGCGGCCACGCGGCGGCTCACGAACTGCTTCGAAAGCCGCAGGCGGTTGGCCGCCGCCGTGAAACTGCCCGCGTCCACGGTGTTCACGAAGATTCGCATGTCGTCGAGTTGCATGGCTATTGTCCACTCATACATGACAGTGAATCGTATTTTACGACGCTTAATCTCATGCTGGTTGACCTAAACTGACGTTCATCGCAGCAGGACATTCATCCACCTACAGGCGGCCAGAGCGAAGCGCTCTGCCCGACAGGAGAAACGAACATGATCGAACTTCGCAAGGCAGATCAACGCGGCCGTGCCGAACATGGCTGGCTCAGCTCGCGCCACACGTTTTCGTTCGCCAACTACTACGATCCGCAGCAGATCGGCTTCTCGGACCTGCTCGTGATCAACGACGACCGCGTCGCCCCGGCGCGCGGCTTCGGCAAGCATCCGCACCGCGACATGGAAATCTTCTCGTACGTGCTGGAAGGCGCGCTCGAGCACAAGGACTCGATGGGCACCGGCTCGGTGATTGTCCCCGGCGACGTGCAGCTGATGAGCGCCGGCACGGGCGTCGCGCACAGCGAGTTCAACCACTCGGCCGAACAGCCGGTGCACTTCCTGCAGATCTGGATTGCGCCGAACGTGAAGGGCGCGCAGCCGCGCTATCTGCAGAAGAATATTCCGGGCGCGGAAAAGCGCGGCAAGCTGCGCCTGATCCTCTCGCCGGACGGCGCCGCCGAGTCGCTCGAGCTGCGCCAGGACGCGCGGGTCTATGCGGGCCTGTTCGACGGTGCGGAAAGCGCGAAGATCGAGATCGGCGCCGATCGCTACGCCTATGTGCACGTGGCACGCGGCAGCGTGAAGGTCAACGGCGTGGAGCTGGGTGAAGGCGACGGCGCGCGGATTCGCTCGGAACGCGAGCTGACCTTCACCGACGGACACGATGCCGAGGTGCTGGTGTTCGAACTGCGTAATATCGAGGTGTCGGAGCTCTGGTCGTAACCGTGGCCCTGGCGTCAACCTTTCATTGAACTGGCGCCGGCGGCCCGACGCGGTCCCGCTGCGAAGCGGGCCGCGCCGCCGACAGGCGCAATAAAGCAAACAAACGACTTAAACGACACATCGGAGAAACAACATGCGATACAACCTCTTCGGCCAGGGCAACGATGTCGCCCTGCTCGTCTCGCGCATCCTGCTGGTCACCCTGTTCGTGATGTTCGGCTGGTCCAAGCTCACCGGATTTTCGGGCACCGTCGACTACATGGCGCACGTGGGCGCGCCCGTGCCCGTGATCTCGGCGATCATTGCCGTCGTCATGGAATTCGTGGTGGGCATTCTGCTCCTCGTGGGCTTCTATACGCGTCCGCTCGCGGTGCTGCTCGCGATCTACACCATCGCCACCGCGCTCATCGGCCACCGCTTCTGGACCATGACCGGCATGGATCAGTACATGAACATGATCAACTTCTACAAGAACGTCAGCATCGCGGGCGGCCTGATCGCGCTCGCCGTGGCGGGTCCGGGCAAGCTCTCGATCGACAGGAAGTAACGCCAGGCGCCCTGGAGGCGCATTACGAAAAAGCGCGATGACCTTCAAGGCATCGCGCTTTTTTGCGTCTTGTTGCGCCGTGCTGGCCGGTTTGCCCGCCATCGCCTGTGACGCATGGCCTATGCCGTATGTCCGAATGTACTTCGATGCGTGCGCATGCGAGGATCAGTCCGGATCCATACACGGTTCGCACGCGCTTCGCCTTGCACGCGCAGCGCCGAACCCAGGCACAGCCAGCCCATGAGGAAACGCCCATGCAAGACCGCCAAGGCGTGAACCGGGAGCGCGCGCAGCGCATCCTGGCACGCGAGCGCGACGCCTTTGTCGCCGCGCGCCCGAAATCGCAAAGCCTCTCCGCACAAGCCGCGCAGCATCTGCTGTTCGGCGTGCCGCTGCACTGGATGAACGACTGGTCCACGCCGTTCTCGCTCTACGTGGATGCGGCGCGCGGCGCGACCTTCACCGACGTGGACGGCCACCGCTACATCGACTTCTGCCTCGGCGACACGGGCGCGATGTTCGGCCATGCGCCGCCTGCCGTCGCGCAGGCGCTCGCGCACCAGGCGCAGCGCGGCTTCACGACGATGCTGCCGGGCGCCGACGCCGTGGCCGTGAGCACGGCGCTCGCGCAGCGCTTCGGCCTGCCGTACTGGCAGTTCGCGATGACCGCGAGCGACGCCAACCGCTTCGCGCTGCGCTGGGCGCGCGCGGCCACCGGGCGCGACAAGATCGTCGTGTTCAACGGCTGCTATCACGGCACCGTGGACGACGTGTTCGTCGATCTCGTCGATGGCCGGCCCACGCAGCGCGCGAGCCTGCTCGGCCAGGTGCACGACCTGCTGCCGCACACGCGCGTGGTGGAATTCAACGACCTCGATGCGCTCGCACGCGCGCTCGCCGACGGCGAAGTAGCCTGCGTGCTCGCCGAGCCCGCCATGACCAACGTGGGCATGGTGCTGCCCGAGCCGGGCTTCTGGCGCGAGGCGCAGGCGCTCATGAAGCGCCACGGCACGCTGCTGCTGATCGACGAGACCCACACGATCAGCAGTGGCCCGTGCGGCTACGCGCGTGAGCACGGCATCGAGCCCGATCTCTTCGTGCTCGGCAAGCCCGTGGGCGGCGGCGTGCCGTGCGCGGTGTACGGCTTTTCCGCCGAACTCGCCGCGCGTGCGCAGAAGGCGAAGCTCGATGCGCCGCCAGGCCACTCGGGCATCGGCACGACGCTCACGGCAAACGCGCTCTCGATGAGCGCGATGCGCGCGACGCTCGACGAAGTCATGACCGACGCGGCCTATGCGCATATGTTCGCGCTCGCCGAGCGCCTCGCGCAGGGCCTCTCGGCCACGATCGCACGCCATGCGCTGCCGTGGTGCGTGACGCGTGTGGGGGCGCGCAGCGAGTTCCAGTTCTGCGCCACGCCGCCGCGCAACGGCAGCGAGGCGCGCGCCGCGATGGATGACGAGCTCGAGCACATCATCCATTTGTATCTGTTGAACCGCGGGGTGCTCATCACGCCGTTCCACAACATGATGCTCGTGTGCCCCGAGACGACCGAAGCCGACGTCGAACGCCTGATCGGCGCGTTCGACGCCTGTCTCGACGAGTTGTGCACCCGATAAATAGAATCGGGCGGTAACGGCATGCGGAATTGCTATGCTTGACGGCCAGACGGCACGGCGCCCGGCCGCCTTTTTATTTTGCCCACAAGCCAGTCACAGCCGATGCAAGACCCGCAAGAAAACCTCTTCGCCTATCTCACCTCGCTGCAGCAGTCCGCGCTCAGTGCGCTCAAGCTCCTGCCGCTCAAGAGCCGCGCCGCACAAGGCGCGTTCATGGCGCTGCGCGCCGTCTGCGGTGCGGGCCTCGCCTATAGCATCGGCCGCGCGCTGCACACCGAGCAGGCGTTCTGGGCGGCGATCACGGCCATCGCCGTCACGCAGCACGATTACGCCGATACGCTCACGCAGTCGCGCGACCAGTTCATCGGCGCGATCGCGGGCGGCATCGTCGGCTTCGCGGCGGCCACGCTCGGGCCGGAAAACATGGCCGCGTACCTCGTGGCGGTGGCCGTGGTGATCGTCGCGTGCTGGTGCCTGCGCGTGAGCACGGCGGCGCGGCTGGGCGCGATCACCACCACCATCGTGCTGCTCGTGCCCAGCCACGGCCCCGTGTGGGACGTGGCGCTCTTTCGGGTGGCGGAGGTGGCCATCGGCATGGCCTGCGCGCTGCCGGTGTGCTGGGGGTTTTCGTATATCGAGCGGCGGTGGCTGCATGTTTAGGGCCGCTTTTGGCGCAGGCATGCACCCGCATCTCGCGCGCCGCTCTCAACCCTCACGAAATAATCCATCTCCCCACACTGCGTAATCAACGGCGCATTAGCGGCGATAATCAGGGCCGCCGTGCGCAATGCTTCCACGAGCCGCGCGCCCGCAGCTTCGGGTGCGGCCAGTGCGCGCGGTTAGCACCGAATCGCCCCGTGGATGCGAAAAACGTGCGAAACTCGTCGCCCCGCGCCATTTCGGGCGCAAGCAACGCATCGCACACCCATCGCACACAGATGAACACGAACAGCCGTCAATCCGTCCCCGCCAGCCCGAACGCTCCCGCGCGCAAGTCCATCTCGCTTCTGCAGATGCTCGCGCTGATCGCCTTCGGCGGCATCGCGGCATCGCTCGTGCTCAGACAGTTCGTCTGAGCGCCGCGCCGCACGGGACGCCCGCTCTACCCCGTTTTCGCTTATGTACAAGAAAGGCGTCGCCCTCGAAATCCAGTTCTCACCTGAGCGCCTGAACGACGGCGCAGGCGATCCCTACTGGATTGACCTCACCGCTGAAGAAGCCGCCGCGCTGCTCGAAACGCTGCAAACGAAGCTTGCCGCGCGCGAGAGCACCTCGGCGCCGCTCCTCGTGGCGCTCGACACACCGCGCGTGCCGTCGGCTGCCGACGGCACGGCCGCCGACGCCTTCGCCAGCCCGGCACCCGCCGACCAGGGCCTCAAGCAATGGGTCTGCGTGATCTGCGGCTGGGTGTACGACGAAGCGGCCGGCGCCCCCGACGACGGCCTCGCACCCGGCACGCGCTGGGCCGACGTGCCCGACGACTGGCGCTGCCCGCTGTGCGACGTGGGCAAGGAAGATTTCGCGCTGGTCGAGTTCTAAAGCGTTTGCCGCGCATGAGCACCTGCATGCGTGCTCATTCACGCGCACGTTATGCGCTCGCCCATTCGCGCCCTGCCTTACGCCCCTTCGCGCCCATTCGGCTCATAGAAAAGCGCAAATAGTTCAGACTGCGAACTAACGCCGAGCTTCGCGTAAATGTGCTTCTTGTGCGCACGCACGGTCTCGAACGAGATTTCGAGCCGCTCGGCAATCGCGCGCGTCGAGAATCCGGAAAGACTCTGGCGCACCACCTCGATCTCGCGCGCCGTGAGCGCCGTGCGGCCGCTTTGCCGCGCCACCGCTTCGAAGCGGCTCGCGTAATCCACGTCTCGTGCGCCCGGCGCGGCCTCGCTCGCCGCGACGGCCTCGGACTGCGGCTCACCCTCAGCAGCTTCCGCCGCTTGCGGCGCGGCAAGCGGCTCATAGGGCAGCCGCTGCCGCATCAACGCCATCACCCATGGCGCGAACATCGCGAACATCGCAATGTCGCGCTCCGTGTAATGGTGCTTTGCACCGAGCGAGATAATCAGCGTGCGGCGCGCATCGAGCGGGAGATTGAACTGCACCTCGTCGCCGATGATGTTGCTCTTGAAATAGCGCTGGTAGTAGTCCGTCATGCGGAAGTTGTCGGGCGCGACTTCGGCGAGCGTGACGAGCCCCGCGCGCGGCCTTTCGCATGCGTTGATATAGAACGGATCGAGCTGGTACATCCCCTCCAGATACGCGCGGAACAAGAGATCCACGGTGCCGTCGGGCATCGGCGACTCGGCGCAGACGAGCGGCGCGCGATCGCGTATGAAGACGAGCGCGACCCAGTTGTCGAAGGCGACGAAGCGCTCGATCACGCGCGTCATGCGGGTCCAGAAATCGGGGCCGTCGAGGGCGTCGATCAGCGTCGCGATATGGTGATGGAATGCGCGGTCCTGCCAGTCGGGTTCCATCGTTCCTCCGGGCAGGGTAACCCTGCAGGGTAATTTCTCTTCAAAAATAACGTGGTGATAATAGCCGCTCCTGAAGCTTGCGCGGCCAATTATCCAGTCCGGCTGCCCGCGAGCCCGAAAATCGAGGCCCATGGAACCCGCACAAGGCGCCATGGGACCGGAGCACGGAGACAAGTATGCAACTCGAACTCGCGCAGATCCCTCTCGTCGACGGCGTTGTCGCGCCCAACCTCGCGCGCACGCTCGACGCCATCGGCAAGCGCCGTGCGGGCACCGACCTGATGGTGTTCCCCGAAGCCACGCTGACCGGCTTTCCCACGCGCGAGAACGTGCGCGACGTGGCCGAGACGCTCTCCGGCCCCTCGCTCAGCGCTGTGCGCGACGCCGCGCGCCAGGCCAGCGTGGCCGTGGCTGTGGGCCTTGCCGAGCGCGACGGCCAGAGTTTCTACAATACGACGGTCCTGATCGACGAGCGCGGCGAAATTGCGCTGCGCTATCGCAAGACGCACCTGTGGGCCACCGACGTGGGCGTGTTCACGCCCGGCGATCGCTTCGAGGTCTGCGAATTCAAGGGCATGACCGTTGGCCTCCTGATCTGCTACGACATCGAGTTTCCCGAGACCGCGCGTGCGCTCGGCATGCTCGGCGCCGAGATGATGGTCGTCACGAACGGCAACATGGATCCGTTCGGCCCCGTGCATCGCCGCGCCATTGTCGCGCGCGCGATGGAGAACCAGGCGTTCGCGGCGCTCGTGAACCGCACGGGCGACGGCGACGACAACCTCACGTTCCCCGGCGAATCCGCGCTGATCAGCCCGTTCGGCGACGTGCTGGCCGAGCTCAAGAGCGAAGACGCGGTCCTGCCCGTCACGGTGGACCGCGCGCTGCTTGCGCAAAGCCGCGAGCACTACAGCTACGTGCACGACGCCCGCATCGCGCTGAATCTCGCTGACGAAAACAACGCGCAAGGGCGCCGCTCGCTCCACATCCGTCCCCGCTCTACCCGCTAACCCGCTGTATCGGCGACGCAGCGCTCGCGAGGGCTGCGCTCGCAGACATAACAACAAAAAAAAGATTGACGCTCACGAGGCGCGCGCTGCCCTGCTGCTGGGGCCGCACGCTCGCGTGCGGGCTTCGCCCGGCCACGCCGCAAGGCAGGCCTTAAAAAGCCCGCGCAGACCAAACCGCAGTATCCAGGAGACAACTGCATCATGAAGCCTTCCTCAACGCCGGCCACAAGCGGCACGAACGGTTCAAGCGGCGCACGCGAACCGCATCTCAAGCGCACGCTCGGCCTGCCCTCCGTGCTTCTGTTCGGCCTCGCCTACATGGCGCCGCTGATCGTCTACGGCACCTACGGCGTGCTCGCCGGCGCAAGCCAGGACACCGCCGCGCTCGCCTATCTCATCGCGCTCATCGCGATCGTGTTCACGGCGCTCAGCTACGGCAAACTCGCGCGCCTGTTCCCGGTGGCGGGTTCCGCCTACACCTACACGCGCAAGAGCTTCAACGCGCATCTGGGCTTCATGATCGGCTGGGCCACGCTGCTCGACTACTTCTTCCTGCCGATGGTGATCTGGCTGATCGGCGCGGCCTACCTGAACGCGGCCTTCCCGCACGTGCCCACGTGGATCTGGATCGTCGCGTTCATCGTGCTCACGAGCGCGCTGAACATTGTCGGCATCGAGCTCGCCGCGCGCTTCAACATCGTGCTGATGATCGTGCAGCTCGGCATTACCGCCATGTTCGTCGTGCTGTGCCTGCACTATGCCGAGGCAGCAGCGGGCCCAGGCGGCCTCATCGCCGCGCAGCCGTTCTTCCAGCCGCACGTGCCGCTGTCGGCCACGATGGCCGGCGCCGCTATCGCCGCGTATTCGTATCTCGGCTTCGACGCCGTTTCCACGCTCACCGAAGAAACCATCGAGCCGGAAAAGAACATCCCGCGCGCCATCGTGCTGATCGCGCTGGTGGGCGGCGCGATCTTCGTGATCGCCGCGTACACGCTGCAGCTCGCGCATCCGGGCGCCGTGTTCAAGGACCCCGATTCGGCCGCGTTCGAAATCGCACGCAAAGTGGGCGGTGACATCTTCGTGACGATCTTCCTTGCCGGCCTGATCCTCGCGCAGTTCGCCTCCGGCATCTCGGCGCAAGCGAGCGTGGGCCGTCTGCTCTACGCGATGGGCCGCGACGAAGTGCTGCCCAAGTCGATCTTCGGCTTCATTCACCCGCGCTTTCGCACGCCCGCCATCAACATCGCGATTGCCGGCGCAGTTGGCCTGATCGCGCTGAAGCTCGACGTGGCCACGTCCACCTCGTTCATCAACTTCGGCGCGTTCCTCGCGTTCACCTCGGTGAACCTCTGCGTGATCCGTCAGTACCTGAGCCGCGCGCCCGGCACGCAAGGCTTCGGCGTGCTCGGCGGCATCGTGTTCCCGCTGCTTGGCGCCATCACCGACATCTGGTTGCTGGTCAGCCTCGAGAAGACCGCGATCGTGCTCGGCGTGATCTGGTTCGTGCTGGGCCTCGCGTATCTCGGCTGGATCACGCGCTGCTTCCGTCGCGCGCCGCCGGAAATGGCTGTGTAAGAAAGACTGCGTGGCGGCAGCCACTCGCGCAGAGAGCGCGAGTGTGAGTCTGAGTGGCCATGCCGCTCTGCTAGCTGCCGCGTACGGTGGGATCGAATCGGGCTTTCGCTTCGCGCGGAAGCCCGATTTTTTTGTACCTGCGAATCGCGTACACACGCGCGAACCGTAATCTCCAGACGCACGGGCGCGTCGCATGTGCCGCGCAACGGCCTGCACGGTTGCGCGATTGCCCGATTGCGGGGTCGGGATGAAACAAGCGTTCGGTCACGCGGACCCGAACCGAACTACAATGCATGCCGTCCTCCGATTTGCAGGCACGTTCGTCGCCTCGTTAGTACGCACCATGCCCCGTTTTTCTAGAGTTGCCCCGTTCCTGCTGATTTCGCTCGCCGCCGCCCTCAGTGCCTGCTCGTCGACCAAACCCGCGTTTCAAGACGACCAGCTGTTGAGCAGCGCCCCGAGCCCGTTCTCGCACGGCTTCAACTACGCCAGCACCGATGCCTGTGAGGCCTCGCGCCGCGCGTTGCTGAGCCAGGGCTACATGACGACGATGACGCACAACGACACCGTCGACGCCACCAAGAACTTCCAGCCGACGATCGACCAGCATATCGTCGTGGAGGTGCATGTGGTCTGCACCCCCGCCGACGCAACGAACACGAGCATGGTGTACGTGAATGCCGTGCAAAACGGCTATGCGCTCAAGAAGAGTGCGACGTCGGCAAGCGTGGGGCTGTCGATTCTCGGGTCGGTCTCGCTGCCGATCCACTCGAACACCGACGAAATGGTGAAGGTCTCGAGCCAGACGATCCAGTCGGACGCGTTCTACAAGCGCTTCTTCGATCTGGTGGGGCGCTATCTGAACACGGTCGCGCGCAGCGAGCCGGTGCCGGGCAGCGGCGATATCAAGTCCACGCCGTTGCCGCCGCCGCTGGAGCCGGACCCGGCGCTGATGAACACGGCGGCCCCGGGCGCTTCCGCGGCGCCTGCGGCAGCGGCCACTGGGGTGGCAGTGCTGCACCCCGCCGTGCCGCCCGCGACGCCCGTGCCAGGTACGCAAACGGCGGTGCCCGCTGCCGCGGCTAGCGGCGTGCACGCAGTCTTCCCGGCGTCGCCGGCCTCGGAGGCGACGCTGCTCACGCCGGTCTTGCCGCCGCCGGCTGCATCGGCACCCGCTGCGGCGACGAGCCCGGCGACGCCCGACGCCGCGAGTGCGCCTGCCGGGGCCAATCGTGCCGCGCAGCCGGGTGCGGCTGCCGTGCCGGCCTCGGGCGCTGCCGCAACTCAAGCGGCTGCACCGGCCTCGGGCGCTTCCACAACTCAAGCGGCTGCACCGGCCCCTGGCGCTGCCGCGGTTCAGGCGGCCGCGCAGCCCGCTGCGGCATCGGCTGCCGCACCCGTCACCATCGCTGCGGCGCCCACGAGCGTTGCGAATTCGGGGACGGCCACTTCCTCGCCGGCACCCGCCGGCGGTACGCAAAACGTCGCGGCGGCCAGCGCGTCGGGAGCGGTCAGCGCGCCCGCCTCGAACGCCGCACCGGCCGCAGCCACGACGCACTAAGTAAGCGCCCACTCTGCGCCCACCCGCGCACACCGATCTGCAGCGCCAGCACACACGGTCCGGATGCCCGCCCGGGCATGCGGTGCATGCCTCACGAGCCAGACGTGCGGCGCGCCTAGCGCAAGCCCGCCATCATCGCACCCATCCCCACCAGCAAACCGCCCATCAGCCGGTTGACCGCGCGCAGGCGCCGAGGCCGCTGAAGCACATGGCGCAACCGGTGCGAGAACAGCGCCATCGACGCCACGCCGCCCGCGAACACCAGCGCGAACGTCGCCGCCAGCACGAGGTACTGCCGGTTCGCGCTCCAGGACGCATCCGCGCTGATGAACTGCGGAAAGAACGACGGAAAGAACAGCAAGGTCTTGGGATTGAGCCCCGAGGTGGCAAACCCGCGCCAGAACAGATCCCGCCGGGAAGTGAGCGCCTGCTCCGCGGGCTCGTTACCGGACTCGCCCCCGAGCGTGCGGCTGCGCCATTGCTTGCAGCCGAGCCAGACGAGATAGGCCGCGCCCACCCAGCGCAGCACCGTGAGTGAGTGCTCACTAATGAGGAGCAGCGAATTCAGGCAGAGGGCAGTGAAGACGAGCTGCAGCAAAACCGCGAGCGTGCCGCCCCAGACGCAAGGCAGCGCGCGGCGCCAGCCGGCGTGCAGCGCGTGGCTCATCGTGAGGACGTTGACGGGACCGGGGGTGTAGACGAGGACCAGCGCGGCGGCGAGAAACGACAAATACAGCTGGAGCGGCATTTCTGGGAGTTCGGGCGAAAACGTGGTGACGGACGGCGCTTGAGGATCAAAAACCGGCAACAAAAAACCGCGCTCGAGGCGCGGTTTCAAATGCCATCTGCCCGATCGGACGTCGCTGGCTGCGTGATGAACGCGCGCAACGCCCGATGGCCGCCGCAGGGTGCAACGGAAACCGGCTCAGACGGTCCACCGCGGCTCGTGGCTGCGGCGGCGCACCCCAGCGCGGGGAGGTGGCCGCGTGGGTCGTGCCGGACAAGAAGGCATGTGGAAAATATACCGGGGATGGGCCGGTAAAGGCTTCCTGTTTTGGGGTAAAAGGCCCCTCATTGCGGAATCTTATTCCGCTAGAATGGCGATTTCCTGTAGAGAATTCCATTCATCATGAGCACCCGCGAACGCCCGCCCAAAACGCTCGACAACCACGACCGCAAGATCCTGCGCGCGCTCCAGCAAAACGCCCGCCTTTCCAACGCCGAGCTGGCCGAGCAGGTGGGCATGTCGACCACGGCGTGCTGGAACCGCACGCGCCAGCTCGAAGCCGACGGCTACATCGACGGCTATGTCGCGCTCGTGAACCAGCGCAAGCTGGGTTTCGCCGATATCGTGATTCTCGAGGTCACGCTCGACCGCCACGAAGACGACGCGCTCGCGCGCTTCGGCGCGGAACTCGCGGCGCTGCCCGAGGTGCTGGAGGCGTATCTCGTCTCCGGCGAATACGACTACTGGATCAAGGTGGCCGTGGACGGCACCGCGGGCTACGAGCGCTTCCTGCGCGAAAAGCTCTATCGCATTTCGAGCATCCGGCACAGCCGCTCGATGTTCGCACTGCGCTGCATGAAGGACGTGGCGTCGATGCAGGTGTGAGCCATGTTGCCTTCCACAGCAATTGCGCCCATCCCGATGCATCGGGCGGCTTGTGTAGGCTACGAGCTGACGACGAGTAAGACAATCTCCCCTTGACGGCGAAAAGGCTCATCGCGGTAGGCTACGTGTTCGCGAAGGCAAATGAACAATCGACAAGGACGGCCCGATTGACTGTCGCTCCTGGAGGAACTGAGGTAGGCGGTCGCGGCACCTCGTAAACATACGCCGGGTTATGACGCAAACGCGTCCGCTTTATACCAAAGTCGCCGCCAGCGGGCGTCTTGGGAGATAGACACCGAATGAAACCAACAAACGATATTCCCTTGCCTGAGGGCGACTATCGCAACACCCTCGGCGACGTGGTCGCACTGCTCGAACAGGGTCGACAGGCCGCGGCGCGCAGCGTCAATACGCTGATGACCGCGACATATTGGCAGATCGGCCGTCGCATCGTCGAATCAGAGCAAGCTGGAAAGAATCGCGCGACGTATGGACATGCGCTCCTCCAGCGCTTGTCCGCCGACCTGACCACAAGGTTCGGACGCGGCTTCGGGGTTGATAACCTCGAACTGATGCGTCTGCTCTTCCAGAACTACCCCCCCGCAGTGATTTCCGAATCGGTGATTGGGAAATCTGTCGCGAATACGCCGGCGAAAAAATCCGAATCACCGATTCGGATTTTTTCGCTCCAGCATCTGGCCGAGGCCTTTCCGCTTTCATGGACACATTACGTCTACCTGCTGAGGCGCACGCGTTCGCCTGAAGAGCGTCGCTTTTACGAAGCCGAGGCCTTGCGCGGTGGTTGGAGCGTGCGCCAGCTGGGTCGGCAGATTGACAGCCAGTTCTACACTCGCACGCTGATGTCTCAAAACAAGCGCGCGATGCTCGAAAAGGGCAGCATCGCGCAGCGTGGCGACATCGTCACGCCCGAAGAAGCAATCAAGGATCCGTACGTTCTCGAATTCCTCGACTTGAAAGACGAATATTCCGAGACGCAGCTCGAGGAAGCACTGATCCACCGGCTCGAAGATTTTCTGCTCGAACTCGGCAGCGACTTCGCATTTGTGGGCCGCCAGCGACGCCTGCGAATCGGTGACAGCTGGTTTCGCGTCGACTTGTTGTTTTTTCATCGGCGCTTGCGATGCCTCGTCATCATCGATCTCAAGCTAACTGAACTCAATCACGCGGATGTGGGCCAGATGCACATGTACTGCAACTACGCAAAGGACCAATGGACGCTTCCGGGTGAAAATCCACCGGTAGGGCTAATACTTTGTGCTCGAACCAATACTGCGGTCGCACGATATGCCCTTGAAGGCCTGCCGAATAAGGTGCTCGCGGCCGAATATCATATGGTCCTTCCAGACGAAGAATTGCTAGCCCGAGAGTTGGCCCGAACGCGCCGCGAATGGGAGGCCCGGCACACCGCCCGCCCAAACTCCCACCGGGTTGGTGACGAAGAGTGAGCACATCGCCAGTTAGTTCGACATCCATATCAAATTTGCCACGCAGCTCACGCATCCGGTGAACGCGCCCCGCTCGCGCGCAGAATCATCTTCACGACCTCTTCAGTCGTAGCCTCGAAGCTCGCAGCGGAAAGCGCGCGCTTGCCCGCGAGCGCGCGAATCTGCGCTTCGAAATCCGCGTAATGCTGCGTGGTCGCCCAGATCATGAAGAGCAACGTCTTCGGCTCCACCGGCGCGAGCAGTCCTTCGCCGATCCAGCGCTCGATCAGTTGCACGCGCGACTCCATCCACGGCTTCACGCGCTTGAGCAAAATGTCCTGCATGTGCGTAGCGCCGCTGATGATCTCGTTCGCCCATACCTTCGAGCCCAGCGGCCGGCGCCGCGAAAGCTCCATCTTCGCGCGCACGTAGCCGCCTATCGCGACGACCGGGTCGTCGCTCGCGTCGAAGGTGTCAGCAGCGGCGTTCCATTCCTCGAACAGATCGTCCAGCACGCGCCAGTAGAGCGCGAGCTTCGTAGGGAAGTAGTAATGCAGGTTCGCCTTGGGCAAGCCGGCACGCTCGGCAATCAGCGCCGTGCTCGCGCCCTCGAAGCCGCGTTCCGCAAAAACCGCCTCCGCGCACGCCAGCAGATGCGTTTCGTTCGACGCGCGGATCGACGCCTTGCGGCGCGGCTTGTGCGTTGCATCAGGGTCGTCGCGCACGTTCGCGGTCGTGCGCATTGCAAGGTTCGCGGCTGGCGTGTTCGTGTCGTCGTCGCGCATGGTGTTCGGTCCGCTCAAGGATGGAAAGGCATCGCGCGCATTGTCCGCCACGCAACACCGGTTTCATTGTAGTCATGGCGTAAGCACAACGTGCGTATGCCCATGACCAGCCTCAGGGTAAACCTGCGTGCCGTGTGTGCGGTTTCACGCACTGCAACATCGATGGCACGCTTTTCGCTCGTAACACCGCATTGAATTCTCGAAGTTTATCGGCTACAACCTGTCCAATCGGACAGGATTCGACTAGCGCAGTTCAACGGCGTGGACCCACCGGCGAGACGCATGCACCTTTGTAGCGCAATGCGCCCCAGACGATGGCACGAATGCTCAACAGGAGAGCACGCATGAACACAGTAAGCGAAGCCGCGCTGACCACCGCGATTCACGTGAATGGTCAGCGTCTCTGGAACAGCCTCATGGAGATGGCGAAGATAGGCGCGACCGCGAAAGGCGGCGTCTGCCGTCTCGCGCTCACCGACCTCGACAAGCAGGGCCGCGACCTCATCGTGAAGTGGGCGAAGGAAGCGGGCTGCACAGTGAGCGTCGATCAGATGGGCAACGTCTTCATGCGCCGCGCGGGCCGCAACAACGACCTGCCGCCGGTGATGACCGGCTCGCACGCCGATTCGCAACCCACGGGCGGCCGCTTCGACGGCATCTACGGCGTGCTTGGCGGCCTGGAAGTGATCCGCTCGCTCAACGATCATGGCATCCAGACCGAGCACCCCATCGAGACGGTGATCTGGACCAACGAGGAAGGCTCGCGTTTCGCGCCCGCCATGGTGGCGTCGGGCGTATTCGCGGGCGTGTTCACGCTCGATTACGGTCTCTCGCGCAAGGACGTGGACGGCAAGACCATCGGCGAAGAGCTGCAGCGCATTGGCTATGCGGGCGAGCTGCCGTGCGGCGGGCGCAAGATTCATGCGGCGTTCGAACTGCACATCGAACAGGGGCCGATACTCGAGGCGGAGCACAAGACCATAGGCGTCGTGACCGATGCGCAAGGCCAGCGCTGGTACGAAGTCGTGCTCACGGGCCAGGAGGCGCACGCGGGCCCCACGCCCATGCCGCGCCGCCGCGACGCGTTGCTCGGCGCCTCGCGCGTGGTGCAGCTAGTCAACGAAATCGGCCTGCGCCATGCGCCGCTCGCATGCGCGACGGTCGGCATGATGCAGGTGCATCCGAACTCGCGCAACGTGATTCCGGGCCGCGTGTTCTTCACCATCGACTTCCGCCATCCGGAAGACGAAGTGCTCGCGAAGATGGACGCCGAGTTGCGCGAAGGCATCGCGAAGATCGCGGAGCAAGGCAAGCTCGAAGCCCAGGTCGAGCAGATTTTCTATTACGCGCCGGTCCCGTTCAACGAGGCTTGCGTGAAGTCCGTGCGCGCGGCGGCGGAGCGCTTCGGCTATTCGAACCGCGACATCGTCTCGGGCGCGGGCCACGACGCGTGCTATCTCGCGACGGTCGCGCCCACTTCGATGGTGTTCGTGCCGTGCATCGACGGCATCAGCCATAACGAAGTCGAAGACGCGACCCAGGAATGGATCGAAGCCGGCGCGAACGTGCTGCTGCACGCGATGCTCGAACGCGCGTGCGAGCCTGGATAACGCATCACGAGCATCACGAGCGGCCATAGAGCCGCGTAGCCAACCCGCAGTTTCCCCACGTACCGGCTGCCGCGCACCGCGCGCAGCCGGTGGACCCGTGTTTTGCCTCGCAAGGAGCATCCGGATGTCCCACTCGAACTCGCGTGCCACGCACGGCATCGCTGCAGGACGCCTTGGCGCAGAGGAACTCGGCTGCAATTTCGCCGATGTCTCGCCGCCCCTTTCCGCCGACGCCGCGGTGGTCGCCGCCGACCGCTGCCATTACTGCTACGACGCGCCTTGCGTCGCGGCTTGCCCCACTGGCATCGATATCCCGAGCTTCATCCGCAAGATCGGCAACGGCAATCTCAAGGGCGCGGCGCGCGATATCCTGAGCGCCAATCCGCTCGGCGGCATGTGCTCGCGCGTATGCCCCACCGAGATCCTCTGCGAAGGCGCCTGCGTGCGAAATCATCAGGATGGCGAACCGGTTCAGATTGGCGCGTTGCAGCGCCATGCGACCGACTTCCAGATGGCGCGCGAGGCTGAAGGCGCAGTGCCGCTCTTCAAGCGCACGAGCGAGACGGGGCGGCACGTGGCCGTGGTCGGCGCCGGTCCTGCGGGGCTCGCGTGCGCGCATACGCTCGCGCTGGCCGGGCACACCGTCACGGTGTTCGACGCGCGCGAGAAGCCCGGCGGGCTCAACGAATATGGCATTGCCGCGTACAAGACCATCGACGATTTCGCCCAGCGCGAAGTCGAGTGGCTGCTCTCCATCGGCGGCATCTCGATCGAAACAGGCAAGCAACTGGGCCGCGATTTCACGCTCGAGGCGCTGCACGAGAACTACGACGCGGTGTTCATCGGCATCGGCCTGAGCGGCACGCAGGCGCTGCGCATCGAAGGCGAAGCGCTCGAAGGCGTGCGCGACGCCGTCGATTTCATTGCAGAACTGCGCGAGGCGCGTGACCTGGCCGCGCTGCCCGTGGGCCGCCGCGTCGTGGTGATCGGCGGCGGCAACACCGCCATCGACGCCACTGTGCAAAGCCGCAAGCTCGGCGCCGAGCACGTCACGCTCGCCTACCGGCGCGGCAGCGCGCAGATGAGCGCCACGTGGGCCGAGCAGGAATTCGCGCGCACCCAGGGCGTCACGATCGTCGAGTGGATGAAGCCGCTTCGGATCATGGGCGCGGGCCGAGTCGAGGCCGTCGAATTCGAGCGCACGGCGCTCGACGCGAACGGCACGCTGCAAGGCACCGGCGAAATCGAGCGCATCGAAGCGGACATGGTGCTCAAGGCGATTGGCCAGAAACTGCTGCCAGCAGGGCTCGAAGCGCTGCAATTGACCGATGGCGGCGTGCGCATCGCCGTGGATGCCGATGGCGCGACCTCGCTCGAAGGCGTCTGGGCAGGCGGCGATTGCGCGGGCCACGGCGCCACCGACCTCACCGTGCAGGCGGTGCAGGACGGCAAGCTCGCCGCGCGCGCGATCGATCGCTATCTCGCCGCGCAGGCGGCGAAAGCGGCTTGAGCCGCGCGAGCACCACGCGTACACCCGATAAAACGAACGCCCCATGCGTTGCATGGGACCGGAGCAAGCACTCGAGCGCTGACTCCGGATCGACAAGGAGCCGCATCATGGCCGATCTACGCTGCACGATTGCCGGTATTGAATCGCCGAACCCGTTCTGGCTCGCTTCCGCGCCGCCCACCGACAAGGCCTACAACGTGAACCGCGCCTTCGAGGCGGGCTGGGGCGGCGTGGTCTGGAAAACACTCGGGCTCGACCCGCACGTGGTGAACGTGAGCTCGCGCTACGGCGCCACCACCTGGCGCGGCCAGCGCATCGCGGGGCTGAACAACATCGAGCTCATCACCGACCGGCCGCTCGACGTGAACCTCAAGGAGATCGCGCAAGTGAAGCGCGACTGGCCCGATCGCGCGCTGATCGTCTCGCTGATGGTGCCGTGCAACGAGCAAGACTGGAAATGGATCCTCCCGCTAGTGGAAGACACCGGCGCCGACGCCGTCGAGCTCAACTTCGGCTGCCCGCACGGCATGAGCGAGCGCGGCATGGGCGCGGCGGTGGGCCAGGTGCCCGAATACATCGAGATGGTCACGCGCTGGGTGAAGGAAGGCACGCGCCTGCCCTGCCTCGTGAAGCTCACGCCCAACGTGACCGACATTCGCCACGGCGCGCGCGCCGCGCACAAAGGCGGCGCGGACGGCGTCTCGCTCATCAACACCATCAACTCGATCGTGGGCGTGGACCTCGACGCCATGGCGCCGCTGCCCACCGTGGACGGCAAGGGCACGCACGGCGGCTATTGTGGCCCGGCCGCGAAGCCGATCGCGCTGCACATGGTGGCCGAGATCGCGCGCGACCCGCAAACCCATGGCCTGCCGATCTCGGGCATCGGCGGCATTTCAGACTGGCGCGACGCGGCCGAATTCATGGTGCTGGGCGCGGGCAGCGTGCAGGTGTGCACCGCGGCCATGCACTACGGATTCCGAATCGTCAACGACATGATCGACGGGCTCTCCAACTGGATGGACGAAAAGGGCTACGCGAACCTCGACGCGATTCGCGGCCGCGCCGTGCAAAACGTCACCGACTGGCAATATCTGAACCTGAACTACGACATCAAGGCCCGCATCGACCAGGACCGCTGCATCCAGTGCGGCCTGTGCCATATCGCCTGCGAGGACACCTCGCACCAGGCCATCACGGCCACGCGCGACGGCAAGCGCCACTTCGAGGTGGTCGATGCGAATTGCGTCGGGTGCAATTTATGCATGCATGTCTGCCCGGTCGACCAATGCATCACGATGGAGCGCGTCGACTCGGGCCGTTACGCGAACTGGACCACGCATCCGAACAATCCGGCGCGCGTAGCCGATCCGAAGGCGGCCTGAACCTCACCATCCCAACCGAAACGAGCAGTCACGGAGAAACCGCACCATGAGCCAGCCAGCAGCAAGCGGTGGTGTAGACAGCGACGCGAGCGCGCGCCGCAGCGCCAGCGAGCTATACAACGACGACCTCGCGCCCACGGGCGCCGCGCAGCGCACGTGGCGCTGGTACCACTTCGGCGCGCTATGGGTGGGCATGGTGATGAACATCGCCTCCTACATGCTCGCGGCCGGGCTCACCGAGCAGGGCATGTCGCCATGGCAGGCCGTGCTCACGGTGCTGCTCGGCAACATGATCGTGCTCGTGCCGATGCTGCTGATCGGCCATGCCGGCGCGAAATACGGCATTCCCTATGCGGTGCTCGTACGCTCGTCGTTCGGCACCCAGGGCGCGAAGCTGCCCGCCATGCTGCGCGCCATCGTGGCGTGCGGCTGGTACGGCATTCAGTCGTGGCTCGGCGGCAGCGCGATCTACACGCTCGCCAACATCCTCACGCACAACGCTTTGGTAGGCGACGCGCTGCCGTTTCTCGGCATCTCGATCGCCCAGGGTGCGTGCTTCCTGATCTTCTGGGCGCTGCAACTCTATTTCATCCTGCACGGCACCGACTCGATCCGCTGGCTCGAAAGCTGGTCCGCGCCCATCAAGGTCGTGATGTGCGTGGCGCTGGTCTGGTGGGCCTGCTCGAAGGCGGGCGGCGTGGGCTCCATGCTCTCGCAGCCCTCACAGTTCGCGGCGGGCGGCAAGAAGGCCGGGCTGTTCTGGGCCACCTTCTGGCCGAGCCTCACCGCGATGGTGGGCTTCTGGGCTACGCTCGCACTCAACATTCCCGACTTCACGCGCTTCGCGAAGACGCAAAAGGACCAGTTCGTGGGCCAGGCGCTGGGCTTGCCGGTGCCGATGGCGCTGCTCTCCGTGGTCTCGGTCGTGGTGACATCGGCCACCGTCGTGATCTACGGCAAGGCGATCTGGGACCCCATCGATCTCACGAGCCGCATGGAAGGCATCGGCGTGGGCATCGCGCTCGTCATCCTCACGCTCGATACCATGTGCTGCAATCTCGCGGCGAACCTGGTCGGCCCCGCCTACGATTTTTCGAGCCTCTGGCCGAAGGGCATCTCGTACAAGGCCGGTGGCCTGATCACGGCCACCATCGCCGTCGTGATGATGCCGTGGAAGATTCTCGCCACCACGCAGGGCTATATCTTCACGTGGCTCGTGGGCTATTCGGCGCTGCTCGGGCCGGTGGCCGGCATTCTCATGGTCGATTACTTCCTCATTCGCGGCACGCGGCTCGACACTGCGCAGCTCTTTGAGGAAAACGGCGAATACGCCTACTCGAACGGCTGGAACCTGGCCGCCGTCATCGCGCTGGTGGCGGGCGTGCTGCCGAATCTGCCGGGCTTTTTGAACGTCGCGTTCCCGAACGCCTTCCCCTCGGTGCCCGACGCGTTCAAGGGACTCTATACGTATGCGTGGTTCGTGGGACTCGCGATCGCGGCCGTCGTCTATGGCGTGCTGATGAAGCTCAGCAAGAGCCGCAGGCCGAGCATCGCGAGTGCATGAGCCAGGGCCTGTTCACGCTAATAACAGGCTCGCGCTGGCCGCCAGAAGGGCCGAGCGCGAGGATTGCGACGAAGCGAATACTCGACGTATTCGTGAGGAACATGACGCGGCGATCGGCCCTTCTGGCGGCCAGCCCGTGGAATGGAAATAGTTAATTGGGGAACGTGTCTTTCCGGCCGCATTGCGGCGTCGCGCGTCGCTTGTTTGGCTCGGCCAAACGGCGCGCCGTGCTCCTTGCACTGCGACCGGAAAGGCACGTTCGTGAGCCTGTTATTAGCGTGAACAGGCCCTGGCCCGGACAGACAACCGAAGGAGACATAGCATCATGGCGATCCTGATTCGAGGCGGCACCGTCGTCGACGCGGACAAGAGCTATCGCGCGGACGTGCTCTGCGAGAACGGCACGATAGCGGCGATTGGCGAGAACCTTGACGCGCCCGCCGGCGCGACCGTGGTGGACGCGGGCGGCCAATACGTGATGCCGGGCGGCATCGATCCGCATACGCACATGGAACTGCCCTTCATGGGCACGACGGCGAGCGACGACTTCTTCAGCGGCACGGCGGCGGGTCTGGCGGGCGGCACGACGTCGATCATCGACTTCGTGATTCCGAGCCCGAAGCAACCGCTCATGGACGCGTTCCGCGAATGGCGCGGCTGGGCCGAGAAAGCCGCCGCCGATTACGGCTTTCACGTGGCGGTCACGTGGTGGGACGAAAGCGTGCACCGCGACATGGGCCTGCTCGTGCAGGACCACGGCGTGTCGAGCTTCAAGCACTTCATGGCGTACAAGAACGCCATCATGGCCGACGACGAGGTCCTCGTGAACAGCTTCGCGCGCTCGCTCGAGCTGGGTGCGCTGCCCACCGTGCACGCCGAAAACGGCGAGCTCGTGTTTCAGCTGCAGCGGCAGTTGCTCGCGCGCGGCTTCACCGGACCGGAGGCGCATCCGCTCTCGCGTCCGCCCGAGGTGGAAGGCGAGGCCGCGAACCGTGCGATCCGCATCGCGCAGGTGCTGGGCGTGCCCGTGTATATCGTGCACGTCTCCGCCAAAGAGGCGCTCGAAGCCATCACGCGGGCGCGCGCCGAAGGCCAGCGCGTGTTCGGCGAGGTGCTCGCGGGCCATCTCGTGATCGACGAGGCCGTGTACCGCGACCCCGACTGGACGCGCGCGGCCGCGCACGTGATGAGCCCGCCGTTCCGTACCAAGGAGCATCGCGACGCGCTCTGGCGCGGTCTGCAAGGCGGCCTGCTGCACACCACGGCAACCGATCACTGCGTGTTCTGCGCCTCGCAGAAAGCGATGGGGCGCAATGATTTCACACGGATTCCTAACGGGTGTGGCGGCGTGGAAGACCGCATGGCCGTGCTATGGGATCAGGGCGTGAACACGGGGCGGCTCACGCCGAACGAGTTCGTGCGCGTGACGTCCACGAACGCGGCGCAGATCTTCAACCTCTATCCGCGCAAGGGCGCGGTGGCCGTGGGCTCGGACGCGGATCTCGTGGTCTGGGATCCGGAGGCCACGCGCACGATCTCGGTGAAGACGCATCATCAGAACGTGGACTTCAATGTGTTCGAAGGCATGACGGTGCGTGGCGTGCCCACGCATACGGTCTCGCAAGGGGAACTCGTGTGGGCGGACGGCGACCTGCGCGCGCGGCGCGGCGCGGGGCGCTATCTGAAGCGGCCCGCGAATCCGGGCTATCTGCAGGCCTCGCGGCTCGCGAAGCAGTTGAAGGAGACGCAGCCGGTGCATCGCGAGGGGGATCAGCCCGCCTGAGCGCCCCGTCGCGACAGCAACGTCAATACTGCACCACGATCGTCACGCGCCGGTTGAGCGCGCGGCTTGCGGGGTCGGTGCCGGCAACCAGCGGAAAGTTGTCGGCCCGGCCTATCGCGGCAAGCCGATGCGGCTCGACGCCCCGCTCGACCAGATAGCGCACGACGGCCCCCGCGCGCGCCGAAGAAAGCTCCCAGTTCGACGCATAGCGCGCGTTCGCGATCGGCGTGCTATCGGTGTGCCCTTCGACGAGGATGTTGCCGTTGGGCACCTGCGCCAGCACGCGCGCGATGCGGCTCAGCACGCCGAACGAATCGGGCAGCAGCGCCGCGTCGCCGGCGTTGAAGAGGATCTTCGCGTTGATGCCGATTTCCACGCCGTGCGCCACCGGCACGATCGTGATCTCGCCGCGCTCGCGCAGCGGGTCGAGCGACGCGAGCAACGCGCTTGCGGCGGCCTGCGGCCTCGCGGCCGGCGCGGAGGCGGCCTGCGCTTGCGCCGCCAGCGACTGCGTACGGATCGCCTGTTCGCTGTGCTTCGCGAGTTGCATCGCGTAGAGCGCGAGGAACAGCACCATCATCGTGGTGATGAGATCCGCGTAGGAGAGCAGCCAGCGGCCGGACTGCTCGCCGCCTTCGTCCTCTTCGCGGTCAAAGGCGCTCAAGAGCATGTCATGCGCCGGCCGGCTTTCGGATGAGATCTTCATGGGGGAAAGCGCGCTACGTTCTCAGTTTACGGGCGCGTTTGCGGGCGCGCCTTGCCGCGACCACGCGTTCGCCTCGCCGGGCACGCCGGCCCCGCGCCCCCCCACTTCGCCTGCGAGCCGCGTCGCGATCGTATGCGGCGTTTCCTTGCGCGAAATGGCGAGCAAGCCGTCCAGATAGAGCTTGCGCAGCCGCAGTTCGCTTTCGATGTGCGTGCGCATCTTGCCGTAGAGCGGCAGGAACACGAGATTGGCCAGCGCGAGTCCGTAGAGCGTGGCGACGAACGCCACCGCGATGCCCTGCCCCAGCTGCGAAGGCTCGACCAGATGCGAAGTCACCTGGATGAGGCCCAGCACCGAGCCCAGAATGCCGAAGGTCGGCGCATAACCGCCCGCCTGCTGCCAGACGCGCGCGGCCGCCAGATGCGTGCGTCCATACGCTTCCAGCTCGCGATTGAGCGCATCTTCGAGCACGGCGGTCGAGACGCCGCTTGCCAGCAGTTCGAGCCCGCGCCGCGCAAACGGATGAATGCCGCGCCAGTCCATCGACTCGAACGCGAGCAGGCCGTTGAGCTTGGCCTGGTCGCCCCATTCCAGCACGGCGGCGAGACTCGTTTCGTCCACCTGCTGCGCGCGCACGAACACCGTGCGCAGGCGCAGGACCGCGTCGAAGAAGCGCGCCCACGGGTTCTGGATCATCACGGCGGCCAGCGTGCCGCCCAGCACGACCAGCAGCGCCTCGGGCTGCAGCAGCGAGGTGAACTGCCCACCTTCGAGCGCAAAGCCGATCGCGACGGCCGCGCCACCCAGCAGGACTCCGAATAAAGTCGACAGATCCATACGCCCCCCTTACTGCGCGCCCTTCGTCTTGATCTCGCGCACCGCGCCGACAAGACGCTGCTCGATCGCCTCGATCTCCACCGGATCGGCTTTGATTTCGCGCCGCATGAGCCACGAGACCTCGTTCTTGCGCGTCTCCGACATCACCGAGAGCAGGCGCTCGGAAACCGCCTTGTCTTCGAGCGTGGCAAGCAGCTTGGCGAGGTCGTAGCTATCGAGCGAATTGACGGCCTCGAACAGCGTGCGCTGATCGACGAACAACAGGTCGTCGAGCGCGTTGAGCTCGCCCGATCCGCGCTTCGCGCGTTGCGTGAAATACGACACGCCCTTCTGCTCGACGAAATTGAGCACCTTCGACTTTCTGAATGCGAACAGCTCCTCGGCGATCTCGTCGTGCGAAAGCTTGTTGAGCAGCAGCTTGCGCTCGACGCCGATCAGCGCTTCGAGGTCGGCGAGTTCGATCAGTTCGAGTTCGCTGTTGATCGAGACGTCGAGGTCGTGATCGGCGACCAGCGAGGCGCGCTCCACGATACGAACGGGATCGAACGTGACGACCTGGCGGCCCAGCGCGCCTTCGCCAGCATTCCCGCCGGCCAGATTCGAAGACGCCTGGCCCGCCTCGATCACGACGAGATTGAGCTTTTCCATGCGGCGCAGCATCGCCATCACGTGCGGGCGCGAATGCCCCGCCACGGCGCGGCACTTCTGCACGACCTCGGCCAATGCCACGCTGACCTCGCCCGTTGCCACACCCTGGCGCGGCCAGCCGCCCTTCCCCTCGCCGCGCTCGGCACGCTCGGTGCCTGCAAGCAGCGAGAGCACATGGGCATACGAGAGAATGCCCGGCAGGAAGTCGGCGTGCGTGTAGGTGGCGAGCAGATCGTCCTTGGCCTTCGTGCGGCGGATCATCGTGCGCAAGACGTGGCGCAGGAGCGGCGTAACGCGTTCGAGCTCGTCTTCGATGATGCTCGCGGGCACGACGGTCAACTGGCAAAACGTCAGCGCCTTGGCGGTGCTCGGGCGCGGCTCGGTTCCCAGCAATGCGCTTTCCCCGAAGAATTCGCCTCGGCCGAGCGTTGCGGTCACGACCCGCTTTTCGTCGCAACGCGTGGAGATTTCGACTTTTCCTTCGGCGATGACGAAGAGCACGCGCTCACCCGCGAAGCCCTCCGAATAGATCACTTCGCCCGGCGCGGCGGTGCGCGACCATGTTTGACTGCGATTCAAGGTAATACCCCGTAGCGGATGTCTTTCTTTTCGATCCCGTAAGCTGGCCGGTCTACGCCGGCGCGGTCAAACGGGGTCTCTCGTCATTGCCGTTTACGGCTTGCGAGTGGGGGTTCTTGAATCGGTTTGCAAGGCGACACGCAGGGGTTGTGGCCCGGTCGATGGCAAACTCACGCGGCAAACGTTGCGCGCGATGGGTTTGCTGGTGAAATCGGCGTGCGCAAACGATTGCGCCCGCAAAAGCGCGATCACGCGAAATGGTGGCTGGGCAAGCGATGCGCCCGGCCATGTTTGAGTTGCTTAAGGCTTTCGTCGATGAAGCGCGTGCTCAGGCCGCAAGCTTTCCGACAGCTCCATTCGCGGGCGGCGCGACCACGCCGGCACGCGCGAAACGGATCGCCTCCATCAGTGCTTCATGGTCGCCCACGTGATTCGCGAGCAGCAGAATCAATTGCGCGTTGGCCGACTGACTCTGCGCCTCGTCGAGATCGCGATGCATGTCGATAAGCGCCTCGTAGAAGTCGTCAGGGCGCGTGAGGTTGGGTTGAGTGTTGAGCATCGTTGTCTCCATGCAAGGCTGAATTCTTGTCATCTGCGCGATGAAATCGAAAGGCGGCCACACCTCGCGTGCGCCCGCCTTTCGCATCACCGCATCACCGCATCAAGCCGTACCAGCCACGCACAGCGCCCGCTTCAGCGCGCGCTCGACACGCGGCGCGTCGGCACGGCGCCAGCGTGCGCACACGTGCTGATCCGGCCGGATCAGATAGAACGCGCCGTCCTGCGCGCCGTAGCGTTGCGCGGCAAGCCCCTCGGCATCGCGCACGACCGCCGTGCCCGGCGGCAAGCCCTCTGGCGCAGCACCCTCGCCATCGAGCACCGCTACGAAATGCATCGGCACCGGGCCTCGCGCAAGCGCATCGAGCGCCGCACGCGTGTCGCTTTCGAGCGAGGAACCCGCGCGGCAGAACAGCAGCCCCGCGAAGCGCCCGCCGAGCTGTGCGAGCAACCATTGCGGCACGCCCTGCCCATCGGCCACCGGCGCATCGGCGCACGGCGCGCCCGGCACCATCTGGCCCGCGAACGTCTCTTCATCGGCCGTATTGAGCGTCGATTCGTGCAGCACCGCGGGCACCGAAAGCCGCCCGCTGTTCACCAGCTGCCGTGCGAACGCATGCTCGCGCGCGAGGGTCAGCACGGCGTCGCGGAACACGCGGCTCACCGCGCTCTTGGGCGTGATGAAGTCGGTCGAGCGCGTGGAGTTGCGGATGTTTTCGTCGGCGGCGTATTCACGCTCGCTCGCGTAGGTGTCGAGCAATGCGTCGGAGGCGCGCTGCTCCAGCACCATCGCGAGCTTCCAGGCGAGGTTCTCGCCGTCCTGGAAGCCGCTATTCGCGCCGCGCGCGCCGAACGGCGAAACGAGGTGCGCCGAGTCGCCCGCGAACAGCACATTGCCGTGACGAAAGCTATCCATGCGCAGACACGAAAACGTGTAGATGCTCACCCACTCCAGCTCGAACTTCACGTCGGGGCCGAGCAGCGCGCGCACGCGCGGAATCACGCGTTCGGGCGTCTTTTCGAGCACCGGATCGGCGTCCCAGCCGAGCTGGAAGTCGATGCGCCAGACGTTGTCGGGCTGTCGATGCAGCAGCACCGACTGGTTCGGATGGAACGGCGGATCGAACCAGAACCAGCGCTCGGTGGGGAAGTCGGCTTCCATCTTCACATCGGCGATCAGGAAGCGGTCCTTGAACGTGCGGCCGTGGCTGTCGAGGCCCATGAGCTTGCGCACCGGGCTGCGCGAGCCGTCCGCCGCCACCACGTAACGCGCGAGCAGTTCGTACGGACCATCGGGCGTCTCGATCTCGAGCGCCACGTGCGCCTCATCCGCTTTGTCCGCGCCCGGCGTACCGCGCTGGGCGATCCCCGTCACCTTGTTCTTCCAGCGGATCTCGAGGTTGGGCAGTGCCTGCGCGCGTTCGAGCAGAAAACCTTCCACGTAGTACTGCTGAAGATTGATGAACGCGGGCCGGTGATGTCCGCTTTCCGGCAGCAGGTTGAAGGTGTAGACCAGTTCGTCCTTGCGGTACACCTTGCCCACGTTCCAGCTCACGCCTTTATCGACCATGCGCTCGCCGCAGCCGAGCCGGTCGAAGATATCGAGCGAGCGCTTCGAAAAGCAGATCGCGCGCGAGCCCGTGGAGAGCGTGCAGTCGTCGTCCACGAGCACCACGGGCAAGCCGTGCTGCGCGAGGTCGATCGCCGTGGCGAGACCCACCGGCCCCGCGCCCACCACCACTACCGGACGCACGCACGCGGCGGCATCCGGGCTTTGCTCACTACAACGCGTGTATTCGAAGGTCAGCGTCTGATAGTCGATCATCCTTGTGTCTCCCGTCCATGTCCTTCCCCCGCACCCGCCTCAATCCTGCAGCGCGTCCCACATTTCCTTGTCGCGCTGCGCGGTCCAGATGCGCGGATGCGTGATGCCGCTCGCCTCGTCATAGGCGCGCGACACATCGAACGGCAGGCAATGCTCGTAGATGAAGACATGGCCGAACTTCGGGTCCATCGCTTCGCGCGTGAGCGCCATCGCGTCCTTGAGGTCCAGCTTCTGCTCGACCGCCTTGCGGCCCTGCGCGAGCAGCGTCGTCACGAAGTCCTTCGTATAGTCGAGGCCTTTGTTCACTTCATCGGGCGTGACGAGCGCGGGGCCGCGGCCCGGCACGAGCTTTTCCGCACCCAGCGAGCGCAGCGCTTCAAGCGTGGCGGGCCATTGCTCGAGCTGGGCATCGCCGCAGTAGCAAGCCGCGTCGTATTCCACGAGGTCGCCCGAGAACAGCACCTTCTGCTGCGGCAGCCACACCACGGTGTCGCCCTTCGTGTGGCCCGAGCCCAGGTGCGCGATCTTCACTTCGAGCTTGCCGAGGAACAGCGTGATTTCCTTCTCGAACACGAGCGTGGGCCAGGTGAGGCCCGGCACCGTCTCCACGCCCGCGAAGAGGCGCGGGAAGCGCTCGATCTCCGACTTCATGTCGGCTTCGCCGCGCTCGACGATCATTTCGTAGGTGCCGCGGCTCGCGATGATCTGCTGCGCGCCTTCCTTGAAATACGCCGAGGCGCCCAGCACGCGCACCGCGTGATAGTGCGAGAGCACGACGTATTTGATGGGCTTGTCGGTGACGCTGCGGATCTTCGCGATGAGGTCCTGCGCCATGGCGGGCGTGGCGGTGGTGTCGACGATCAGCACGCCGTCGTCGCCAATGATGACGCCCGAGTTCGGATCGCCTTCCGTGGTGTACGCGTAGGCGTTTTCCGAGAGCTGCGTGAAGGTGACCTGTTTCTCTTCGAGATCGGCCTGCGATGCGAACGCCTTTGCCATCTGAGTCTCCGTATCGGTTGGGGAGCGAATACCGGAGCGAGGCCTGGCGCATGCGCCAGCGGGTGCCGGGAAGCGCGTACGGCGCCCGCCGGACTGTCTCGCCCCGTCTGGATGTGAATGAACCGCTGTTTTGTCGGGGTGAGGCCATGATCGCCCGCCCGTTTTTATTTGTCAATAGCGAATACACTAGCCATATGCAAATCAGCCGATGACCGGTGTTCACGCGCCGTTCGGTTAACATGGACCCTTTTTCAGCCCGGGACAACGAGTGAAGACCCCTCGCAACGCCGCCAGGCCGCCGCAGCCCTGTTCGCCCGACGCGGACGCCGGTGGCGGGAAGACGCAGCGCGGCATTCAGAGCGTGGAAGTGGGCGCGCGCCTGTTGCGCGTGCTCGCCGACGCCCGCGTGCCGCTCGCGCCCAGCGATCTCGCGGCGGGCGCCGAAATCGCGTCGAGCCAGGCGCACGCCTATCTGGTAAGCCTCACGCGGCTCGGCCTGATCAAGCGCGACGCGCTTTCGGGGCGCTACGAGGCGGGGCCGCTCGCGCTGCGCCTCGGCCTGCTGCGCCTGGCGCAGGAGCCCGCGCTACGCGAGGCCGTGCCGCGCTCGGCGGCGCTCGCGCAGGCGCACAACTGCAGCGTCGCGCTGTGCATTGCGGGGCCGCAGGGGCCGACCATCGTGCGCTACGAGCACGCGAGCCTGCCGCTGCATGTGAACCTGCACGTGGGCACGGTGATGTCGTTGCCGGACACATCCACGGGCCGCGTGTTCTGCGCGTTCCTCGACGAGGCCGCGCTGCGCGCGATGTGGACCAACCAGACGGCACAGCCGGTCTGGCGCGGCACGGCAGATCCCGGCGCGGCCAACGCAGCGGCGGCCGGCAAAGCGGCGTCAAAACAGCACCCTGCCGCGCCTGAAGGCGACGCCGCTTTCCCAGACAACCTCCCAGGCGACTTCGCGGCCACGCTCGACGCCATCCGCGCGCGCGGCTTCGAGCTCGGCGTCGACGCGCCCAGCCCCGGCGTCAGCAGCGTCTGCGTCCCGGTGCTCGACCCGCAGCGCGCGTTGCGCCTCACGCTCACGGCCGTCGGCGCGAGCGGCTCGCTCGACGTGCGCCCGGCAGGCGCGCTCGTGCGCGCGCTGCGTGAAGCCGCGCACGAGATCGCCGTAGCCGCCTTTGCGGCTTCCCCTGCATCTGATTCGAACTGAACCCGCCACCATGCCCCGAGCCCGCACCCCGTCCAGCGCCACGGACGACGCCCGCGCCGAAACCTCCGCTGCGGCGGAATCCGCCGACAAGCCGCAACGCGGCATCCAGGCGCTCGATGTCACGGGCGAGCTGCTCGCCGCGCTCGTCGCGGCCGGCACGCCGCTCTCGTTGCGCGATCTCGCGGCGGCCGCCGGCATGCCGAGCGCGAAGGCCTTTCCCCATCTGGTGAGCCTGCTCAAGACGGGCCTGCTCGGGCGCGACGAGGCGGGCCGCTACGAAGCCGGTCCCTTGAGCCTCGAACTGGGCCTGCTGGGCCTCGCGCGCCTCTCGCCGGTGCGCGAAGCCGACGCCGAACTCGTCGACCTCGCCGCCAGCACCGGCATGAGCGTGGCGCTCGCGGTGCCGGGGCCGCTCGGGCCCACGGTCGTGCGGCTCGAAGAATCACCGCGGCCCTTGCACGTGAGCCTGCGGCCGGGCACGGTCATGTCGATCGTGAACACGGCCATCGGCCGCGTGTTCGCCGCCTGGCTCGACGACGACGTGCGCGCCGAGCTGCTCGCGCAGGACGGCCTGCGCCTTGCCGGCGCGCCGGCGCAATCGCCGTCTCCATCGCAACAGGCAGCACAAGACCCACGCTACATCGAACGCCTTGCCTCGATCCGCGCGCAACGGCTCGACACGGCGCTCGGCAATCCGATCCCCGGCATTAGCACCGTGGCCGCGCCCGTGTTCGATCACACCGGCAGCGTGTGCCTCGTGCTCGCGCTGATGGGGCCGTCCGGCAACTTCGACACGGCCAGCGAAGGCGACAGCGCCCAGCGGCTGGCCGCGGCGGCCGAGCGCCTGTCACGCCGCTTCGGCTACGTGGCGGGGGCCGCGCCGCTATAATCGGCATCCTGCGCCACGGTACCGGGCAGCGCGCCACTGGGCCTTTTCAGCCAGGCGGCAGGAAAGCAAACAAGCAGCAAACCCAAAGCGAATACCAGGCAGCCCACCTGCAGCCCCCAAGGAAGCGCTCATGAGCACGGCCTCCACCGGTTCCCACGCGACGCAGCGCCAGGTTGCCGACCTGCCCTGCCCGCGCGGCCTGCCGCTCGTCGGCAATCTGCTGCAGCTCTCGCCTTCGCGGCTGCATCTGATCCTCGAACGCTGGGCGGCAGAGCTTGGCACTCCGTATCGTTTCCAGGTGGGCAGCATCCCCATCACGATCTGGACCGACACCGAGCTGATCCAGCAGATCATGCGCGAACGCCCGCACCGCTACCGGCGTTATCAGCCCATCGAAGCGGTGCTCGATGAGATGGGCTGCAACGGGCTCTTCTCCGCGGAGGGCGCGGCGTGGGAGCCGCAGCGGCGCCTCGTGATGCAGGCGCTCTCGATTCCAACCATCAAGGCGTTCTATCCCACGCTCGCCGAGATCACCGGGCGGCTGCGCTCGCGCTGGCTGCGCGCAGCCGAGCGCGGCGAGACCGTCGAGATGACCGACGACCTCAAGCGCTACACCGTGGACGTGACGAGCGCGCTCGCGTTCGGCGAAGACCCGCGCACGCTCGAGCGCGATCACGGCGTGATTCAAGAGCATCTGGAGCGCATCTTGCCGAGCGTGATGGGCCGTATCAACGCGCTCTTTCCATATTGGCGCTACTTCAAGCTGCCTGCGGACCGCAAGCTCGATCAATCGCTGGCCGAAGTGCATCGCCATGTGAATGCGATGATGGCGCGCGCCCGCGAGCGCATGCGCGACGAGCCCGCGGAGACACCGCGCAACCTGCTCGAAGCGATGCTCGTGCAACAGCAGCAAGCCCACGCGCAACCCGGCGCCGCGCCGATTACCGATGCACAGATCCGCGCGAACGTATTGACGATTCTGCTCGCGGGCGAGGACACCACGGCCGATTCGATCGCGTGGACGTTGCCGTATCTCGCGGCGGACAAGCATCTGCAGACGCATCTGGGCGCAGAGGCGCACCGCGTGCTGGGCGATGCGAGCGTGTGCCCGGACTACGCCACGCTCAAGGAGCTCGATCTCTTCGAGGCGATCTGCATCGAGGCGACGCGCCTGCGCCCCGTGGCGGCCGTGCACTCGTTCGAGCCGCTCGAAGACGTGGTGCTCGACGGCGTGGCCCTGCCCAAGGGCACGCGCATGTTCTTCGTGGCGCGGCCCGCGATGGTCGATGCGAAGAACTTCGTCGATCCGCAGCGCTACGATCCGTGGCGCTGGATGCGCAAGGGTGAGCACGAGCCCCAGAGCGGCCCGCATGACGTGCGCGCGTATCTGCAGTTCGGCGCGGGGCCGCGTGTGTGCCCGGGGCGCCATCTCGCGACGGTGGAGATGCGCCTCGCGCTTTCCATGCTGATGAACGAGTTCGAGATCGAGATGGCCATCGATCCGGCGAAGATCAATGAGATCTCGCAGTTCACGATGGTGCCGGACACCATGCCGGTGAGGCTCGCGAAGCGTCAACGATAGGCAGCCGCACGCTAGCCCCGGTGCCGCGAGCCGCTTACTCCTTCACTTCCACACCATCCGACCCACCGCGCGCCTGCGCGTCGCGCATCTTTTCGAGCGTCTTCGGCCCGAGCCCGAGCGCCACGCCCATCGCCAGCGCGTCGACCACCGCGAGATGCGCGATGCGCGACACGCCCGGCGCTTGAGGCGCTTCCGAAACCGGCACACGCAAGAGCAGCGGGATATCGACCACCCATGCGAGCCGCGAGCCCGCATTCGTGAGCGCGATGGTGGTCGCGCCGCGCTCCTTGGCAATCTGGATGCTCTCGTTGACCTCCACGCTGCGACCCGACTGCGAGATCGCGAACGCCACGTCGCCAGGTTCAAGCAAGCCGGCATAAAGACGCTGCAAATGCGCGTCCGTAAACGCACTCGCCGCAATGTCCAGACGCAACAGGCGCAGCGCCGCATCTTGCGCCACGAGCCCCGAGCCCGCACCCACGCCGAAGAAGTAGACGCGCCGCGCGCTGCCGAGCGCCGCCACCGCCGCCTCGAACACGGCCGGATCGAGCGAGGCGCGCGCGTGCTTCACGCCCTGCACCACCTGCTCCGCCACGCTGTCGAGCAGCGTGCCCACCTGCGTGAGGTCGCCGCACGCCACTTCCCGCGCCGCGGCAAACGGCATGCCGCCGGCCGCGCTCTGCGCGAGCCGCATCTTGAAGTCGCGCAGCCCGTGTGCGCCCACCGCGCGGCAAAAGCGCGTGACCGAAGGCTCGGACACCTCGGCACGCAGCGCGAGCTCGGTGATGCTCGCGCGCATCGCGAAGTCGATGTCGGCGAGCACCATCTCCGCGACCTTGCGTTCGGCGGGCCGCAGCGACTCCGCTACGTTGCGGATGTGATGGATCAGGTTGGAGACCGGCAAGCTGTTTTCCGTGGATGAGCCGTGGAAGGTGCAAGGGTCACGATCGTCACGCCAGGCCCGACGCTTGGCACCCATGTTCAGACCGTCAATCGAGCCGCTTGCCGCTTTCGGTGTCGAACAGATGCAGGTGCGCGAGTGGCAGACCCAGCGTCATGCGCTGCCCCGGTTCGATGCCGGGTCGCGCGCGCGTCGTGACGCACCATGTCGTGCCGCCTATTTTCCCGTACAAGTGGGTCTCCGCGCCAGTCGGCTCGATGACCTCGACGTTGAACGGCACGTCGCCGCCCTGCGTTTCGATGTGCTCGGGGCGGATGCCGAGCGTCACGCGCGCCCCCGCTGGCGCGCGGCCCTCTGGAACGGCGATGCGCACGCCGTCCTCGAGCACGAGCGCCGTGCCGCGCGCGTCGCTCATCACGCTGCCCGAGGCGAAATTCATCGAAGGCGAGCCCAGAAAGCTCGCCACGAACAGATTGCCCGGCTTGTCGTAGAGATCGAGCGGCTTGCCAATCTGCTCGATGCGCCCCGAATTCATGACCACGATGCGGTCGGCCATGGTCATCGCCTCGATCTGGTCGTGCGTGACGTACACCACCGTGTTGCGCAGGCGCTGATGCAGCGCCTTGATTTCCGTGCGCATCTGCACGCGCAGCTTGGCGTCGAGATTCGAGAGCGGTTCGTCGAAGAGAAACAGCGAAGGCTCGCGCACCACGGCGCGCCCCATCGCGACGCGCTGGCGCTGGCCGCCCGAGAGCGCGCGCGGCAAGCGGTCGAGATAGCTCGACAGGTTCAGCATCTTCGCCGCGGCCTCGATGCGCGGTTTGAAGCCGTCTTCGCGCTCCTTGCGGATGCGCGGCCCGAACGCGATGTTGTCGTAGACCGAGAGATGCGGATAAAGCGCGTAGCTCTGGAACACCATCGAGACATTGCGCTGCTGCGGCGGCAGCGTGTTCGCGCGCGTGCCGCCGATGGTGAGGTCGCCGCCGCTGATGTCTTCGAGGCCCGCGATCATGCGCATGAGCGTGGTCTTGCCGCAACCCGAAGGCCCGACCAGCACGACGAATTCGCCGTCCGCGATGTCGAGGTCCACGCCGTGCACGACCTGGGTGTCGCCGTAGCGCTTGTAGATGCCGTTCAGTTGTACCGCTGCCATGCTGTCCTCGTGGGCTGTCGTTGCTTGCCGTGCGTGTGTTTTGCTGCGTGCGCTTCCCATCTTCGCTGCGCGCGCTTGGGTTCGCGCTTCAGAACGGATCGAGCGTGAGCTCGTTCGCCATCAGCCGGTTGCCCGCCATGAGGCCCGCGTCCACCGGCAGCGCCACGCCGGTGATCACGCGCGCCTGCGGCGAGGCGAGAAACTGCACGGCGTCGGCGATGTCCTCGGGCGTGGCCACGTCGCCGAGCGGGTACCATTTCTTTAGTTCTTCGAAGATCTGCGGATGCTGCGTCACACGCGTGTGCCAGGCGGGCGTCTTCACGGTGCCGGGGCACACGATGTTCGCGCGGATGCCATGCGGCCCGAGCTCCATGGCCAGCGCCTTCGTGTAGCTCACGAGCCCCGCCTTCGCCGCGCTATACGCGGGGTGGCCCAGCGCGGCGAGCCCGTTGACCGAGCCGATCAGCACGAGCACGCCGCGCCCGCGCTCGATCATCGAGGCGCGCACGGACTCGACCGTGTAGTAGGTGCCGTTCAGGTTCAGGTCGACGTCGCGCCGCCAGCTCGCGGCGTCGGTGTGCGCGAGCGTCGTGCCGAGCGCGCCGCCCGCGTTGGCCACGGCCACGTCCACCGGACCGCGCGCGGCCACGGCGCGCGCCACCGCGTCTGCCACTGCAGCCTGATCGCTCACGTCGGCGGCCAGGGCTTCGAGGCGCGCGGCGCCCAGCTCGTCCGCCAGCGCCTGCACACCCGACGCGTCGCGGTCGAGCGCGAGCACCGTATCGCCAGCCTCGTGAAATCGCTTGCACAGCGCACGGCCAATGCCGCCGCACGCGCCCGTCACCAGCACCACCCGGCTCATCGTCGACTCTCCGCGAATGATTCGAAAGACCCGGCCGGCACCAGCGGCCGATCTGTAAATTTCCTACATAGTGGTATTTCGTGCGACCTTGGCTGCGGGTTTACACGCACGGCCCGCTGCTGCGATGCCGCATGAATTCCCCCTGCGTTACAGCATGTTAGGCAATTTCAGGTGCCCAAAACAATCTCGCGTTTCCCAGGTGACAACATTTTTTTCATCCTGTAGGATTTTTTCAAACAACGCAATACGAACAATCCGATGGCCGGGCGACGGCGGCGGCAAGAACCGAAAAACCAACCAGCAACCACCCCGCATGGGATGGGACGCGGTGCGCTGCACCCGTTCCCGTCAACACAGGAGACAGAGAATGGCGTTTAAGGCACGTGCATCCATCACGCTCGGCAAGCTCGCCGTCGCGCTCACGTTCGCAGGCGTCACCATTGCGGCGCACGCCGACACGGTCCGCGTGACCGTCGCCCACTACAGCGACGCCACGGCCCCGTACTTCGAGAAGATGGCCAAGGAATTCGAAGCCGCCAATCCCGGCACCACGATCAAGATCGAAGACGTGAACTGGGACTCGCTGCAACAGAAGCTGCAAACGGACATCTCCGGCGGCGCAAACGCCGACCTCGCGATCATCGGCACGCGCTGGCTGCTCGACTTCGTGAAGGACGACATCGCCGAGCCGCTCGATCCCTACATGGATGCGAACTTCAAGAGCCGCTTCATCGGCCCGTTCCTCGCGCCCGGCGAGATCAACGGCAAGATCTACGGCCTGCCGATCGCCGCTTCCGCGCGCGCGCTCTACTACAACAAGGACATGCTCGCTTCGGTTGGCTATCCGAACGGTCCGAAGACCTGGAACGACGTGATCGAGGCGTCGAAGAAGCTCAAGGCCAAGGGCATCGCGGGCTTCGGCCTGCAGGGCAAGGAAATCGAAACCGACGTGTACTTCTACTACGCGCTGTGGACCAACGGCGGCGAAGTGGTGGGCAAGGACGGCAAGGCCGCGTTCAATTCGCCGGCCGGCGTGAAGGCCGCCACGCTCTACAAGACCATGATCGACGAAGGGCTCACGGAGCCGGGCGTGACGGGCTACAGCCGCGAAGACGTGCAGAACCTCTTCAAGCAGGGCCGCGTGGCGATGATGATCTCGGCGCCGTTCCTTGCCAAGCAGCTCAAGAAGGAAGCACCGAACATCAAGTACGGCATCGACCCGATCCCGGTGGGCACGACGCCCGCGACCTATGCGGTCACGGACTCGATCATGATGTTCAAGAACTCGAAGGTGAAGAAGAGCGCCTGGAAGTTCCTCGACTTCCTGTTCACCAAGCAACCGCGCGTGGAGTTCACGAGCACCGAAGGCTTCCTGCCGACGACGAAGGCTGAAGCCACCGACCCGGCGTTCCAGGATCCGGATACGAAGGCGTTCGTCGCGCTGCTGCCGCACGCGCGTTTCGCGCCGACCGTGACGGGCTGGGAAGACACCGCCAAGGCCGTGACCAACGCGATGCAGTCGATCTACCTCGGCAAGGCCAAGCCCGCCGACGCGCTGAACCAGGCCGCCGCCGAAGCCAACAAGTCGCTCGGCAAGTAAGCGCGGCTGCCTTTTCGGCGGTTTTTGCGTCAGCCTTTTCGTCATCAGGCAGGCGCTTTATCGCCGCAAGAACCGGCGCGTGGCGTAGCATAGTGATCGCTACGCGGCGCGCCGGTTCGCCCATGTAACGACCGCAACACCGGACGCTCCACGCCATGACTATGGGTCCCCTGAAGCAAACGCCGCCAGCCGGTCCGGCGACCGGCGAAGCGCCCGCCCCCACCCGCGCCAGGAACCGCATGAGCCGCTCACAACGTGCTGTCGCCGTGCCCCGCGCCCCCTGGCTCCTGATCGTGCCAAGCCTCGCGCTGGCGCTGTTCATCATCAGCTACCCGATCTTCAACATCGTGTACCAGTCGCTGCACGATGTCTCGCGCTTCGGTCAGATTCGCGGCTTCAGCGGCTTGCAGAACTTCTATAACGTGTTCGCCGACCCGGTGTTCCTGAGCGCGCTCCAGAACACCTTGATCTGGACATTCTGCGTTGTGGTGGGCACCGTGGCGATCTCGGTTCCGGTCGCGCTGATACTCAATCAGGACTTCTACGGACGTGGCATTGCCCGCACGATCGTCATGCTGCCGTGGTCGGTCTCGCTCACCATGACCGCCGTGGTCTGGCGCTGGGCCTTCAACGACGACTACGGCATGGTCAACGTCACGCTGCAGCGGCTGGGCATGATCTCAGGGCCGATCCACTGGCTCGCCACACCCCAATACGCATTCCCGGTCGAAATTGCCGTGGGCATACTCGTGTCGATCCCGTTCACCACGACGATCCTGCTGGGCGGCCTCTCCTCGGTGCCCGGCGACATCTACGAAGCCGCGCGCATCGACGGCGCGAGCGCCTGGCAGCAGTTCCGCCAGCTCACGCTGCCGCTGCTCAAGCCCTTCATCAACATGGCGATCCTGCTCAACGTGATCTACGTGTTCAACTCGTTCCCGATCATCTGGGTGATGACGCAAGGCGGCCCCGACGACAGCACGCACATCCTCGTGACCTACCTCTACGAGCTGGGCTTCCGGCTCGGCCGGCCCGGCGAAGCCGCTGCAGTCTCGCTGATCATGCTCGTGATCCTGTTTGCATTCTCGGTGGCCTACCTGCGCGTGCAGGCAAAGCGCGGCGGCGGCGCGGAAGGAGACCTCGCATGAACCGCAAGCTCAAACGCTCGCTCTGGTGCTGGCTCGCGCTTTCGCCGCTCGTGGTGGCCGTGCTGTTCCCGTTCGCGGTGATGTTCTTCACCTCGCTCAAGCCCGCCTCCGAGGTGTTCGTCTATCCGGCACGCTGGCTGCCCATGCACTGGCGCTGGGAAAACTATGTCGACATGTGGCAGGCCGCGAACTTCGGCGTCGCGCTGCGCAACAGCATCGTGATCTCGTGCCTTTCCACGGCGCTCGCGCTGGCCGTGAGCCTGCCCGCCGCCTACGCGCTCGCGCGCTTTCCGTTTCGCGGGCGCGGGCTCTACCGGCAATTCCTGCTCGTCACGCAGATGCTCTCGCCCATCCTGCTGGTGGTGGGCCTGTTCCGGCTCGCGGCGATGATTCCGTATGGCGACGGCAATCTCGTCGATTCGAAGATCGGCGTGATCATCTCGTATGCGGCGTTCAACATTGCATTCGCGGTGTGGATGCTCTCGTCGTATTTCCAGACCGTGCCGCGCGACCTCGAAGAGTCGGCATGGCTCGAAGGCTGCAGCCGCAGCGGCGCCGTGCTGCGCGTGTTTCTGCCGCTCGCGGTGCCCGCCGTGGTGGTGACGGCGATCTTCACGTTCATCAGCGCGTGGAACGAGTTTGCGGTGGTCTATACGCTGATCCGCTCGCCCGAGAACAAGACGCTCACCGTGCAGGTCACCGACATGGTGGCCGGCAAATACACCGTGGAATGGGAACTCGTGATGGCGGCCACGCTCGCGGCCACGCTGCCGGTCTCGGTGGTGTTCGCGTGGCTGCAGCGCTATATGGTGAAGGGGCTCGCGCTCGGGGCCGTGAAGTAAGCGCTCACCCGCGCATGTGAAGCGACGCCGGCGCGAACGCCGGCGCCGTTCCGGCTAGTCGCTGACGCGATGGATATCGTGCGTGACAAAGCCCGTTTGATTGCTGGGCAAATCGAGCCAGGTGTCGTGGCTGAGGGTGCGGCGGATATCCGTCAGCCCGGCGTCCCAGTGACTCTGCATGGTGGTTCTGCCGAACTGGTAGTCCTTGTCGCCGCGCTCGAACTTCTGCTGCTGGTAAATCAGTTGCAGCACGTTGTAGCGCTTGCCGCAAGCGAGGTCCTCGACCACCTTGCAGAGGTGGTCGCCTTCGCGCACGGCCTCGGGCACGCGCTCGAGCAACTCGCGCAACAGGTGCCGGTAGCGCTGCTCGCGTTGCAGCATGTCGGTGACGAGGCGCGTGCGACTCGAGTACTGAATGTCCTTCACGCGCGTGCCCACGTTTTCGAGCGTCTGCGGCACGGGCCCGCGCGCGGACCAGAGATCCACCTGGAACACCAGCGTGTCTCGGCGTGGCGACGCGCTGAGGACCTCGTGCAACGGCGTATTCGACACCACGCCACCGTCCCAGAAGAACTCGCCGTCGATTTCGACCGGCGCGAAGCCCGGCGGCAGCGCGCCCGAAGCGATGAAATGCTCGGCGCGCAGTGTCGTGCGCGTGTTGTCGAAATAGACGAAGTTCCCGGTCGCGACGTTCACCGCGCCCACCGACACCCGCGTCTCGCCGGAATTGATCCGCTCGAAATCGCAAAACCGCTCGAGCGTGGCCTTGAGCGGTGTGGTGTCGTACCAGCTGACCCGGTCCGGCGCGTTCGTGAGCCAGGGCAGCGGTGCCGGCACGCGCGGCGCAAAGAAGCCGTTCTGCCCCTGCGCGGCGGCGCTCGCGGCCTGAAACGCCGTCAGCATCGACCGTGTTGCGTCGGACGCCATGAATAGCGCGTGTTCGAACGGGGCAGGCATCGCCGGGGTGAAGCCCGGCTTGCAGATCGTCTCCCAGAACTCGCGTAGCCGCGAGACGCGCATGGCGGGCTCGTTGCCGGCAATGATGGCCGTGTTGAGCGCGCCAATCGAAATCCCCGCGACCCAGTTCAGCGGAATGCGCGCCTCTTCCAGCCCCTCCAGCACGCCGGCCTGATACGCGCCCAGCGCGCCGCCGCCCTGCAGGACCAGCGCCACCGTCTCATAGTCGAGGCTGCGCGCGTGATGAGCGCGCACGGCCCCGGACCTGGCCTTGCCGCGCCCGGCAGGCGCGGACCGCTCGGCGTTGTCGAGCTCGCTCATTGCATGAACCAGCCGTGGCTCACCACGAACGACTGGCCAGTGAGGGCCGCGCTCGGGAAGGCGGAGAGGAACAGCACCGTCTGCGCCACGTCTTCGACCGTCGTGAAAATGCCGTCCACGGTGCCGCCCAGCATCACCTTCTTGACCACTTCCTCTTCCGGGATGCCCAGCTCCTTCGCCTGCTCGGGAATCTGCTTTTCCACCAGCGGCGTGCGCACGAAGCCCGGACAAACCACGTGCGAACGCACGTTGTGCTTGCCGCCTTCCTTCGCGAGCACGCGCGCGAGACCGAGCAGCGCATGCTTGGCCGCGACATACGCCGACTTCAGCGGCGAAGCCTCGTGCGAGTGCACCGAGCCCATGTAGATCACGACGCCGCCGCGATCGTCCTTGTACATGTGCTTGAGCGCCGCCTTGGTGGTGAGGAAAGCGCCGTCCACGTGAATGGCCTGCATCTTCTTCCAGTCGGAGAACGCGTAGTTTTCAATCGGATTGACGATCTGGATGCCGGCGTTCGAAACGAGGATGTCGAGCGCGCCGAACGAGGCCACCACCTGATCGATGCCCTCGTTGACGGCTTCTTCGCTGGTCACGTCCATGGCAATGCCCATGGCCTTGCCGCCCGCGCGCTTGATCTCGTCCGCGACGGCCTGCGCGCCAGCGGCGTTGAGGTCGGCAATGGCGACCGCTGCGCCCTGCGCGGCGAGCGTCAGGGCGATCTCCTTGCCGATCCCGCTGGCCGCGCCGGTAATCACTGCAGTCTTGCCTTCTAGCTTCTTCATCATGTTGTTTCCGCTTTGCTTGAGTAGGAATGGAGGGAATTGGCTGGAACTGTGCGGCGCTTATTGCGCGAGGTAGTCGTGCACGACTTCGCCGAGGCCGAGCGTGAGGTCCGCGAGCAGATGCCGCGCCTCGACGATCTCGAGCACCGGGAGGTCGGCGACGGGTGCGAGCGCATGCGGGATCAGATGCAACGCGGCCGGCCCCGTCCACGCGCCCTTCAGCACGATGTCCTTCATGTAGTAGCGCACCAGCTCGCACACGCGCGGCGAGCCGTCCACGTGCGGCACGATCTTGAGCAGATAGTTGGGCCCCGCGAGCCGCCGCGCCTGCTCCGCCAGGTCGAGCTCGCGATGCTTGTAGCCCATCGTGCCGGTGGCGATGCGCACCGGGCCGTAGTCGAGCGTGCCGACCAGCGTGTCGGAATGCGGCGCAAGCTGGGGCGTAGCGAGCTTCTTGGGGAAGCCCCACAGCTCGCGGCCGCCGGCAATCGGCGGATGGTCGTCGAGGTACATCGAGTGCGTGTAGCTGCCGGGCTGGCCCTCGTACATCACCGGGATGACCTGGCCGCTTTCGGTGTAGTCGCCGAAGCCGGTCGAGTCCGGCATGCGGATGAACTCATAGCTCACGAGCGGCTCCGTGACCTCGAGCGGCTCGGGCACGACCTTGCGCAAGCGTTCGAGATCGGTGCGATACGTGATGATCAGGAACTCGCGATTGACGAACTTGTAGGGCCCCGGCGGAAAAGCGGGGTTGGTGAACGGCATCGCGAAAGCGCGGGATTGTATGTCTTTCATATGAAGCCTCGGTGAACGTTGCAAGAAATGCTTGCACAACATTTCGGATTGCGAATTGCTTGACGCAGAGGGTCAAGCACGTGGACAACGGCAGCCCGGCGAGCGGGACGCCATTCGAGGAGAGACAACCGGGAAGAAAGAAACTACGTTATCCGAGGAAACGGCATCTCGGCAAAAAGTATATGCGCCGAACGTCGGACGATGCGCCGATACTCAAGCGATCTTTGAGAATGATTAAACCATATTTTGGAAAAGCAATGCGCGCAGCGCGGCAACGGAACCGCCCGCTTGCAGGAAAGCACAAGCCAACGCCATGCATTACATGTAGCTTGCAATTGTGCACGGCTTGCCTCAAGCATCGTGCCGTCGCCTTGCGCTCGGCACTCGAGGCAATCGCCCCGCGCCCGCAGCGTCAGCCGTGATGCAGATGCAGCAGGATCAGCGTGAGCGTGACGAGCGAGCCCAGTGTCGAGTGCAGGATCGTGCGCGAGGTCACGTGCGCCTCGCGCCGGTAGTACTCCGCGAGCATGAACGGCCCGGTGCCGGTGGGGAGCGCCGCTAGCAGCACCGCGATCTCCACGAGCTGATCGGGCAGCGCGAACACGCGCGCGGCAAGCCACCCTGTCAGCGCCGGCTGCGCCACGAGCTTCGTGAGCGTGATCCACCACGACGACTCGGGCGGCGCGTCGCCTTTGGCGCGGCGCTCGGCGAGAAAGAGGCCGAGACTCACGAGCGCGCAAGGGCTCGCGGCGCCGCCCAGCAGCTTGAGGAACGTCTCCGCGCTCGCGGGCAGCGTGAGATGGGTGCCCGATACGATCGCGCCCAGCGCGGGCGCGACGAGCAGCGGATTGCGCATGAGCGAGCGCACCACCTTGATGAGCAGCCGGTGCGGGCGGCGCTCGCTTTGCAGGCCCGTCTCGATCAGCACGATGGCGAGCGCGAACAGCACGCACACCACGAGTATCGTCGCAATGGTCGTGGGCGTGAGGCTCGACGGCCCGAACGCGATCATGCACAGCGGAAAGCCCACGTAGCCCGTGTTTGGATACGCGGCGGCGAGCCCGTCGATGCTGGCATCGGCCAGAGGACGCCCGAGAAAGCACCGCACGCCCACCACGGCCGCGAACACAGTCATCCCCGCGACGCCGAACGCTGCAACGAAAGCCGGTTGAAAGAGTTCGCGCCACGTTGCGTGCGCAAGGATATCGAAGAGCAGTGCGGGCAGCGCGAGCCACACCACGAAGCGGTTCAGCTCCGAGGCGGCCGTGGGGCCGAGCACGCCGAAACGGCGGCAAGCGAAGCCAGCGAAGATGAGGCCGAAGACGGGCAGCAGGATCGAGACAGCGGAAAGCATCGGGTGAGCGTGAGTGAAACGCGCGGGCATGCCGTGCAGCGTCGCGCGGACGGGCGCAGACTATGCCCCGCGCGAACGATGAACGAAGAAAGCGCTGGAGGTCAGTCCATCGCCGCGTGGCTCGCGTCGACCGCCCCGCTCCCCGACGAAGGCCGGATCAGCACGAGTAGCGGAATCACGAGCAGCGTCGCAACGAACATCATCTTGAAGTCGTTCAGATACGCAATCATCTGCGCTTGCTGCGTGATCGACTGGTTGAGCACGGCAAGATCGTACCGCGATCCGGCTGCGAGCATCGGCTGGACCGCGGGGTTGAACGGCGTGATGTGCGCGGCGAGATCCGAATGCGCGATCTGCGTGCCGCGCGTGACGAAGGTCTGCACGATGGAAATGCCGATACTGCTGCCGATGTTGCGCATCAGGCTGTAGGTGGCCGTGCCGTCCGCGCGCAACTGCGGCGTGAGCGTCGAGAACGTCAGCGTGGAAAGCGGCACGAACACGAAGCCGAGCCCGAAGCCCTGCACCACGCCGGGCCAGACGATATCCGAGGCCGAGAGCACGAGCGTGTACTGCATCATCTGCCACAGCGCATAGGCGGACACCACGAAGCCGAACAGCAGCATGGCGCGCGCGTCCACGTGCTTGAGCAGGCGCCCCGCGATCAGCATGGCCAGCATGGTGCCCGCGCCACTGGGCGCGGTGACGAGGCCGGTGGTCGCCACCGGGTAGCCCATGAGGTTCTGCAGCATGGGCGGCAAGAGCGCGCGCGTGGCGTAGAGCACCGCGCCGATCACGAAAATGAAGAGCGTGCCCGTGGCGAAATTGCGGTCCTTGAGCAGCTGATAGCGAAAGAAGGTATTAGGGCCCGAAGTGGCCGTGTGCACGATGAAGAACGCGAACGCCAGCGCGGCCATGAGCGCTTCGATGCGGATTTCGAGCGAGCCGAACCAGTCGAGTTGCTCGCCGCGGTCGAGCAAGGCCTGCAGCGCGCCGATGGCCAGCGCCAACGTGGCGAAGCCGAACACGTCGAAGCGCGTCTCGCGGCGCGGCGCGCGCGAGGGCATGAAGGTGGACACACCGAAGAACGCGAACGCGCCGATCGGCACGTTGATGAAGAACACCCAGCGCCAGTTGTAGCTGTCCGTGAGCCAGCCGCCGAGCGTGGGGCCCAGCACGGGGCCCACCATCACGCCCATGCCCCAGACCGCCATGGCCTGGCCCTGGCGCTCGCGCGGATTGATGTCGAGCAGGATGGACTGCGAGAGCGGCACGAGCGACGCGCCGAATACGCCCTGCAACAGCCGCGAGCCGACGATTTCGCCCAGCGTCTCCGATAGCCCGCACAGCGCCGAGGCCACCGTGAAGCCCGCAATGGCCACGCCGAGCAGCGGCTTCACGCCGAAGCGGTCGGCAAACCACCCCGTGAGCGGCGTGGCGATAGCCGCCGCGACGATGTACGAGGTGAGCACCCACGTGATCTCGTCCTGCGACGCCGAAAGCGTGCCCTGCATATGCGGCAGGGCCACATTGGCGATCGTGCTGTCGAGCGTCTGCATCAGCGTGGCGAGCATGATCGACAACGTGATCATGCCGCGATTGAGCGGCACGGCCCCACGCTGCGAGGCTGTGCCGTGCGAGACTGCGGTCATCGTGAGTTCGGGCGATGCGTGGGGAAATAATAGTAAGCCTGCTTATTATACGACTCGCTCGAGCTGGCGCAATCCGGAAAAACGGGCATGCCGCTGCGGGCCATTGCGTGCCGCTCACGGGCCAGGCGGCGCGGGGCCCCCGTATAATCGCGCGATGACTACCGACCTCGAAAAGCGCTTCGGCTTCCTGGTCGTCGACGTGGGCCGCCTGTATGGCAAACGTTACGACGAGCTTGCGAAGTCGTCGCTCGAACTCACGCGCGCGCAGTGCCGCATGATCGCGTACCTTGCGCATTACGGCGACATGAACCAGGCGAGCCTTGCAGAACGGCTCGAAGTCGCGCCGATCTCCGCCGGCAGATTGCTGGAGCGAATGGAAGAAGGCGGCTGGGTCGTGCGCACGCCCAATCCCGGCGACCGCCGGGAATTGCTGGTGAGCCTCACGCCGAAGGCCGAGGGCGTGCTGGGCGGCGCGCGCCGCGTGGGCGACGAAGTGCAGGCGGAAGCGCTGGCCGGCTTCACGCCCGAAGAAGCCGAGCAGTTCGGCCAGATGCTTCAGCGCGTGCGCGCCAACCTGGGCGCGCTCGTCGAGCGCTGATCTTGCGCTCGTGCGCCGTTTGTACAGGTGCCGCCTTTACAGGTGCCGCTTTTGCTGATGCTCTTGCGTGCGAGCTTGCCGCGTCACTTGCCGGCCACCTTGCGCTGGCGCCACAGGCATAGCAGATCGCAGGCGAGATGCGCGGCGGCGAGCGCCGTGATCTCGCTCTGATCGTAGGCGGGCGCCACTTCCACCACGTCCGCGCCCACCAGGTTCACCGCTTCCAGGCCGCGCACGATCGCGAGCGCCTGCGCCGAGGACAGCCCGCCGGGCACCGGCGTGCCGGTGCCCGGCGCGAACGCCGGATCCAGGCAATCGATATCGAACGTGAGATAGGCGGGCCGCTCGCCCACGATCTCCAGAATGCGCTCGCACGCCGCGCGCGGGCCGTTCTCGTACACCCACGGCGCGTCGAGCACGTTGATGCCGAGAAAATCGTCGTTCCATGTGCGTATGCCCACCTGCACCGAGGTCTTCGGATCGATGAGCCCCTCCTTCACAGCCTTGTAGAACATCGTGCCGTGATTGAGGCTCTCCGGATGATCGTCGGGCCAGGTATCGCAGTGCGCGTCGAAGTGAATCAGCGAGAGCGGCTTGCCGTACTTCTCGGCGTGAGCGATCAAAAGCGGATACGTGATGAAATGGTCGCCGCCGAACGTGAGCATCTTCGCGCCGGAGCGCAAAATCGTGCGCGCATGCTCGACGATCGCGGGCTTGATGGTCAACGGATTGTGCGCATCGAACCAGCAGTCGCCGTAGTCGGCCACCGCCAGCGCCTCGAATGGATCGAACCCCCACGGATACGGATGCAGTTCCGCAATCTGCACGCTCGCGGCACGCACCGCGGACGGGCCGAGACGCGCGCCCGAGCGGAAGGTCGTGGCGAGGTCGAGCGGCACGCCCGAGATCGCCACGTCTACGCCATTGAGATCGCGCGTGTAGTTGCGGCGCATGAACGACAGCACGCCTGCGTAGGTGTTCTCGATGGAGGAGCCGTATAGCGTTGGGCGGCGGATAGCGCCGTCGCCGTGAAGAATGTCCGACATGCATTGACCCGATAGGAAAAACCGCGGCGAGACACGCACGCCGCAGTGGACGGATTCATAGTCCACGCGGCGGCACGCGCGCACCCACAGCCGGTGCACGGGCGCGCCGCCGCGCGGGAAGCGCGAATCCTTTAGCGCAACCGCACGAGCGTGGACTTCAGCTCGGTGTACTTCTCCAGCGCATGCAGCGACTTGTCCCGGCCGTTGCCCGACTCCTTGAAGCCGCCGAACGGGAAGTTCATGTCGCCGCCTTCGTCGTAGCAGTTGACCCACACCGTGCCCGCACGCAGACGGCGCGCGATCTCGTGGGCGTTCGTGAGATTCGCCGTCCAGACCGCTGCCGCAAGGCCGTAGTCGCTGTCGTTGGCGATGCGCACGGCTTCGTCGATCGTGCCGAACGTGATCACCGAAAGCACCGGGCCAAAGATCTCTTCGCGCGCGATGCGTGCGTCATGGCGCGTATCGAACACCGTCGGCTCCACGTAGAAGCCGCCGCTCGACGCATTCACGCGCTCGCCGCCCAGCAGCAGCGTGGATTCCTTGCGTCCGGCCTCGATATAGCCGAGCACACGCTCCATCTGAATCTTGTCGACGATCGCGCCCATCGAGACTGCGGGATCGAGAGGATTGCCAGGCTTGTACGCCTTCGCCGCTTCCAGCAGTTTCGCGAGGAACACGTCCTTGATATCGCGGTGCACGAGCAGGCGCGAGCCCGCCGTGCACATCTCGCCCATGTTGTAGAAGATCGCGCCCGCCGCGGCCTTTGCCGCGCGATCGAGGTCCGGGCAATCCGGCAGCACGATGTTCGGCGACTTGCCGCCCAGCTCGAGCCACACGCGCTTGAGATTGGACTGGCCCGCGTACTGCATGATCTGCTTGCCCACGTTGGTCGAGCCCGTGAAGGCGATGCAGTCCACGTCGCGGTGCAGGGCGAGCAGCTTGCCCGGCTCGCCGCCGCCGGGCAGCACGTTGAACACGCCTGCCGGAATGCCCGCCTCGCGCGCGAGCTGCGCCACGCGGATCGCCGTGAGCGGCGACTTCTCGGAAGGCTTGAGCACGACACTGTTGCCTGCGGCAAGCGCCGGGCCGAACTTCCACGACGCCATCAGGATCGGGAAATTCCACGGCACCACGGCCGCCACCACGCCGATGGGCTCGCGCGTGACGAGGCCCACGAGATGATGGTCGGCGGGCACGACTTCGCCACCCACCTTGTCGATGGCCTCGGCGAACCATTCGACGCAATAGGCCGCGCCCGGCAGGTCCACCGTGGTGGTGTCGCCAATGGGCTTGCCCGCGTCGAGCGTTTCGAGCAGCGCGAGTTCGTCCAGGTGCTCGCGCATCAGCGCGGCCCAGCGCAGCAGGACCGCCTTGCGCTCGCGCGGGTTCAGGCCCGCCCATACACCCTGCTCGAATGCGCGGCGCGCGGCGGCCACGGCGGCGTCGACATCGGCCGCGCCGCAGTCGGCCACGCTCGCGAGCACGCGGCCGTCAATCGGGCTCACACAGTCGAAGGTGCGGCCCGAATACGCATCGCGCGGGGCGCCGTCGATGAATGCGCGGCCGTCGATCTTGAGCGATGCGGCCTTGTCCTGCCAGTAAGCGAGATTTCTCTTTTCCATGAGGATGCCTCAATGATTTGCGATTCGTTCTGCGTGCCGCGAACGCGGCCGAACTTCGATCGAACATCAATCGAACTTCGGCCGTACGGCGGCTGCACGCAGCGAACCGGATTGGCGCGAGTCAGAAAGTGGGCGGCGAATTGGCCGACACCACCTCGCAAACATCGCTCGCGCTGGGATTGCGAAACCGGTGCGGAAGGCGGCTTTCGAAGTAGTAGCTGTCGCCGGGGTCGAGCAGCCAGGTCGTGCCGTCCACGGTCAGCTCGAGCTGGCCCGCCACCACGACGCCGCCCTCGTGCCCGGCGTGCGTGAGCATTTCGGCCCCCGTGTCGGCGAGCGGCTGGTACACCTCGCGCATGATGCCCATGTTGCGGTCCTTCACGTTCGCGCCCGCGAGATAGAACTCGATGGAGGCGTTGCCGAGGTTCGGCATCTCGCCGCGGCGCGACACGACGCTCGCGCCCTCGTTCAGATCAAATGTGAAGAATTCCGCGAGACTCATGGGAATGCATTCGAGCAGCTTCTTGAGCGAGCCGACGGAGGGACTGACACGACTTTGCTCGATCAGCGAGATCGCGCCGTTCGTGACGCCCGCGCGCTTGGCGAGCTCGCGTTGCGACAACCCATAGCGCTTGCGCACGTAGCGCAGGCGTGTTGCGACTTCAGTGGAAACGGATACGGACTCGGTCACGTTCGAAAGCCGGTTGATCAGGGAGCGCGCCAAAAAACCGCTGCGGGTAGCAGCGAACGACGGACGAACGACAGCAAAAACGGCGCGGTGGACGTGTTGAATATTCTAATCAGTTTGTATTTTTTTGCGTTAGTAGAAACCCCTGTAAGTTATTCGAAATATAAAGGAAGGTAGCCATATTTCGCATTCCATCGGTGTTTGCAGCCTGCCACCCGGGAAAGTGCTGACTCGAAAACGTAAAAAAATAATTGACGGCCTTTTTGGCTCGTATATGCTGGACAACAGGTCGATCGAACGATGACCACCAGCATGAAACATCTACGCAACACGCTGTTCATGCGGGATACATCGAACGACACCTATGTTTGGCGTGATGCAGTGCGAACTATTCAGGTCGCGCTGAATAAGTCGGGCAATTTATCAACAACTCCAGTCGAGTGTAATTGTGAGAGTCCGTGGCCCTCTGGTGAGATGGGATCGAAGTCATGCGAGGTGTCTTCGCAGTGACTGCGCCGCCATCGCCGACGGCAGTAGCGGCAGGCTTGCCTCTCGCCTGTTTCTATCCGTCATCACAATCCTTTCGCGCCGGTCTGTTCGGCGCCACAACGCCGTCTCTGCACGCGCCTTCATCGCCGTCCATACGGACGAGGTCGCGTCGCTGCTGCCCTAGCGCCTCTTCTTCCTGCGCCGTTCGTTTTCATCGCCGTCGACCGCATGCGAGCTGTCCTGCCGCACGCAAACGGCGTGGCTGTGCACGCCTGTCCACGGTTGCGCCGCATAACGGCAGAAAACGAACCGCCTACATGATCTCCACGCGCAGCGCGATCCGTTAGCGCCACTTTCGCGCTGCACCCAAGGCTTGCGGCCTTGCCTCGTGCAAGGTTGCAAGGTCATGTCACGCCCGTAGCGTCACTGCAAAAGTATTTGCACTTGAGCTGAACGGGCAGAAGAAGTGAAACATTAGTCATGCGAACCAAGCCATTGATTGGAGTGACCGCCGATCGCACGATGATGGGACCGCACGCGTCGCACGTGACCGGCGAGAAGTACATCGCCGCGGCCGTGGACGGCTCGGGCGGGCTCGCGCTGGTGCTGCCGGCGCTCGGCGCGCGGCAGGCAGCAGCCGACATCCTCGATGCCGTTGACGGCCTGCTCTTCACCGGCAGCTACTCGAACGTGGAGCCGCATCGCTACGGCGGCGCGGCCAGCGCCGCGGGCACGCTGCACGACCCCGAGCGCGACGCCACCACGCTGCCGCTGATGCGCGCAGCCATCGACGCGGGCGTGCCCGTGCTCGCCATCTGCCGCGGTTTTCAGGAGATGAACGTCGTGTTCGGCGGCACGCTGCACCAGCAAGTGCATGCGGTCGATGGACTCGACGACCATCGCGAGAACAAGGCCGATACGCTCGAAACGCAATACGGGCCGGCGCACACCATCGCGCTGGTCGAGGGCGGACTGCTGCAACGGCTCGCCGGCGGCGCACGCGAAGCCAGCGTGAATTCGCTGCACGGGCAAGGCATCGAAACGCCCGGTCACGGACTGGTTGTGGAAGCAACGGCACCGGACGGCCTCATCGAAGCGATCAGCGTGGCCCATGCGGCGAGCTTCGCACTCGGCGTGCAATGGCACCCCGAATGGCAGCACGCGCAGAACGCGCTATCCACCGCGATCTTCCGCGCCTTTGGCGAAGCCTGCCGGGCCCGCATGCTGGCCCGAATACCGGGCGGAGCCGGCCGGCAGAACGCCGAAGCACCTCGTGCCGCCCACGCCTGAGCCGGCCCGCACCCTACTGAGAGAACGACAATGCAAGAAATCGACGAATTCCTGAAGAAGCACCACATCACCGAAGTCGAAGCGATCATCCCCGACATGGCGGGCACCGCGCGCGGCAAGATCACGCCCCGCAGCAAGTTCGAATCGGGCGAGTCCATGCGGTTGCCGCAGGCCGTGATGATCCAGACCGTGACGGGCGACTACCCCGAAGACGGCAGCTTCACCGGCGTCACCGATCCGGACATGGTGTGCGTGCCCGATGCTTCGACCATCCGCATCATTCCGTGGGCCGTCGATCCCACGGCCCAGGTGATCCACGACTGCGTCCACTTCGACGGCTCGCCCGTCGAAATCTCGCCGCGTCGTGTGCTGCGCCGCGTCCTGGAACTTTACGAGGCCAAGGGCTGGAAGCCCGTGATCGCGCCCGAACTCGAGTTCTACCTCGTCGACATGAACAAGGATCCGGACCTGCCGCTCGTGCCGCCCGTGGGCCGCACGGGCCGTCCGGAGACAGGCCGCCAGTCGTATTCGATCGAAGCGGTAAACGAATTCGATCCGCTCTTCGAGGACATCTACGAGTACTGCGATATCCAGGGCCTCGAAGTCGATACGCTGATTCACGAAGTCGGCGCCGCGCAAATGGAAATCAACTTCCTGCACGGCGACGCCCTGAAGCTCGCGGACCAGGTGTTCCTCTTCAAGCGCACGGTGCGCGAAGCGGCGCTGCGCCACCATATGTACGCCACGTTCATGGCGAAACCGATGGAGAACGAGCCGGGCTCGGCCATGCACATGCACCAGAGCATCGTGTCCTCCGAAAGCGGCCAGAACCTCTTCACGGGCGAGGACGGCAAGGCGACCGACATGTTCTATGCGTACATCGCCGGCCTGCAGAAGTACACGCCCGCGCTGATGCCGATCTTCGCGCCGTACATCAACTCGTACCGCCGCCTCTCGCGCTTCATGGCCGCGCCGATCAACGTCGCCTGGGGCTACGACAACCGCACGGTGGGCTTTCGCGTGCCGTACTCGTCGCCGGGCGCGCGGCGCATCGAGAACCGCATTCCGGGTGTCGACACGAACCCGTACCTTGCGATGGCCGCGACGCTGGCCGCAGGCTACCTCGGCATGACGCAGCACCTCAAGCCAACCGAGCCCCTGCTCTCCGACGGCTATTCGCTGCCGTACCAGCTGCCGCGCAACCTCGAAGAGGGCCTTACGCTGATGAGCGCGTCGGAGCCGCTGAAGGAGATCCTCGGCGAAAAGTTCGTGCGCGCCTACCTCGCGCTCAAGGAAACCGAATACGAAGCGTATTTCCGCGTGATCAGTTCGTGGGAACGCAAGCACTTGCTGCTGCACGTGTAATAGACAGGAGACACGAAAGATGAGCTATCGAATCGACGCCCCCGCCAGCGCGCTGCAAGAACTGCCGACGACGCTGCGCGCGCAAACCTCGCGCTCGACTGCCGACTACCGCGCACTCGACGCCGCGCATCATATCCATCCGTTCTCCGACATGGGTTCGCTCAACAAGGCCGGCAGCCGCGTGATCGTGAAAGCGAAAGGCGTGTACCTGTGGGACTCGGAAGGCAACCAGATCATCGACGGCATGGCCGGACTCTGGTGCGTGAACGTGGGCTATGGCCGCAAGGAGCTCGCCGACGCCGCCTACAAGCAGCTTCAGGAACTGCCCTACTACAACACGTTCTTCAAGACCACGCACCCGCCGGTGATCGAGCTTTCGGCGCTGCTCGCCGAGCTCTCGCCCGAGCCGTTCAATCACTTCTTCTATTGCAACAGCGGCTCGGAAGGCAACGACACGGTGCTGCGCATCGTGCACCAGTACTGGCTCACGCAAGGCAAGCCTTCGAAGAAGGTCGTCATCTCGCGCAAGAACGGCTATCACGGCTCGACCATCGCGGGCGGCACGCTCGGCGGCATGGGCTACATGCATGAGCAGATGCCCTCGAAGGTCGAGAACATCGTCCATATCGATCAGCCGTACTTCTTCGGCGAAGCGCAAGGCGACATGACGCCCGAGGAGTTCGGCCTCGCGCGCGCCCAGCAGCTCGAAGCGAAGATTCTCGAAGTGGGCGCTGAGAACGTGGCCGCCTTTATCGGCGAGCCGTTCCAGGGCGCGGGCGGCGTGATCTTCCCGCCTTCCACGTACTGGCCGGAAATCCAGCGTATCTGCCGCAAGTACGACATCCTGCTGTGCGCCGACGAAGTGATCGGCGGCTTCGGGCGCACCGGCGAATGGTTCGCGCATCAGCACTTCGGCTTCGAGCCCGACCTCATCACGATGGCCAAGGGCCTCACGAGCGGTTATGTGCCGATGGGCGCGGTGGGCATTCACGACCGCATCGCCAAGGCGCTGATCGAGAACGGCGACTTCAACCATGGCCTCACGTATTCGGGCCATCCGGTGGCCGCCGCGGTCGCGGTCGCCAACCTCAAGCTGCTGCGCGACGAGCGCATTGTCGAGCGCGTGAAGACGGACACCGGCCCGTACTTCCAGCAGCGCCTGCGCGAAACCTTCGACAATCACCCGATCATCGGCGATATCTCCGGCACGGGGCTCGTGGCGGGCCTGCAGCTCGCCGAAGATCCGAAGGCGCGCAAGCGCTTCGCGAACGGTGGCGACGTGGGCACGATCTGCCGCGACTTCTGCTTCAACGGCAACCTGATCATGCGCGCCACGGGCGACCGCATGCTGCTCTCGCCGCCGCTCGTCATCACGCGCGCCGAGATCGATGAAATCGTGTCGAAGGCGAAGAAGGCCGTCGACGCAACCGCGCAACAACTGGGACTTTCGTAACGCTGCAAACTAAGGGCCGGCGGCGCACAACGGGGTGCGGGCGCCGCCCGCCAACTTTTATCTTCTGGGGAATTCAACATGAGTGTCAGACATCTTCGTCATGCCGTCGCAGTGGCCGCGCTTGCCGTCTGTGCGGGTCTCACGGCTACCTCGAGCCAGACGGCTCGCGCCGCCGACGACGCACTGAACGTGTACAACTGGTCCGACTACATTGCGAAAGACACGATCCCGAACTTCGAGAAGCAGACGGGCATCCATGTGAAGTACGACAACTACGACAGCGACGACACGCTGCAGGCCAAGCTGCTCGCAGGCAGCTCGGGCTACGACATCGTGGTGCCGACTTCGAACTACATGGCCAAGCAGATTCAGGCCGGCGTCTACCAGAAGCTCGACAAGTCGAAGCTCCCCAATCTCGCGAACCTCGATCCGCTGCTCATGCACATGATTGCCGATGCCGATCCGGGCAATCAGTACGGCGTGCCCTGGGCATTCGGCACCGACGGTGTCGGCTACAACCAGGAAGCCATCGAGAAGGCACTGGGCACGAACGCACCGGTCGATAGCTGGGCGCTGATCTTCGATCCGCAATACCTTTCGAAGCTCAAGGGCTGCGGTGTCTCGTTCCTCGACCAGGCCGTCGACGCCTTCGCGGCCACGCTGCAGTACATGGGCAAGAACCCCAACAGCACGAACCCGGCCGACTACCAGGCAGCCTTCGAAGTGCTGAAGAAAGTCCGCCCGTACATCACCCAGTTCAACTCCTCGGGCTACATCAACGACCTCGTGAACAATGACATCTGCGTCGCGTTCGCCTGGTCCGGCGACGTGGGCATCGCTCACCGCCGCGCCGAGGAAGCCAAGCGTGCGTATCACATCAAGTTCTCGAATCCGAAGGAAGGCGGCTTGCTGTGGTTCGACGTGATGGTCGTGCCCAAGGACGCTCCGCACCCCGAAGCGGCCATGAAGTGGATCAACTACATCGAAGATCCGAAGGTCAACGCCGCGATCACCAACGAAGTGTTCTATCCCACCGCAAACAAGGCCGCGCACCAGTTCGTGACGGCGTCGGTCGCGCAAGACCCGACGGTCTATCCGTCCGAAGACGTGCTCAAGAAAATGACGCTGATGAAGCCGATGCCGGCCGACATCCTGCGCCTCGAAAACCGTCTGTGGTCGCAGCTGAAGACCGGCCACTGATCGACTGAACGGGGCGGCCGTCCGCCCCCGGAAGAAAACCGAAGGAGAAGGAAGGAGACAACGTGCGGAAGAGGGATCGCTCGACCCCTCTCCGCCAGAAGTTTGCTGTTCGAAGTCCGGCTGAGCGCGCCGCCCCTTATTTGAAACCGACGCGCCAGTTTCCAACGAGCTCCGTTCGCAGTACTAAAGTCCGCGAGTCGCTTTTGCGCCCCGTGCGGGGCCACTCGCGCCCGCATTTGCCCACGCCATGCAAGGACATGCCGTACCGCGATCAGAAAGGAACCCAGGTTACATCATGAATTCGACGTCCCAAGTCAACGCCTCCGAAGCCGCTCGCGCCACCGCCGCGGCCAGCTCCCGCGACGCTTTCGTA
>NZ_BAYD01000029.1 GCF_000685075.1 Paraburkholderia oxyphila NBRC 105797
TGTTCACGAAAAATTGACTTGAAAATCGGTGCCGTACCTGCTTAGCAGTGCTTCAAGTTCGGCGTCGATGGTTTCGCGTGTCCAAGTCAGGGCTCGACGCCATCGGTATTTCAGGTGCCTCCAGACAAAGCAGAGGATTTTTTGGTTAGCGATCGCGGATCAGGTCCGACGACATGGCGATGCGCTGGTTGCCGCGACCGCCAACCAAAAAAATCTCTGCCAAATGAAAAAAGTTTGATCACTTTTATTATGTTAAATTAACGCGGCGTCCAAGTTCCTACCCGGGAAATGGTAGTGCCAGGAGGCGATGCGGACCTGTTAGTCGTCAGCCTCATATATACGGCGATTCGCATCATCGATACGCCGTGACCAAAATAGCTTGGCCTCCAATGCTTCTGGCCTCCCAATTCTTTCGAACGGCGCGCATTGCCTCTCGCGCTAACCTCGAACAACCAGTACCGGGCATGGAGATATCCGGAGAAATCCCTCGGCAACACTGCCCAGCACTGCCCTGCTCACGCCATGCCTGCCGTGGGTGCCCATTACGACCAGATCGGCGTCCAGCACGGCCGCACAGCGCCGCAAACATTCGACGATCGAGTCAGATTTCCCTAGCGTCTCGCAGATTTCGACGGAGATCGTGACTTCCTGGGCGGCCATCGCTCGCCGCACTTCTTCCAGCGCCTTGCGACCGTCCTCATTGAGGACCCTGCCGAGCGCATCGGGATCGAAGTAGCCGCCGTATGGAGCAAGGCCCCATTTATGGACAACGTAAACAGCGTGCACGCGCCCGTGACCGAAAGCTGCGAGAGCGAGGGCTTCCCGCGTGGCGCGCCGCGCGGACCCACTGCCGTCCACTGCCAGCAGGATCCTTCTATAAATGGGCTTTGTCATACGTCTGGTTTCCTGATGCGTCGTAGCTCTGCTCGGCTGGTTCGTGAAGCTGCGTGACGCCGAATGCGCGCCCAAGATCCGATGGTTCTATCCGGCGGTCTCCTTCTGAACGAAGGAGCACGACTCGCCCAGGATAAGCAACCGGTCTCAGTTTCGACTGATCTCGATCAATTGATTTTGAATCGAGCATGCTGTGGCAGCTGGCGACCGACGCTCGCGTTGCCCGTCGATCTCAACCGCGGCATTTGTGACCTTCGTCTGCTGAACCAAATTGACAAGATCGAAGTTGAGGTTAGCCTTTTTTGTGTCACATGCCGGGTGCTATCGGATACGGCTCAGTGTGGTCTTCGACACGCTTCACCCCTTGAATGCCTCCCGCAGCGGTGCGCATGGCCTGCACTGCCACAGCCGAGCGGTAGAATCCCCACAGGTGCACCACGCCGTCGCGCACGACGATATTTTGTCCCGCAAAGGCCCAAGGATGGCTCGCAATTTCTCCCATGAGCATCGCCCGTATTTCGCGGTCGGTCGAATCCACTTCCAGCGGGGGCTCATCGACGGCACTCGCCAAAGCCTGCACGAGATTGGCGCGGCTGACGATGCCAACGACCTGACCACCTCGCATGACCGGTACACGCTTGATACGTCTTGTTTCGAAGATGTTGGCGACCTCGGAGAGAGGTGTCGCTTCATCAACTGAAACGACATCTGTTGTCATCACCTCCGCGACCAGATTACCGTGTGACTTGACGTAATCCTTCGCATCGCGGCTCGATGAAAATAAATCAAGCCACCAGGAGTGGTAGCGTTCCTGAGTTTCGAGTTCTGCCCGGCGTATCAAGTCGCCTTCGCTCAACATTCCCACTACGCTGCCGTTTTTGTCGATTACTGGCACACCGCTGATACCATGGTCTACCAGGACCTTCGCAGCTTCGCGTACCTGCATTTCCGGCTTTACTGAAACGACGGTTGAGGTCATTACATCTAGAGCGCGCATTGCTGGTCTCCTATTTGGGTGTCGGGAAGCGCCAGGACTCACGGCGAATTTCAAGAAAGGGCAGTTGGCTCAAGCCGCTGTAAGTCGTGCCGGCGCGACGTTTGGCGCGAAGACCCGGCTAGCGACACCACGCTGGAACCAGTCGCCCGGCAAGACAACTTTGGGGCACGCTTTTGTTTGCGTGGCCCCGTGCAAGGCCAGCCAGCCTCCACCTGCTTATTCAGCCTACGAAGGGAAGGCACCCACCATGTTGACCTGAGTCAAAGCTCTGCGCTCTGTGAATTGCACCCTGCCCTCGCGCTCGCTCAGGTGTGTCGTGAAGCCGGAGCCGCCGGGACCGCGCTGGCCTGGGGCATCGTATCGTTTGACTTGAATCAACCAGCTGAGGCCAGTCGACCGCAATCATGGACACACCGTGCCACCGACACCGAGGTCCCAATGTACTCGCAAATTCTCGTTCCGATTGACGGCAGCCCGACCGCGGCGCGGGCGTTCGATACTGCGTGCAAACTGGCCCAGGAAACCGGAGCGCAGTTGCAACCACTCTATGTCGTCGCGGCTCCGTTGTTGGCTTACGATGCTCCCGGCAGCGATCACGGCATCATACGTGACGCCTTTCTACATGAAGGGAGGGCCGTGATGAAGAAGGCGCTTGCGTCAATGGATCGCGATGGCGTGCAAGGCACTCCGCGGATCGTCGAGCCCGAAAAGGCGGGTGATGACATTCCGCACTGCATCCTGCGCGCGGCCCGGGACTTTAAAGCTGATCTCGTCGTTATGGGCACGCATGGCCGCAGCGGGGCGCGCCGACTCATGCTCGGCAGCGTTGCAGAACGGTTCCTGCGTATCGCCGGGTGTCCCGTGCTGATGATATCCGCGCATGGCGACAGACAATCCAACGGCGATGACGTGGCAACCGAACCGGCCGAGTCCGCAAAGAAGACAGCCTGATCTGAGCGTTCGAAAGGGGCGCGAACCTGATTGCGGCCCGCTACGCCCGTTCTAACCACGCGCGGGAAGCAAACTACTGACGCAAATAGGCATCCGGGCGCTGCTAGTGCAGACGTTCGTCGCGTTGGCACGCGCACGTTCGAACGGCAGTATCGGAGCAGGCACGCGAGCTTCGCTTGGGGATCGGGCTGGCTGCGTCTTGATTCGGCATAGGTAGTATGCCTAGCCTTGATTTCAATCCATTTTGCGACGGCAGGTTGATCGTGGCTTGATGAGGATTTGCGCGGCGCGCCCCGTCAAAATACCTCACCAAATCAGGCACCTCCGGTCTCCCTGTCTGGTCCCTTCCATTTTTGATCGCCAGCCGAAGCGTTTGCGCGCCGATGTGCCGCACGGCTTGCGCCCATAGGACGGAACTCAAGTAGCGGCGCACCGACGGCGATTGCTGCGGTTCAAGCTAGCCGTCGCTGCGTGGCATTCAGGTCGGTGGCGCTCGGCAGCAAATGATGTGCATAGCGTTCGATCGGGAAAATGAACGTTCAGCGCAGGTTGATACCTTCGAGATGCGCCGCAAGTCGCTCGCCTGAACGGATTCTCCACTCATCGCCTCTATCTGGTCGTCCGCGCCCTGCATGTGGATCGTGTTCCACGCCATCACGGTATTGGAGAGCAGCGCCAGTGCCGAGGGTACCGCCGCGAGCGGGTCATTGTTTCCGGCTAGTTCCAGTGGCATGTTGCCGGTGTGGATCGCCCGCTGCACCGAATCCACCTCCGCCCCACGATTGAGCACGTGCTGCAACTCAAGTAGTCGATCAGACAAATCGTGCGGAATAGCCGCCCGATATGGACGCAGCCTGTATAGCGGTTGTCCGCGTGCGGCTGAACCGAAGCGCGAGAGCGCCTACACCACCGTGCATTGGCCGGTCTGCACTGAGGCAGCGACGCGAACAAACTCGTCCAGGATGCCCACAACCAGATCCATTCGGACGTCGCGGTCGGTGACAGCAGTAAGCTCTGCAGGGACAGTATGATGCTGCGGGACGTGCTGGCGCCGGTCACGAAGATGCGAGAGTCGCGGGCACAGGTCAAAGCCTAAGGCCCGCGACAGCCCCATCGCATAGTCCATGGGTATCGACGGCAAGCTGGACAACATCGTCGGCACCGCTTTGACGAATCAAGCCCTCAATCGCTGCCCCGGCCTGACGGTCGTTGAGGACAATGGGTTAATCGTAGAAGATGCCACAGCGATCAAGATGCACCGCACTGTCGATACGTACGTCGCCGCGCGTGGTTGCGTCGCGCAGCACGATCAAGCTCTGGTCAAGATGCTCGATGAGCGGGCCGAGGAATTCCCTTGAATCCTGCGGCAGCTTCAGATGCACATAGAAATGATTGCGCTTCGTTTTCCATTCGTCTGGAGGGATCAGGAGCATCGCCTGGTTGCGGAACGCGAAGCTGCGAGCGACGAAAACGGAACCATTGCGCAATGCGACGCGCAGCGCAAAGTGCGTCGCCGATTCGAAAGCCAATAGCGCCTTGTACCGGTCATAGCTGTCGATCGCTTCTCGCCAGGCCCGCCCGAGTCGGACTACGACGCGGTCCGGTAACACGTAGCCCTTACAGGCATAAAGTTCCCGCAGCACGTCAAGTGCGCTGATGACGGGATGGACGGTCTGCGCTTCAAACGGCAGGCGGACGAACCTGGCGAGTATCGCGCGGGCTTGCCCTCGTTTTGCGAGCAGGCGTGGGCGAACCACGCTTGGCCGACGTGGTGCACGTTGGCCAAGCGCCTGGTCGGCCAGCGCGCATACCCTCATGCTGAGTTCTTCGCGCGTTAACGCTGCGTCAAGCGCGACCGTTTTCACAGCTGACGCGAATTCGCGGAGTCTCGCATTCGGATCTACTGCGATTGATTCGACCGCACGCGTCGCGTCGTTGACCACCTTCCGGATCCAGCGACGCAGCGTCCCCCAACCTTCCAACGTTTTCTACTGCAGGTGTGTATGACTCTCGCCCGCGAATCACGTTGCCGTTCGACATGCCGGTGCCTCGCCGGGACTCGCGTACTGCCCTTCCAGGCTCATGACCAGCTTCCCGCAGGCTACGTGAACGCGAATTTTCATCAGGCTCAAGCCGCCTGCACCCGCCGTGCAGCCGGTGCGCAGATCAAAGCGCAGGCCGTGTGCAGGGCAACGCAAAACGCGCCCCTCGAGTTCTCCGCTCGCGAGCGAGGCGCCACTGTGAGGACAGGCGTTGTCGATCGCGTAGATCGTGCCATCGATGTTGAACAGGACAATGCTGCGACCATCGACAAAGGCAAGCTTGCGCTGGCCGGGTGCAAGGTCCCCGGCAACGCCAATTACGACATGACGCGTCATCTCAAATAAACTCGCGAATCAGTGTTTCTGCCATTAGCCATTCGCAGCGAGCGTGGCGATGGTCGGGTAAGCAGCCGGCAGCGGCGTCTCGAGGTCAACTGGCGCGGCAAGCAGCGCGCCCGTGGGTGGTCGCGCCGCCTGCTGGCCTGCCGGTCTACTGGCCGCCGAACGGCTTCTTGACGCTCAGCCGGTTGGTGATGGACATCACGCCCGGAACGCCCCGCGCGATCTCGGCGACCTTGTCGATCTGGGCTCCGTCCACAACCGTGCCGTCGAGCGTCACCGCCCCGCTCTTCGCAATGACGCTGATGTCACCGGCATTGATCTCCTTGTGCTTGACGATCTCCGCGTAGACTTTCCTGCGCAGCGCGCGATTGGGCGTGCGGATGTTCTTTGCCGTCATGCCGCTGGAAGCGGCAATCGCGGCAGCGTTTGAAGCGGCGAGCGCTTCGCTCGCGCCAGGCTGCGCCCAGGCGTGAATGGATGCCAACGCGATCAAGGCGGCGCCGGCGTTCCTGATCGCCTTCTTTGTCTTCATGGAATGCTCCCGTTTTTTCGAGCGGATGGGTATCAGAAGCTATGGCGGATGCCGACCATCACCGCCGTGCTCGACCGGCCTTTCGGAACCGGTGCACCATACGTGATCGTCTGGCTCATGTCGCCGTGATTGTCGACGTAGCCGACCTGTGCGTAAGTAAGGGTGGCCTTGGACAGGTTGTACTCGGCGCCCAGCGCGTATTCGGCCGAGTGGTTGGCGCCCATGTTGCGGTCATGCAAATAATAGAAGCCCGAGGTGATCCTGAAGACCGGGCTGAACCTGTAGCCGAGCCCGCCGGAATACATCTCCAGATTGAACCCTTTGGGCGCGTTCGCATTTGAGGGATTGCGTGCGCGGCTATATGACGTCGAGACCGAGAAGCCGTGGAAGGTGTACTGCCCGCCGAGATAGTAGAACTGGTTGTTGTTCAGGCCAGTCGAGGGCGCGGTGGCGATCGCGCCGGTTTGCAGGTTCGCCGTGAACGGGCTGGTGTCGTGCCCGTTGTAATAGACAGCCGCGAGGTTCAGGCCGTAGTTCGAGTACTGCAACACGGCCGACTCGCGGGTGCCGCCCTGGAATTGGCCGGGCACCCCGCCTGGCGCATATTCGAGCGCGAGCGACGCGCCGTAGAGCTTCGGCGAGCGGTAGACGATCGCGTTGTCATCGTAGAGCGCGCCAATCGGTCCGTTCGTGCTCAAGCCCTGCCAGCCCGCCGCCTGGTTCAGACCGAGCCAGCCTGTCAGGACGGAGCCGAAGTACTGGGCGCTGCGCACGTCCGTGTCGGCCATCGCGTAGATCATCGGCACGATCTGGCGGCCCGCGTCGATCGCACCGAACGGGCCTGACACGCCAAGGGTCGACTGCTGGTTGAACAGCACGGTCACCCCCGGCGTATCGGACAAACCGGATTTGCCATTGGTGGTGTTGAAGGCGCCTTGCAACTTGAAGTTGACCTTATAGCCGCCGCCGATATCCTCGGTGCCCCTCAAACCCCAGATGCTCGAATAGATCCCTCCGTCCTTGAGTTCGTAGACGTGTCCATTATTCTTCGGGGACTGAAAGCTCGAGGCGTTCGCGCTCTGATAGAGGAAACCGGTATCGACGGATCCGTACAACGTAACCGACGATTGCGCGTGCGCCGCACTGGCGAACACGACAAGCGCTGCAGCGCCACTCCACTTCAATTTCATTTGGTATCCGAATTAATGTTGAAATTTCCGGGCAGCCCCGGCGAGCGTACTTCGGGATTCGTCAGTTGTCAGTTCGTGGAACGATGCGCGATGCACAATGTGGATCGCGCCAGACTCGGCGCATAGATGCGCCAAATACTCAGATCACCGCTCCGCCATTCGGGCTGATGACCTGCCCGACCAGATAATGGTGATCGCTGGCCAGATGGACAACGGTGGCCGCATATTCCTCGGGGGTGCCGAGGCGCCCCGACGGAACCATCTGCCAGAGCCGGTTGCGCGCCTCGTCGCCGATCGTGTCGAGGTACGCGTTGAACTCGGGCGTCGCCACCCCACCCGGCGCCAGCACGTTGACGAAGACATTTGCGCCGGCCACCTCCGCTGCCAGCGCCTTGCTGAACGCGATCACCGCGCCCTTGGTCGCGCTGTAGTGGGGACTGTGCGCGCTCATTGCGCTGATGCCCGCAATCGAGGCCACGTTGACGATCCGCCCATAGCGCTGGGGCTCCATCAGCTTGAGCGCTTCACGCGCGCAGTAGAAAACGCCGTGGACATTCACACCCCAATAGTGATGCCAGTCCTCGTCGCTCATGCTGCTCGTGAAGCCGAGTGACTGCCGTGGCACGGGCGAAGTCATATACCCGTAGTGAAGATTGCGCCGGCGCGTGTCATCCGGCCGGTTCGGCGTGAGCGCCGCATTGTTCACGAGGATGTGAAGCGTGCCGAAGCGCACGGCCACTTGCGAGAACATGCGCTGCACGTCGGCACTCGACGACACGTCGCAACGAAGCGCGAGACATGGCACGCCCTCGGCCTCAACTGCAGCGCGCGTCGCCTCGAGGGTCTCGGGATCGACATCGCAGACCGCCACGCTCGCGCCGGCCTGGGCCAACGCGACCGCGCACGCCCGGCCAAGACCGGGGCCCACGCCCGTCACGAGCGCCACGCGCTGCGCCAGCACGCCCTCGCCGGAATGGGTTTGCCCGGGAACGTTATTCATGTTTGGACTTCCTTCAGTTTTGAGCTTGTTGCTGTGATGCGCCGACACACGCCCGCTCCGGTGCCGTATCGCCGGGTGCCGCTCGTGAGCGGGCGTGCCTCGCCAATGCGAGGAAGCACGGCAACGATGCAATGGCGAACAGGTCGGTCCCGAGCAGGACCCAGGTCAACGGCGCATGAACGCCGGCCTTCGCGAGACGGTCGCTCAGCGCGCCGGCAGCGAAGTTTCCGAGTGCGAACGCGAAAAGGTTGATGAGTGTCATCGTCAGGCCCGTGATCGTCGAGCGCATGCGCGTCGGAACGTGGCTCTGGATCACGCTGATGGCCGGCCCATAGACCGCGAGCGGCAGGAAGGCGCCCGCGCACATTCCGGCGTAGAACAACGGGGAACCTGCAGGCGCGAACCGGTAGGCGATCATCAGCGGCGCGCATACGGCTACCAGCAACGCCATGAAGCTTGCGTGCCCGCCGGCGAAGCGCCGCGCGAAACGGTCGCCCCCTGCGCCGCCGACGACGGCACCAAGCGTGCCGAACAGGATCTGCGCGCCGCCGATGAGGCGCGTGATTCCCGCTGGATCGAGCCCGCGTTCGCGCACGAGCCACAGCTGGGCAAACGAGAGGCCGGCGAATATCAAATGCACGAGGACGAACCCGGTGATCGCCAGTTGCAACGCGGGGCTGCCACGCATCACACACAGCACCTCGCGCAGTTGTGCGGCGAATGGCGTGCTGCGTGCGGCGGCCGCATGTTGCTCGCGCTCGTCCTTGAGGAACGCGAGGGCCACGGCCATTACCGCGCCGATCACGCCAAGGCCATGGAACGTCGCGCGCCAGCCATAGACGGCGCCAACGGTGCCGGCCAGCACGAAGCTCGAACCGACCCCGAGCGGGATGCCGATGAAGAACAGTCCGAGCGCTGTGGCACGCCGGCGCGCCGAAAAGACCTCGGCGAGGATTCCGACTGCCGCCGGCACCAGCGCCGCCTCACCCGTCGCCACGAGCAGGCGGGCCGCCACCAGTTGCCCGAAGCTGTGAGTGGAACCGGACGCCGCCGTGCATACGCTCCAGACGACCAGTCCCGCCGCGATGACGCGTGTGCGGCTGAAGCGGTCCGCGCAGGCGCCCATGACGATCGCCATCACAGCGTAGCTGAGGACCCAGACGGCGCCCACCAGGAGTCCGTACTGGGCGTTGCTGATGCCAAGTTCGGCGACGACGGTCGACGAGAAGCCGAGCAGGATGTTGCGGTCGATTTGCGCGAGGATATGCGTGACCAGCAATGTCGCCAGTACCGCACCGGGGTAGTTCTTCCATGCCATGCAGGTCTCCATGAACCGCATCGCCGCAGCGATGTCGTGTCACGTGCTACAACAACGGGGTTTGCGGGGCTGCGAGGGGGCCAAACCGCCTTGCAGCCCCGTGTGCATTACGCCGCGATCTGGAAGCCGCGCTGGCCGGGGCGGCGATTCGGCGTGTAGCCCAGTGCGTTCAGGGTCTCGTCGACGCTGCCGTAGTGCTCACCGATGCGGTAGATACGGCGCGCGTCCTCGCCGCTCGCCACATCGCGGTGCAGTTCGCGGGCGATGCGGACCGTCTGCTCGACCTGCTGCACCGACGTCATGCGCTCGCCGGCCTTGCCCCAGAGGTTGTCCTCGATACCGACACGCACGTGCAGACCCATCGCGATGGCCATCGTGTTGAGCGGCAGCACGTGGCGCATCAGGCTTTCGACGCTCAGCACCGCGTTTTGCGGGCAGCGGTTGATGAACTCCATCAGGTTGCGCGGATTGGGGCCATCCGCCCCGCCACCGATCGCCACCCAGTTCAGCACCAGAGGACCGGTGTAGTGGCCGCGCCGGATCAGCCGTTCCACAGTCTCGAGCTGGCCGACGTCGCCGAGCATGAAGTGCGGCTGAATTCCGGCGGCCTGCAGTCGCTTCAGGTGCTCCTCGACGAACGCCGGGCCCGACGGGATCCACATTTCCTTGTACGCCTGGAAATAGGCGGGGTGGCCCATCGAAGTGTCGCCGCAGTCCTCGGCGGTGAGCAGCTCGGTGACATTCATCTGGTTGGTGTTGATGGCGATGGTCACCTGGTCGGGCGCGGGCGTGAGATCGGCCAGCATATGGCGCGTGTCGTCATTGAGCCACTTCGCCGCTTCGCCTTCGTTTTCCGGCGCAAACGAGATCGAGCCGCCCACCTGCAGCACCATGTCGGGCACGGCGTCGCGCAGTCGTGCGAGCATCTCGTTGAACTTCGACAGGCGCTTCGCGCCCTTGCCGTCCTCCTCGCGCACGTGCACGTGGAGCACGGTGGCACCGGCGTTGTAGCAGTCGACCGCCTTCTGGATCTGCGCGTCCATGCTCACTGCGATGTCGTCCGAGTCGCTCGGCAGGAACTGCGGGCCGTAGGGCGCGACCTGGATCACAAGCTTTTCCTGGTTCTCGGGCAGGAGGGAGTCGTCGAGAAATTGCATGATGGGGTCCTATTGAAATCTGGAATTGGGGGGTGCTTACTTCTGGACGGCTTGCGCACGGCTTTCGTGCGAGGCGGCCTCTTCGAGCAGGATCGGGGCCGCGAGGCTCATCGTGTGGATCCCCAGCACGGAGACACACTGGAGCACGGCGGTGATTTCTTCCTTCGTCGCCCCAAGTTCGAGCGCCTTGCGAATGTGGCGCCGCACGCCGGGCGCGTACATGTGCGTGCATGAGGCGTCGACGGCAATCGCGATGAACTCGATCGTCTTCGCGTCGAGCACGCCGGAGAGCATCGGCGCAGTGCCCATTGCCATGAACTTCTCCGTCCAGTCGGGATCGAGCGCCGCGAACGGCTCCCAGTTCGGGTTCCAGTTGCCGCTCGCGCGCAGCGCATCGCAAATCGGCGTCGCCGTGGCGTCGTTCGTATTCATGGGAAGACTTCCTTTGCGTTCCATATCAGTGGGTCAGGTCGAGGTCTGCATGGCACACCCTGGCGCGCCGTTACAGGAGATGCATCGATTTTAGGGAGGCAGCTTCGCGGCCGCTTGACTTTACGGGACAATTTATTAACATAGAGTGCCAACGCGGGAAGACCCTGATGCCGAAACTCGTTCGCAGCGCAAGCCTCACCCATTACGCCGAAATAGCCCGCGCGTCCGGGCTCGACCCCTATCTCATGCTCGCGGAAGTCGGACTGCCGGCTGACTGCCTGAGCGAGGCTGACCTCAGGATTCCGGCCGAAAAGGTTGCGTTGTTGCTCGAGCGCTCCGCTCAGGAGAGCGGGGTCGAAACATTCGGATTGCTCATGGCGGAGACACGCCGGGCGTCGAACCTCGGTCCGCTTGCACTCGCGGTGCGCGACGAGCCAACGCTGCGCCACGCGCTGAATGCCGCGGCGCGATACAGCCACCTGCAGAACGAGGCGCTGTTCATCCGCGTCGAACAAGACGGCAACCTAGCGATCATTCGGGAAGAACTGCTGGCAGGCGAAGGCGTGCCGGTGCGTCAAGGGGCCGAACTCGCGCTCGCGGTCATGTTTCGCCTCTTGCTCTTTTTCCTCGGCGACGAATGGCACCCGAAGTCTGTCTGCTTCACGCACGGGCCGCCCTCTGACCGCACGGTCCATACGAGGATCTTCGGACCGAACGTCGAGTTCGGCCATGCGTTCACGGGTATCGTCTGCGATGTCAACGACCTCAAGTTGCCGCTGCCTTCGGCCGATCCGGTCATGGGCAAGTATGTTCGCCAGTATCTCGGCAGCGAAGCGGTCAATCAGTCGCTGTCTGACGACGTGCGCAAGCTCGTCTTTCTCCTCCTGCCACAAGGTCGTAGCACGATCGACACGGTCGCGCGCCATCTGGGCATGAGCCGCCGCACGGCGCACCGCCATCTTGCTGATGAAGGCGTGAGTTTTTCATCGATCCTCGAGGAGGTGCGCGGTGAACTGGCGCTGCGTCATCTGGAGCGGCGCGAGCGGCCATTTTCCGAGATCTCTGGCTTGCTCGGATTCTCGGAGCCGAGCGCCTTCACGCGTTGGTTCAGAACGCGATTCGGCAGCAGTCCTAGCCAGTTCGAGGCGTCAGCGAAACGCCCGCGTGCGAAGCGGAAGGCGGGCTAAACGTCGGCCGGCATGCCGGTGTGAACGCGAGATCGTTGAGCCGCGATCCGGCATGTAAGGCCGGATCGCGGCCCAGACGTCAGATTCAGGGTGGCGGCCTGCGAGCCGCCGCCGCCCCTACTTCTTCGGCGCAGGCAACGCGGACGGATCGAGATGCTTGCCGGTCTCGTCGTTGTAGCGCTGCACATACTCCTCGGTGAGCTTGCGCACCGCGCGGCCGATCTTGCGATAGTCCGACTCATTGAGGTTCGCAAGCGAGACGCGCCCCGACGGGTGCGGTGTGCCAAAGCCCATGCCTGGCAGCAGCACCACGCGCGCCTCTTCTGCAAGACGGAACAGCAACTCGTTGGGCTTCACCTGCTTCAGGAGCCAGTCGACGAAGTCGCGCCCGAAGCGCCTCTCGCCCATGTACTCCATGTCGAGGATCGTATAGTAGTCGACCTGGTTCGGATCGCCCTCTTCGTAGGGAATGCCCATCTCCTCGAAGAGCGCACGCTTGCGATGGCGGATGAGGCGCTTGAGCGCATTCTTGTAGGCGTCGGGCGTGTCCATGAGTGAGAACAGCGAGAACAGCACCATCTGAACCTGCTGCGGTGTGGAGAGGCCCGCCGTGTGATTGAGCGCGACAGTGCGGCTGTCGGCCACCAGACGATCGATGAACTTGAGGTGGTCCGGATCGGTCGTGATCGACTCGTAGCGCTTGTGCAGTTCCTTCTTCTCCTCCTTCGAGAGCGCCGCGAGCGTATGGTCGAGCACGTTGTCGCGGTGCGTAGCGATGGCGCCAAGACGCCAGCCTGTCGCGCCGAAGTATTTCGAGTAGGAGTACACGAGAATCGTGTTCTTGGGCGCGAGCGCAAAGAGCGAGACGAAATTATCGGCGAAGGTGCCATACACGTCGTCGGTCAGGATGATGAGACCCGGGCGTTCCTTCACGATTTCAGCGATATACGCGAGGCTCGCGTCGTCGATCTTCACTGATGGCGGGTTGCTCGGGTTCACGAGGAAAAAGGCCTTCACCTTCGGGTCACGCAGCTTGTCGAGTTCCTCCTTTGAGTATTGCCAGTTGTTCTCAACGGTGGCGTCGACCTGCACGACGTTCAGCTGGTAGTCGTTCAGTTTGGGAATCTCGATGTAGGGCGTGAAGATCGGCATGCCGAGCGCAATCGTGTCGCCTGGCTTGATGAGGAAGTTCTCTCGCATCGTGTTGAAGATGTACGTCATCGCCGCCGTGCCGCCTTCCACCGCGAATACGTCGAACTCGCCGACGAACGGATGCTTGCCGATCATCTCGCGGCGCAGGTACTGCCCGATGATGTTTTCGGTGAGCTTGAGAATGCGGTCCGGCACCGGGTAGTTGCAGGCAAGAATGCCCTCGGTCATCTCGTAGAGGAAGTCGCCCGCCGAATACCCGAGTTGGTCGCGCACGTACGACACTGCGCCCGCGAGGAAGGCGATGCCGGGCTGCCCCTTGTTCTCGCGCACAAACAGGTCGAAGCGCTCGATAATGCCCTCGCGTTGCGGGAAACCGCCCACGCCCTCTGGCATGTAAGCAAACGAGCGCTCAGATTCGCGCATCGCGAAGAGGCCCAGTTGCCAGAAGCCGTGGCGCGGAATGGTTGCGAGGAAGTTGGGGTTGCCGCGGCCCGCGTTGAGCATCGAGATATTTGCTGGGCGCGCCGCCGCGCTGCCGCCTGCAGCCTTGATCAGTTCGTCTTTCAATTCGAACGGGCTCAGTGCTTCGAGACCTGACATTTGCTTCTCGCCGTTGCCGTTACCTTTCGTTGCCATAATGCTCTCCGTTGGAAGACTTTGCGCGTGCCGTGCGACTTGCGCTTGCTTGCGCCTGTCCGCCATGTCGACGGATCGAGGAATGGGCCGTGCACGCGCGTACGGCCCACGTTGACTTCAAGTCATGCAAGACCGACCACGAGCGGCCCCAGCAGCGTGAGCAGCACGTTGGCGATCGCGTAGGTGATGGCGAACGGCACGGTTGGCACCGCACTTTCCGCCTTGTCCAGAACCCCGCCGAAGGCTGGATTCGCGCTGCGCGCGCCGGACAGCGCCCCGGCGAGGATGGCCGCGTTGGTGTACTTGAGCACGTAGCGGCCGAACAGCATCGTGAGGAAGAGTGGGACGAGCGTGACAACCACGCCCAGCAGGAAGATCGTGAGGCCGCTCTGCTTGATCGTCACGACCGCCTGCAGGCCCGAGTTCAGCCCCACCACCGCCACGAACGCCGCAAGCCCGAAGTCCTTGAGCAGTTGCGACGCCGCGGGCGGCATCACCCCGTACATCGGATGCTTGCCGCGCATCCAGCCGAACAGCAAGCCCGCGAGCAGGCAGCCGCCGCCCGAGCCAAGCGTGAGCGGAATGCCCGCCACGTTCACGACCACAAGGCCAATCAGCAAGCCGAGCACGAGGCCCACGCCCATGTAGATGAAGTCGGTCTTGTTGCTGTAGGCGAGCTCATAGCCAGCGAACTGGACCGCGCGCTTCGTGTCGGTGGCGGTGCCGTAGATGGTCACCACGTCGCCGTGCTCGAGCTTCGACTCCGGCAGTAGCGGCACGGGCTGGCCCGCACGCTCGATCCTTTCGATGTACACGCCGTGGCGCAGATCGCGATCGACGTTTTTGCGCACCTCAGCGATGGTGGTGTGGTTCATGCCCTTTCTCGTGAACACGAGCTGGCGCGTCTGCATCACGAGGCTCATGCCGCCCGAGTCCGGCACTTCCGGCCCGAGCAGCTCACCCACTTCGACCATCTGTTCGCGGCGCCCCACGATCAGCACAAGGTCTTCGCGGCTCAACACGAACTCGGGCGTGGCGTCGATGACCTTGCCCGCGCGGCGGATCTTTTCGATCGCCACGAAATCGCCCTCAGCCAGCTCGATCTGCTTGACCGTCCTGCCGGCGCCCGCCTCCACCCGAAACACGCGGCCGAACAACTCAGGCAGCGCGGTGGTCTGGCCTGGGCCCGCAGCTGCACTGCCGCCCGACATCTCACGCTCGGCGTCCATGGAAGCGTCCTTCAGGGTACGGCCCATGAATTTCGGCAAGATGTTTACGCAGACGATGATCGCGCCGAGCGAGCCGAACACATAGGTCACGGCGTAGCCGACCGCGACATCGGCCTGGAGGGCCTTCACCTGGTCGGCTGGAAGCCCGAGGCGCGCAATGGCGTCGCCGGCCGTGCCGATGATCGCTGACTGCGTCATGCCGCCCGCGGCGAGACCCGCGGCCAGACCCTTGTTGAGGTGAAAGAGCTTCGCGCAAACGAGCACCGTGATGAGGCCGGCCAGGGCCATGAACACCGCCATGGCGATCTCGCGCAGTGTCTTGCGGTTCAGCGAATTGAAGAAGCCGGGCCCGGAGTCGTAGCCTACCGCGTAGATGAAGACCGCAAACATGACTGCCTTCACGCCGCTGTCGACCGTCACGCCCACCTGACTGATCACAACCGCAGCGATCAACGAGCCACCCACGCCGCCGAGCTGAAACTTGCCGAAATTGATCTGGCCGATCCAGTAGCCAACGGCCAGAGAAAGAAATAGCGCGATCTCAGGAGATTTGTGAAAGATGCCATGTAGCCATTCCATCATGTCCTCGCTTTGGAAAAAGAGCCATCCATTGCCATTTGAGGATGGATGGCAAGCCAGAATCATCGCCGGCTGACCGGACCCACCTTCGTCAGCCGAATTTCGCCGCGAGTCCGACGACGACGGGCCCCATGAGCGGCAAGAGGATGTTCGATAACGCATAAGTGATCGTGTAGCCGATCACGGGAATCGAGTTCCCCGTCACGCCGACGAGCGCGCTGATCGCCGGCGTGCTGCACTGTTGCCCAGCAATCGCGCCGAGCAGCATCGGCGCTTCGAGCTTGAGGAACATGCGCCCGATCCACAGTGAGAGGAGCCCCGGAATCAGTACCATCAGGATGCCGGCTGCCGGCAGCGCGAGGCCGTACTCGCGCACGAGCTTGATGGCGTCGTGCCCGGCCGAGAGCCCTACGGCCGCGATGAACGTGGCAAGGCCGAAGTCCTTGAGCACCTGCGCGGCAGCCGAGGGCAGCGAGCCCACCACGGGGAAATGCGAGCGTGCCCAGCCGAACAGCAGGCCGGAGAGCAGGCAGCCACCGCCGGTGCCGAGCACGAGCGAGACGCCACCCACGTTCACGCCGAAGCGCCCGATCAGCATGCCGACCAGCACGCCAAGGCCGAGATAGACGAAGTCGGTCTTCTGGGTCTGCTGGATCACGTAGCCTAGTCGCTTTGCGCCACGCACCACGTCCGATGGCGCGCCGAGCAGCGTGAGCACGTCTCCGCGATGCACAACCGTGCCGGGCAATGCGGGCACCGTGGTGTCGAGCCGCGTGATCGCGCCCACGTAGATGCCACGGCCGGCCTCCGGCGAGGCGCGCTCGCGCATCTGCGCGAGCGTGAGACCATTGACGTCGCGTTGGGTGACCATCACGTCCAGGCGGTGTGCGAGCACGTTCATGAAGCCCTCGCCCGACACCTCTTCGCCGAGACTTCCCGATGCTTCGATCATCGACTGCCGGCGCCCCGCAATGCACACGGTGTCGCCCGGCTGCAACACGAACCGCGCGTCGGCGTCGAGCTGGCGGCCCTCGCGCAGCACGCGCTCGACGGTGATGTTGTTACCAAAGCGCGCCTCGAAAGCTGCGATTGCCGTGCCGGCCGCGGGCCCCACCTTGAACGCGCGCCCCACGAGTGGCGGGAGAGCCAGGCGCTGCCCCTCCTCGAGCACACCCTCGCCGCCGAGCGAGCGATACAGGCGCGCGGCCTCTTCGCGCAGATTGATGCGCAGGATGAGCGGCGCGATCTGGCTCGTGAACAGCACGATGGTGATGAGGCCAAAGAGGTAGCTCACGCTATAGGCAGTCACTACGTGCGCCTGCAGTGCGCGTACCTGGGCGTCGCCGAGACCAAGCTTGGCGATCGCCTCGGACGCCGTGCCGATCACCGCCGACTCGGTTGCAGCGCCGGCGAGCAACCCCGCGGCGGTGCCCGCATCGAGCTTCATCACGGCAACGGCGATCATGACGAGCGTCATGACCGAGACGATTTCGATGATCGACAGGATGCCGTAGCGCCAGCCACGACCGACGTTGGCGAAGAACTGCGGACCGCCCGTGAAGCCGAGCGCGAAAATGAAAAGCGCAAAGGCGATGTTCTTGAGGTCGGGGGCGATGCGCGCCCCGGTCTGGCCGAGTACGAGCGCGACGATCAGCGTGCCACACACGCCCCCGAGCGAGATCGGTCCGAAGCGGATCGACCCGATCAGGTAGCCGAGCGCAAGGCTCACGAACAGGGCAATCTCGGGTTGCGACTTCAGCAAATCGACGATCATATCGGGGCCCCCGATTTACGCTTGATTGATCCCGAAAGCGGATCGGGATATTGCAGCCGTGAGTCCCGCTGCAGCGGGCAGCACGACGTCGTTCATCCGCCGGGCGTGCGGTCATTCACTCCGGCAGCGCGGCAAGGCGAAAGAAGCTGAGAGCATCCGCGTCAAGCTCCCCAAACCACCTTCCGTACAGGATCGCAATCCCCGGCGACCTGAACAGGCGGCTGAGGGTCTTGTCCACCAGAAGGCGTAGCCCGTCGTCTCCGCGCGCCATGCCGATCGCCACAGGAATCGTCGTGAATCGACGATCGAGAACAACCAGGTCGCTCGCGGCGGAACTTTCGCCCACCGCTGCAAGCAGCAATGAGCGTTCTGCGAAGAAGACGCTCGCCTGGCGGTGAATGACCTTCTGCACGCCCTCCTGCATGGACGAAACGGAAACGACGGTTGCAGACATGTCGAATTCGCCGAGCTTCCCGGCCACCCAACGCTGTGCCGAAGACCCTGCCACGACCGAAACCGTTTGCCGGGACAGGAGCTGTGCGGGCGCTGCGCGCCATACCGGATGCGACGGCCCGACACCGGAAAGAATCTCGTGGAGTCCAGCAGGCGCATCGGCACGGAGAACGGCGCCGATACCGCCCGGAAACACCGGGATGGAGAAGGAGACGGTTTGCCTGTTCGCGAGCGTGTCGGTGGCTCCGCACAACAGATCGACCCGCTTGTCACGCAGTGCGCGCAGATCATCGCCTGGTGCAAGCGGAATCCACTGCACCTTGAGGGTGGCGATCCCCAACTCGCTCTTGATCTCCTCGGCAATCTTCTGGCAGAGCGTGATGGTGTAGCCTTTCACCTGCCCAGCATCGTCCTTGTACGCAAACGGACGTGCGTTGGCAAGGTAACCCATGCCGATATTGCCGGATTGCTTGATTCGCAAAAGCGTTGCGCTCACTGCTGGCTCTTGCGCGTGCACCGGTTGCGGCACGAAGGCCGAAAGCACCAGGATGGCGATGGCTATCGCAGTGACCGACGAGGCTGCTGCCGTGCGCCCCGTGGCACTCGATGAAACGAAGCGAGGTGCCATGAAGCCGTAGACCACGTAACCGATCACCATGACCAGCATGCCACCCAGCACCGCATCCTTGCCCGATGCGTAGATCGCATAGACAGAGTACGCCAGCGCCACCCCGTTTACTGCCGCGTTAAGCCGGTACTTCGTCCCTCCCGTGCCCGCATTGCGCATCATGACAAATAGCGCAGACAGCGAGATGATGTAGGGAAGCACATTGGTCACAACGGCAAGGTTGACAAGCGCCTCGAATTGTTCATTCAGATTTGGCGAAATCGTGGACAAGGCCATCAGCGATTGCACGATCCCCATGATCACCATCCCCCCGACGGGTGCGCCCTTTTCGTTTGCCTTGCCAAAAACAGAGGGGAACATCCGTGCGTCGGACGCGTCTTTGGCTGTTTGCGCAAGCGTGAACTGCCAGCCAAGGAGAGAACCGACGCACGCCATTGCGGCAAGTGCCATGACGATCGAACCAGCTGCAGGACTGAACATCCGGGCAAAAGCGAGGCCGAAGGGCCCCGTCGATTGCGCGAGATCGGCGTTCGGGATGATGCCCTGAATCACAGCGGTAGAGAGAATGTAAATGACCGCCGCGCCCAACGTGCCGCACATACATGCCAGAGGAACATCGCGCTTCGGATTCTCGACAGCCGATGAGTTCTGCACCGCTGATTCCATGCCGAGGAACGCCCACAAGGTGAGCGCGATGCTCGAACCCATGCCTTCCATGAAGTGCAGCCCCTTCGGATTCCATGCCGCTGCAAAAGTATCGCCATGGAACCAGAACCAGCCTGCGACCGATATGAACCCGACGGGCAAAATGACACCCCACACCGTTACAGAGCCGATGCGTCCCGTTACCTTTGGACCTCCGAAATTGGCCAGGGTGGTCAACCACAACAGACCGATCACCCCAAGGCAGGTGGCGACTGGCGACGATGTCAGCGCGGGAAAAAATGCGGCGAGATAGCCGACCGCGGAGCTCGCCACTGCCACATTCGCAATGGCGATCGACAGGAAGTATAAAAAGAAGACCTGGAAGTAGCCGTCCTTGCCATAACCGTCTTCCGCGTAGGCGGCCATGCCGCCCGCGCGCTGATTGAGCAGCCCCGCTTGCGTGAAGCCGTATGCAATCGCAAGCGAACCGATTGCCGTGACGAGCCACGACAGCAACGAAATCGCGCCAACCCTGGCCATGTTGGCGGGCAGCATGATGATGCCCGATCCCATCATGTTGACAGTGACGATAAACGTCAATTGCATGACATTCATCTTTTTCTGTTGGTCTGCCATGGTCATTCTCCTCCACTTCCTGGTCACGCTTTCGTTCGGGGGGCGCGTCAAGCTCGCGGCTCATGCTATCCGGAACGTCGATGCAAGAGTCCCTGACTGCGATATGGCGCGGCCACGCCTTTGCCTCAGGAATAAACACTTAAACAATCGCGACTCGCTTAAGCATCTTGTGAAATGAAATGGGGATGGTGCGGGCTTTCACGGAATGTGGATTCATGGCCCCTCCTCGAGGCAGAGCCCTTTCATTAAAGTGCCCAGCGTTCAGAGCAAATTGACGTAGATCAATGATCAAAAATATGTGTCTAATGGATTAAGCACTACGAACTTTCAAGAAGGATGTGAAACATCAGCACATGTTCAACCGATGAAACATCGAAAGAATTCACACCCTCCACTCGATGCGTTCTGTCACGCTAATCTTTACCGGAACGGTTACACGACGATAGGTTGATTCAGGTCAATTAGCAGACCATATCCGCTTATACGCTGATCATGTGCTTAAAGGACGTCCGGTCGTTCGCGCTCAAGCAGGCGCGAACCAGGTCGCCGATTGAGACACCCCTGGTACCGCCAGCAAGGCAAGTTTATTGGTCGGCCATTCATAAAAGAACCGACCGGTCCGCGACTACCCTGCTGCATCCCAGCAAGCGCCTGAAGGAGACCTCACATGTCTGGTTCTGTATCCCGGCCCGCATCCGATGCGAATGCAAAGCCGTCGCCAGCCTCCGCAGTAAGCCCGAAGCTCCATCTCGGTGCTCTGACCGCACTGGTGGTGGGCTCGATGATAGGGGGCGGTATCTTCTCACTCCCCCAAAATATGGCCGTTAGCGCCGACGCCGGCGCGGTGCTGATCGGTTGGGCCGTCACAGCGATCGGCATGCTGACACTGGCGTTTGTCTTCCAGACCCTTGCGAACCGCAAGCCCGAGTTGGATGGTGGCGTCTACATCTACGCGAAGGAAGGCTTCGGCGACTACATGGGCTTCTCGTCGGCATGGGGGTACTGGATTAGCGCCTGGCTGGGCAACGTCGGCTACTTCGTGTTGCTGTTCAGCACGTTCGGCTATTTCTTCCCGGTCTTCGGCGAAGGCAACACGCTGGCTTCGATTGCATGCGCCTCCGTCCTCCTGTGGGGTGTGCATTTCCTTGTCCTGCAGGGCATCAAGGAAGCGGCATTCGTCAACTTGATCACGACCGTAGCCAAAATAGTGCCCATTTTCCTGTTCATCCTGATCTGTCTCTTCGCGTTCAACACGCACATCTTCACGAGCGACTTCTTCGGCCTGAACAATCCCAAGCTCGGCAGCGTCGCGAACCAGGTCCGCAACATGATGCTCGTGACCGTCTGGGTGTTCATCGGGATCGAAGGCGCCAGCATCTTCTCCGCGCGCGCCGAACGGCGCTCCGATGTCGGCAAGGCGACCGTCATCGGTTTCACCGGCGTGCTGCTCGTCCTCGTGCTCGTGAACGTCCTGTCGCTTGGCATCATGACCCAGCCACAGCTCGCCGCGCTGCAAAATCCGTCGATGGCCGGCGTGCTCGAGCATGTCGTCGGCCATTGGGGCGCCGTACTCATCAGCGTCGGCCTCGTGATATCGCTGGCGGGCGCTCTTCTGTCGTGGGTGCTGCTGTGCGCCGAAATCATCTTTTCCGCCGCGCGCGACAGCACGATGCCCAAGTTCGTGCGCAAGGAAAACGCGAAACAGGTACCTGCCAACGCGTTATGGCTGACCAACGGCCTCACCCAACTGTTCCTGCTGATCACGCTGTTCTCAAAGGGCACTTACCTGTCGCTGATTTATCTCGCGACATCGATGATTCTCTTGCCCTACTTCTGGTCGGCGGCCTACGCGCTTCTCATTGCCTGGCGCGGCGAGACCTACGAGCGCGAACCCAAGGAACGCAGGAAGGACCTCGTGATCTCCGCGATCTCGGTTCTTTACGCGATCTGGCTGCTCTACGCGGGCGGACTAAAGTACGTCCTGTTGTCGGCGCTGCTCTACGCGCCGGGTGTGCTCCTTTTCGCCAAAGCCAAGCGCGAAGCCGGGCAGCGGGTCTTTACGAAGATCGAAAAATCTATTTTCTTTGCTGTCGTGATCGGCGCCGCGATCGCCGCATTCGGCCTGTACCAGGGCTTCCTCACGCTTTGATTCCGGGAGAGACATGATGGTCACGGACACAATCCGATATGGCGTTCATTCCGAGGCGGGCAAGTTACGCAAAGTGATGGTCTGCTCACCGGGCCTCGCGCACCAGCGGCTGACACCGAGTAATTGCGACGAGTTGCTGTTCGACGACGTCATCTGGGTCAGCCAGGCCAAGCGCGATCATTTCGACTTCGTCACGAAGATGCGCGAGCGTGGCGTCGAGGTGCTGGAGATGCACAACTTGTTGACGGAGACCGTGCAGAATCCGGAAGCGCTGAAGTGGATCCTCGAGCGCAAGATCCGCCCGGACACCGTCGGCGTCGGCCTGGCCAACGAGGTTCGCTCGTGGATGGAAGGGCTCGAGCCGCGCAGACAGGCGGAGTTCCTGGTGGGCGGCGTAATCGCGGAGGACATTCCAGACACCGCTCACAGCAGCATCCTCAAGATGTTCCGTCAATATCTGGGCTACTCGAGCTTCGTCCTGCCACCGCTGCCCAACACACTCTTCACGCGCGATACGACTTGCTGGATCTATGGCGGCGTCAGTCTGAACCCAATGTACTGGCCGGCCCGCAGGCAGGAAACGCTGCTCGCGACCGCGATCTACAAGTTCCATCCCGACTTCGCCGGTCGAGCGTTCGAAGTCTGGTACGGCGACCCGGATGAGGATCACGGTGCGGCGACGCTCGAAGGCGGCGACGTGATGCCGATCGGGCGCGGCATCGTGCTCGTCGGGATGGGCGAGCGCACGTCCCGGCAGGCGATCGGTGCGCTTGCGCAGCGCTTGTTCGCGCAGGGCGCGGCCGAGCGGATCATCGTCGCCGGGCTGCCGAAGTCTCGGGCGGCGATGCACCTCGACACGGTGTTCACCTTCTGCGATCGCGATCTCGTCACTGTGTTCCCCGAAGTCGTGAAGGAAATTGTCGCATTCTCGGTGCGGCCCGATGAAGCCGCGCCATCGAAGCTCAGCATCCGCCATGAGCAGAAGCCGTTCATCGACGTCGTCGGCGAGGCGCTCGGCCTCCCGAAGCTGCGCGTCGTGGAGACGGGCGGCAACAGCTTCGCCGCCGAGCGCGAGCAATGGGACGACGGCAACAACGTGGTCTGCATTGAGCCCGGGGTGGTGATCGGCTATGACCGCAACACCTACACCAACACGTTGCTTCGCAAGGCGGGCGTGGAGGTGATCACGATCGCCGCGAGTGAACTGGGCCGCGGCCGCGGAGGCGGCCATTGCATGACATGCCCGATTGTCCGCGATCCCATCGACTATTGATTCGTGGCGGCGCCCCTCCGAGGCGCGCCGCTGGACTCACCGACATGGAGAACACCATGGCTTTCAATCTGCGCAATCGAAGTCTCCTGAGCCTGATGCACCATACCGACCGCGAGCTGCGATACCTGCTCGACCTGTCGCGGGACCTCAAGCGTGCGAAGTACACCGGCACCGAACAGCAGCATCTTAAAGGCATCAATATCGCACTGATCTTCGAGAAGACGTCGACCCGCACCCGCTGCGCGTTCGAAGTCGCGGCTTACGACCAGGGGGCCAACGTCACCTACATCGATCCGCATTCCTCCCAGATCGGACACAAGGAAAGCATGAAAGACACGGCGCGAGTACTGGGGCGCATGTATGACGCAATCGAGTACCGGGGCTTCAGGCAGGACATCGTCGAAGAGCTGGCGAAGTTTGCCGGGGTGCCCGTCTTCAATGGTCTGACCGATGAATACCATCCGACCCAGATGCTTGCCGATGTCCTGACCATGCGCGAATCCAGCGACAAGCCGCTAACGGCAATCAGCTACGCGTACCTGGGCGACGCTCGCAACAACATGGGCAATTCTCTGCTCCTGATCGGTGCGAAGCTCGGGATGGAAGTGCGGATCGCAGCGCCGAAGGCGCTCTGGCCGAACGCAGAGCACATCGAGGCGTGCCAGCGTTTCGCTGCTCAAAGCGGTGCGCGCATCATGTTGACTGAAGACGCGAAAGCGGCCGTCAAGGGAGTGGACTTCGTGCACACGGATGTCTGGGTGTCGATGGGCGAACCGATGGAAGCATGGGGCGAGCGCGTCCAGCAATTGCTTCCGTATCAGGTCAACATGGATCTGATCAAAGCCTCGCAGAACCCGCAAGTCAAGTTCATGCACTGCTTGCCCGCATTTCATAACTGCGAGACGGAAGTCGGAAAGCAGATCGCCGAGAAATATCCGGTGCTAGCGAACGGAATCGAAGTCACCGAAGAGGTCTTCGAGTCGCCGTTGAACCTCGCGTTCGAGCAGGCGGAGAACCGCATGCACACGATCAAGGCGATCCTTGTCTCGACGCTTGCCGACATCTGAGCAAGCACGTCGAACTAGCCACTGCGCGGTGGCGCGAGCTGCAGCAACGCTTGCGCCACCTGCCCGCTGGCGTACATCTGGAGGTGCTGCGTCATGCGTATCGTGATTGCGTTGGGAGGGAATGCGTTGCTGCGGCGTGGTGAGCCGATGACGGCCGAGAATCAGCGCGAAAACGTGCGGCTCGCCGCTCGCCAGATCGCGTCGATCGCGCCGGGCAACGAAATCGTCATTGCACACGGCAACGGCCCGCAGGTCGGTCTGCTTGCGCTCCAGGGCGCAGCGTACAAGGAGGTCGAGGCTTATCCGCTCGACGTCCTTGGCGCGCAGACGGAAGGGATGATCGGCTATCTGATCGAGCAGGAACTCGGCAACTTGCTGCCTTATGAAGTGCCGTTCGCAACGATTCTGACGCAGGTCGAGGTCGATCCGCGCGACCCAGCTTTCCAGCATCCGACCAAGCCGATCGGTCCGGTTTATTCGAAAGAAGAAGCAGAGCGTCTCGCGAAAGAGCGGGAATGGAGCATCGCCCCGGATGGCGACAAGTTCCGCCGGGTGGTCGCGAGCCCGCGGCCGAAGCATATCTTCGAAATACGCCCCATCAGGTGGCTGCTCGAGCGCGGCACGATCGTCATCTGCGCCGGCGGCGGCGGTATCCCGACATGCTACGACGTGAATCACAAGCTGGTCGGCGTCGAAGCGGTCATTGACAAGGACCTGTGCTCGGCTTTGCTTGCACAGGAGCTCGCCGCGGACATGCTCATCGTCGCAACCGATGTCGATGCGGCGTACGTCGACTGGGGCAAGCCGGGCCAGAAGGCCATTGCAGCGGCACATCCCGACGCGCTCGAGAAGCTCGGCTTCGCGTCGGGCTCGATGGGGCCGAAAGTCCAGGCAGCGGCCGAGTTCGCTCGCAACACAGGAAAGCACGCGGTGATCGGGGCGCTGCCTGACATCATCGCGATCACGCAGGGCCACGCCGGCACCAGGATAAGCGTCGACACGCCCGGCCTGCACTATCGCGAGAGTGAGCGCGGCTAGCGCGGGAGCGTCATGGCGCTGGAGAATGAGTCCGATGCCTGCCTCGCGCATGTTCCGATCGCTCGCTTTCGCGGCGCTGCTCCTGCTCGCCGCGTGCGCGACGCGCCCCATCAATCCGCCTATCCTTCACTACAATACGAACACGACAGCTCAATACGAAACGCCGAAGTGGAACAGGGAAAGGCGGCAGGATTTCGTCATACTGGCATTTTCCGGCGGCGGCACGCGCGCCGCAGCGTTCTCGTATGGCGTGCTCGAAGCGCTCCGGCGCATCGAGGTCGTCGGCAGATCGGGCAATCCCGTGCGCCTGCTCGACGAAGTCAACGTGATCACCGGCGTCTCGGGCGGCGGCTTCACCGCACTCGCGTACGGGCTCTACGGCGAGCGGCTGTTCGACATCTACGAAAGAGACTTCCTCAAACGCAACGTGCAGCGCGAACTGGTCACGCGCATCGCGAATCCTTTGAACTGGGGCAAGCTGTTGTCGCGCGGCTATGGCCGCTCCGAACTGGCTGCCCAGCTGTACGACAAGATCCTGTTCCACGGCGCAACGTTCGCGGACCTCGAGCGAACGCCGGGCCCGATAATCGCAGTCAGCGCGACTGAGCTCTCCTCCGGTTCGCGCCTCGTATTCACGCCACAAAATTTCAATGTCATGTGCGCGGACTTGCGTCCGATCTCGCTTTCGCGGGCCGCCGCAGCCTCGTCGGCGGTGCCGGTCCTGCTGTCGCCGATCACGCTCAACAACTATGGCGGCAGTTGCGGCTATACGGAACCCGTCTGGCTCGCACCGTTCACGGAACTCGCCGACGCGCCGAGGCCGGTCGGCCGCGTCCTCAAGCGCCTTCAGGAGATACGCGGATTGGGCAACGCCAAGAACGACCCTTACTTCCATCTCGTGGATGGCGGCGTTTCCGACAACCTGGCCTTGCGCGGGGTGCTCGATTTCATCGAAACCTTCGAAGCGCTCCAGGAGGCCGGCCAGCCGACGCCCATCGACAACGTGCAGAGAATCGTCATTTTCGTCGTCAATTCCATGTCCGCCCCGTCCAACACCTGGAACCGGTCAGAGAATCCGCCCAGCAGCGTGACGATCCTGACCAAGTCGATCAGGATACCGATCGAGCGCTATTCGGGAGAATCGATCGAGCTGCTGAAAGACATCAGTGCCCGCTGGGCGTCGATGCGCGCGGTCCGCGCCTCGGCAACGTTCGCCAGTAGTGAGATTCCCAAGGTGACTTACGCCGAGAAGTCACCCGATGCTGAGATCTATGTCATCGACGTATCATTCGCGGCACTAAAGGATCACGCGGAGCGTGACTATCTCAACGAATTAGCAACAGCGTTCGCGCTTCCCGACGAGGCGGTCGACCGTCTGCGGGCTGCCGCGCTAACGCTCATTCTCGATTCGCCGGAATTCCAGCAGATGCTTGAGGACGCGGGTGCCCATCTCATCGTGCTGCCCCCTCCCCTGCCCTCGGCAGAGTAATGGGTAAAAGACAAAAAAGGGACTCTGTTGCGTCGCCACTAATCGGGACTCGCAACCGGCAGGTAGCCTGCATAGGCGTGGCTATCGCGGAAGCTGATCCTTGCCCTTTATCTGCTCCGCCAAGATGCGCGCCACGACGTCGGTCAGGTTCACGACGGCAGACGCACCCGCTTCCTCGAGCAGCATCTTGCGAAGATTGTTCTCACACGACACGATGATTGGCAGCATGGGGTTGAGCGTGTGGGCCACGAGCGTGGCAGCCAGGTTGGCGCTCGTGTCGGGCTCCGTCAACACGAGCGCACGGGCTGTATCGAGTCTGGCGCGTCGCAGGATGTTGTCAAACGAAGCGGCTTCGCCGAGCACAACCATGTAATTTTCGTCGGATGCCTTCTTTGCCTGCCTTGCATCGGTCGCCAGCACCAGCACAACCTCCCCCGTATCGCGAAGATATCCCGCGACGAGTTCCCCAAGCGCGCCAAACCCGGCTACGGGCACATGGCGATCCAATGCCCGCAACTTACGCTCCATCACCCTGTTTTCCCGGCGCGCCATGACCTCGTCGCCTGATAGCATGCCGCTCAGCGTGGACACGGCATAGCCCACGATCAACATCGTCGCGAACATCGCAAAAGCCATGAACACCTTCTGACGCGGATTGAACTCCGAGAAGTCACCCAACGTCGTAACGAGATTCATGCTGTCCCACACCGCCGTAAATAACTTGCTCGAGACCGGCGTCTTCGAGCTGTCGAGCAGCGCGACGCCAAGCGATGTGCCGACCATCACCAGTAGCAGCATGCCCAGCGTTCGGCGCGCGCGCCGGCGCCACTCCCTGAAATGCTGTTTGCCGATCTGAGGATCTTCGACGCGATACATGGTCAGGTGCCTGCATGCCCCAATATGTCAAAATGATGTCACACGGGCGGGAACCCGAAATCGGACTTTAGTCCTACGCCGTTGCCTCTACGCGAAATGTTGCCTCAAGGTCACTGCACGGCCCCCTTCGGCGCATGCGGCGCATCCTGTGCGAAGCACAACGCCTGCCATGCGTCGAGCGCCTGCTCAAGGTTGAGAAACATCCGCTCCCGTCCCAGAACGCAGCCGAGCGGAGAATTTTGCACCATGTGCCATACGGCGGGATTCAGGCCCACGAGCCAAAGCGTGACACCCTGTTCGCGGTACTTCTTCTCTCCTTCGGTCAGCATCTTCAGGGCCGTATACTCCAAATCGAATACTGCCCGCATGTCCAGCGCGACGACCCGTGGACGCGTCTGCGCGATCCGCGCCAGAATCTTTTGACCGATATGCTCCGCATTGGCGAAAAATACGCGTCCCTCGGGCCGCAGAAGCAGGAGTCCTGGAAATTCTTCGTCTTCAGGATGTTCGTCGGATACCGGGCGGAACACATTTGTGCCTGGTTTGCGTCGCAGCACATAGACGGGCGGGTCGGACACCTGGTGAGCCAAAGCAACAAGCGACACAACGATCGCAAAAAGAATGCCTTTCAAGGTACCGAGCAGCACAACACCGGCAAGCGCGACGAGCGCCCAGATGAACTCCGTGCGCCTCACGTCGAGAATGGCGCGAAAATCAGCGGGCTTAAGCAGGCCAATTGAGTAGACGATCACCACTGCAGCAAGCGTGGCATGTGGCATCAGACCGATCAGTGGCGCAAGGAGCAGCATCGTGCCAAGCGTAACGGCAGCCGTGATCAGTTCCGCCAACTGTGAACGCGCTCCCACAAGCCTGTTGACCGCTGTCTGTGTTGTCCCACCACCTGCCGGCATCGAGCCCAGCAAGGCACCCGCGACGTTGCCGAGGCCGGTCGCAAGCAGCTCCCGGTTCGGCTGTGGGACGGACTCGCCATACTGCACGAAGGCGCGGCCGGAAGCGATCGTTTCGGTAAAGCTCATCAGCGCAATGCCCGCAGCGGACGGCAACAGCGCACCGATCAACGACAGGTCCGGAAGGACAATCGCGGGCAACCCCCGCGGAATGTGACCGACAATCTCGACTCCGTGGGCCTGCAGGCCCAGCAGGCCCACGCTCCCAATCCCGCACGCCACGGCGACAAGCGGGGCCGGTGCCTTGGGAAAGAAATGCTCGAGCGCGACCAGGATCACGATCGTGGCGGCGCCCACCGCGACGGTGGCCACCGATGCGTGGGGAAGTCCGCTAACGAGCGCCCACAGGTTGTGCCAGAACGAGCCTTTCACCACATGAACGCCGATCAGTTTGGGCAACTGATCGAGTACGATGACAATCGCGATGCCCCCCTTGAAGCCGGTCAGTACCGGGTCCGAGATGAAGTTTGCGACAAACCCAAACCGCAGCAGCGAAGCGAGGACCAGGATCGCGCCGACCAGCAAGGTCAGCGTTACTGTCGCGGCCGCCAGTTCGGCTGCTCCGCCGCCAGGGGCTACCTGACCAAGCGCAGCGGCGGTCAGGATGGCAAGCGTTGCACTCGTGCTGACGCTCAGCGGTCGTGAGCTGCCAAAGAACGCGTAGACCACCATCGGGACAAAGGCGGTATAGAGTCCGACCTGAACCGGAAGTCCCGCAACGGTCGCATACGCCATCGCCTTCGGAAGGACGACGGCTGCGGCCGTGACGCCAGCGACGACGTCCGGCTTCAGCCATGTCTTCTGGTAGTCCTGAACCCATTCCGGCACCGGCACGTGAAACCCGGAACGCCGCCGCATCGAGGAATCATCTTGCATGATCGCCTGCCTCCCCCAACTGTTGCACGGTGGGTTACGCTATCCGAATTCAAAGTGCGCAGCCCCCTTCAACCCGGAGGGTCAAACTCCGCCTTGAGCACCCCGTTGCTGATCGCGCGTTTGAACGCGGCATGGTCGGCTTCGTTCTGGTCGGCATACAGGAATGAAAACGCGACCACAGCCTTGTCAAACTCGTCGCTCTTGCCAAGGTATCCGCTGATGACGGATGAATCGCCGGAGCGCGCGTGTGAAAGCGCGAGAGAGTGACCGCACCAATCCGCAAAGCCCGCCATTTCAGCTTTGCCGAAGGTTTCCACGGCAGGTTTGATCTTGACGTCGCGCAACTGGCGAACATAGTAGTCATACCCCTGCAGCCCCTTGGTCCAGCCGAGGAAGACATCGCTCGCCGGCTGCATGAGCCGGTGGCCCAAGACCACACGCTGCCCGTGATTCTCATAGACGCTCGCACCCGCATAGGCTTCCAGCACCGAGGTGCGCGCCTCCTTGACCTGCAGAAAGAGCGGATCTCCGGCACCGTCCATGAGCAGGACCACCCAGCAGCGCGTGCCAACGCTGCCCACCCCGACTACCTTGATCGCGGCGTCCACCACTTGATAGCGCTCGAGGAGAACGCGCCGGTCTGGCGCCAGGCTTTCGCGATACGCGTCAAACACTTTCCTCGTCGTCGCCTCGACTTCTCTACGGCGTGCCCCCTGCAGATGGAAAATCGCAGGGCGCTCGTCCCTGATGACCGCGGAGACGCCTTCGCCAACAGCGAGCTTCGGAAACAGGTCCTCGGCCATGCTGCTGGCACGCTCCTTTTCGATTCTCCTGATGACGCGGCGTCGCAACGCCGGATCCTTGATCGAAGCGATCAATGCTTCCGCTTCGACCGCCTGATACCAGAGATCGAGCGAGGTCATCTCGCTGAAGGCCGCCATGTGCTCGCGATACGAGCGCACGCAATCGAGCACGCTGTCTCTGGCCGTAGAGTCGCTCAGTCCGTTGTCGCGACAAGCGATCACAAAGCTTGCAGCAAGGCGCTTGAGATCCCACTCCCACGGCGCAGGCAGGGTCTCGTCCAGATCGTTAATCGCGAAGATGATATTGCGCTCGGCAGTCGCGAAGCCACGGAAATTCACCAGATGGGCGTCTCCACAGCACTGCACCCGTATTCCGGGGCCAGGCAGCGAAGCGAGGTCATGTGCCATATTCAGTGCGGCGCCTCGATAGAACGTGAAGGGTGACTGAACCATGCGTCCGTGCCGAAGCGGAACCAGTTCCGGCAGCCGGCCCTCGTCGGCCTGCTGGACCAGACGGACGGGACCAGGACGGTCCGCACTCTGCTTCCACATGCCGTGCAGCTCGCGTGGACACGTTTCCCTGAGGCTTTTTCCCAGTGCGCGCCGTTGCGCACGCGAGCGAATCTGTGTCCCGGAAACAGTCACTGCGGCCCCTTTGGGTCTACCGTCCTTGACCTCGCTCAACAGGACTTCTTCCATGGCGGCCTCCAGGCGTACGCTTCCCACCTGCCCAAGACTGGCACACGGCCGATGCCCGCAATTGACGCAAGTCAAGCAACCAGAGGAGTGAACGACCAGAATGGCCAATACACAAGAACCCCTGATCGACCGCGTGAAGCGTCGACAGGCTGTCCCGGTGTATCGTTTCGGCTCGATGGCGCTGTCCAGGATGGAGAAAAATGCTTGCGCTGGCCAGAAAGTGTGCGTTCCTGATGTGGCTCGCGGCCATGCTGTCCGCCTCTGCGCTTGCTCAGGACCGCAGGCCCGTCATCCATATTGGTGTGCTCGTTGTTCCACCTGCTGTCATCAAGGAACACGGAACGCTGACCGGATTCAGTGTCGAGATGTGGCAGGCGATCGCAACCCGGCTGCAGGTCGAGACGAAGTATGAGATGGCGTCCGACACTGCATCTCTGTACGACTGTGTACGGTCCAGACTGTGTGACCTCGCAATGCCTCAGTTCATTACCTGGGAGCGCGATCAGGAATTCGACTTTTCCTACCCGGTGTTGACGGCAGGCCAGCGAATCATGGTTCTCGACACGGGCGAAAGTAAGACGATCAATCCGATTCTTGAACTGCTCCATTTACTCGGGTCACGAACGTCTCTCGAATGGCTTGGCGCCGGCGTATTGCTGATTCTGGTTCCTGCTCATGTGGCATGGTTTCTGGATCGCGGGCGCGAGGGAGGGGTCATTCCTAGCAGGAAATACTTCCCCGGGATATTCCAGGCGATGTATTGGGCGGCAACGACGTTGCTCACCCAGGCTGAGCAGGCCCCAAGGCAATGGCTCGCCCGGACAATGGCATTTATCTTCATGTTCGTCGGACTCGTGTTTGTCGCGTTCTATACGGCACAGCTAACAAGCAACCTGACCGTACAGCGGATTCGAGGGGAAATCAACGGACCGGAAGATCTGCCCGGCAAAAGGGTGGCTACGATAGGCGGAACCGTGTCAGCGGATTATCTTCGGGACCACGACGCCCGCATTCAGGAATATTCACATGTGGACGAGATGTATGCGGCGCTGCTACAAAAACAAGTAGATGCCGTGCTCTTCGCGGGGCCGACACTTCTCTATTACGCGAGCCACGGCGGGCACGGGAAAGTGACGATAGTCGGACCGGAAATTAACCAGCAGGAGGTTGGATTCGTCTTCCCGGTCAACAGTCCCCTGCGCAGGAAAGTCGATAGCGCATTGCTCTCGCTTCACAAGGACGGCACCTACGGGCGAATCTACAAGAGATGGTTCGGGGATGAGTGACGCCGGTCGGCGACGTCGCAGTTGCGCAAGCAGCGGTGGTCGGTCTGTCAAGGCCGGACTCGCGCTGCGCGAACGGCTGGCTGCTGGGCCGCTTTGCTCACGCCTTGCGAATCGCCTTGCCGGGGCGCGAGCGTATCGCGCAGCCCTTCCAGCTCACGATGCAGCGAGACGATTTCTGCATGCAGCACCTTGATGTCACGATGCATTTCGCGCCTCAGGCGTCGCTCTTCCTTGCCGATGAGCCAGGCGGCGATTCCGGCAAATGCCAGCGAGAGCATGCCATAGCCGAGCAGCACGACGAACACCGCAAAAATGCGCGATGCGGGCGTCGTTGGCGCGATGTCGCCATAACCGACCGTGGCGCTGCTCTCAAATGCAAGCCACAGCCCCTCGGCGTAACTGTGCACTCGCGGCTCCAACGCATAAAACCCCGCGCCGCCAAGCAGCAGAACGATCACACCCGCGAGCGGCAGCAGCGCGAGCCGGTTGAGTTCGAAACAGGGGCGCAGCGCAATGACGATTCGCAGCGCGATCATCGCCATGAACGCGAGTCTGAGCGTCCATTCGAGCGAAGACCATGGATTTGCTCCGCCGATCATGCTGACGAGCGCGCCGAAAGTGATCGCCACGTCGAACGCATTGTGATTCAGGAACCGCGCTGGTTTGTGGCTCGACCAGGCGGTCCGCGCAATGGCGCCTGCGCAGGACACCGCCATGCCGCCGTACAGCGCTCGTGCGGTCATGAGCATCGAATTCGACGTGGCGACCAGTTCGAGATAGAAGGCTGGAATCGCCATCATGCAACCCGCGAGCAAAAGCCAGCGAGCGTGCGACCAGGCGCGCAGTGCGCCCGGTCCGTCATGCGAATCGACTCCGCCGAGTCCTGCCTTGGACCACCCGATACTCATTTGTCGCATCCGTTGGTACGCGAGATTCGTCAGCCTTGACGGCGCCTTCGCGCGCCGGACCGGAAATCATCGCAGGTTACGCGTGGCGCCTCATCCCCCTAACGCGACGACAGCCCCGATCAGAATGGCCCCGATGGCAGCCATCGCCAATCCCGTGACGAATGGACGTCTGTATCCCGCATAGCGCGCAAGTCCAATTCCGGCAATAAAGAGCATGACGAGCGCAATCGCACGCGAGCCATGCTTCGCCGCTGCAAGATCGTCCGTTAGCAGAAACGGCAGCACGACCGGAAAGGTCGCAACAACAACGAGCAAGAATATGCCGGTCGCCTCCAGATAATCCCTTGGCGCCAGTCCGCGTTTCCTGGCCGGCAGCACCATCAGGCGTTGCCGCATTCCTTCCAGTTCAGTCGACCCCGTGATGTTCGCGACATGGGGCGGCAATGCCTCGGCAATCAATCGGCACGCGGCTCTCGGGTCGGCGCTCACGATTTGCTTTGCAAGATTGCAGTTGCGCGTGCGTTCGGTCGCCGTCCGTAGCAGGTACATAACTGCATCCACCAGCCCCCAGGCGAGATTGCAGCCGAGCGCGGCATGCGTGACCGCGCGTGCGAAGTTTTGCCCCGGAGATGTGATCGACTGCGATCCAACGATCGTCACAGCCATGATCAACCCGAAGAGGATTTCCGAGATCCGGTCTACAGGTTCGAGCAGCCTTTCTCGCAGTACCGGCATGTTCACAGTTCCTTGCGCAACGCGATTCGTTCTGCACATTCCGGCTCCGACCGGTTGAAACACAGACACGACATTCTCAAGAGCAGCTTCCTGCATCAACACTAATACGGCCGCTTCCTCCTCTTTTGACCTCAATCAATCGCATCAAGTCGCTCGCCCCCTTGCGGCGCCCGAAGCGTAGGACCAAGGTCCGATAGTGCGCCACGATACAAGTGGTAACCTGGAACCGCGGCGCTCGATCGACTGCAGGCGCCCGTCACCCCCGTGGAGGACCTCACGTGAACGCGCCCAGCTCCGGCACCCCGTCGCACCCGCCCGAGCCTATGCACCAGCGTGCTGTGTTCGACCTGCCGCGCATCGTGCTCGCCACGATCTCGCTGCTGCTGCTGATCGGCGGTAGCCTCTACGTGCTGCGTCCGTTTGTTCCCGCCCTCATCTGGGGCAGCATGATCGTCGTCGCCACCTGGCCACCCTTCGTCGCCCTGCAGCGCCGCCTGGGCGGGCGGCGCGCACCGGCGGTCATGATCATGTTGCTGGTGCAGATCGCCGTGATTGTCGTGCCGTTCTATGCGGCGGTCGCCACACTCACGAGCCACGCCACGGACATCACCGCCTTTGTGAAGAACCTACCGGACTACGCATTGCCGGCTCCGCCCCACTGGGTTGCCAACATTCCACTGGGCGGCCGGCGTCTCGCTCAGGAGTGGCAGACCCTCTCGGACGCCGGCCCGGGCGGCGTGCTCGCCAAGGTCCAGCCCTACGCCTCGGTCGCGGCGCGCTGGCTGCTCGCGCGCGCGAGCCAGCTAGGCATGTTCGCTGTGTATCTGATGCTGATGGTTATCGTGTGCGGCATGCTGTACGCGCGGGGCGAAATCGCGGCGCAACTGGTCATCCGGGTGGCCGAGCGCGTCGCGCCGCGCAACGGCGAGCAGATCGTCCACCTCGCAGCGCAGTCGGTACGGGCAATCGCCCTTGGCGTGGTGGTGACGGCCATCATTCAGGCATCGCTTGGCGCGCTCGGCGTCTGGGTAGCCGGTGTGCCATTCGCGGGCATCATCGCCGCCCTGCTGCTGATGTTCTGCCTGATTCAAGCCGGCCCGTTGTTGCCGCTGCTCGGCTGTGTCGCATGGACTTTCGCCAATGGCTCGCGGGTCGTCGCGATCGTCTTGCTCGTCTGGTCGATTGGCGTCACCATGATCGACAACTTCCTGCGCCCCATCCTGATCCGTCGCGCCGTGGAGTTGCCGCTCGTGCTCATCCTTTTCGGCGTGCTGGGCGGCCTGATTTCGATTGGCGTGGTCGGGCTCTTCGTCGGCCCGGTTGTTCTGGCCGTCACCTATCATCTGCTGCTCGCATGGGTCGGACAGCCGGGCTCTCCCGGGCCGAAGAACGGGAGGCCCGGCTAATGCGCGGCCCCGCACCCGCGTTCGCGGCGCGCAAGCGCAACGAGCGCGGCGACCGCGCACGACGCGAGCCGGGTGTTGACCGAGTCCGCGCGGCTCGTGAGGATGATCGGCACGCGTGCGCCGAGCACGATGCCGGCTGCGTCCGCGCCCGCGAGAAACGAGAGGCTCTTGGCGAGCATGTTGCCCGCCTCGAGGTCCGGCACAACCAGTACGTTGGCGCGCCCAGCGACCGCCGAATCGATCTGCTTGATCTTCGCGGCTTCGATGTTGATGGCGTTGTCGAGCGCGAGCGGGCCGTCCACGAGCGCGCCCGTGATCTGGCGCCGGTCCACCATCTTGCAGATCGCGGCGGCTTCGATCGTCGAAGGTACCTTCGGATTGACCGTCTCCATCGCGGAAAGCAACGCAACGCGGACCTCGGGGAATCGCAATGCGTGGCCAAGGTCGATCGCGTTTTGCACGATGTCGACTTTCTCCTCGAGCGTCGGCGCAATATTGACGGCGGCGTCGGTAATGATGAGCGCCCCTTCGTGCTCCGGCACGTCCATCACGAAGCAGTGGCTGATGCGCCGCGCCGTGCGCAAGCCAACGTCGCGCTTTACCACGGCGGCCATCAGCTCGTCGGTGTGCAGGCTGCCCTTCATGAGCGCCTGAGCCTTGCCCTCGCGCACGAGCCGCACCGCCGCCTCGGCGGCGGCTTCGCTGTATGGCGCGTCCACGAGCGTACAGCCTTCGAGTGAGAGGCCGCTTTGCACGGCCACCGCCTCGATACGCGCACGCGGCCCCACGAGAATCGGCGCAATCAGCCCCATCTGCGCGGCCTCGATCGCGCCACCCAGTGAACTGGCATCGCAAGGGTGCACGACCGCGGTCGGTAGCGGGGGCAAGCCTTTGCAGTACTCGATCAGGCGATGGTATTTGGCGTGTTGGGCTTCCATGGCGTGGCTCCGGTGATGCGCCAGGGTCAAGGGCGCACGCGTGCCGCAACCTGCCTCTCGCGCGGCGGCTGTGGCGCGAGGGACGTGCGGATGCGCTCGAGCATTTCAAGCTGTTCTTCGGCTGGCGCCTGGCTCAGCACTCGCTCGTCCGAAAGCAGCATGTCGAGCAGGGTCATCAGGCGCTGGCGATCGGCCGGATCGGCGAGCAACGCGGGCAGCGTGGCCACGGCTTCGTCCGGTTCGAACCGGGCGATGATTTCCTGCTCGCCGCGTATGCGCCGCCACTGATCGGCGGGCACGTCCGGCAGGTAGCCGGCATAGGCATGGATCAGCTCCTGACGCCTCTCGAGCAAGGCAAGTGGCAGCGGGACGCCTTTGCGCGCCAGCAGGAAGGACACGCGTGCGAGCGCTTCGGTGTAGCCGCCCTCGCTGATCGAGCCGAGCGCCTCCTTCACGAACGGCAGCTCGCGCGAATCGGTGGCGCGCATTGCCGAGTCGTGCCGCGCGATGGGCCGCTCGCCTTGGTCCAGCGCATACAGGTTGGCGTAGAGGCCGAAAAAGAGCGCTTCGGCGCCGGCGTCGCGCACGGCCCGGCCGTACTCGAGCGACGCGCTCACGAAATCGGAGAAATTCTGCTCGATCCTGCGCAGCGGCGCCTCGGCGGCGACGGGCTGCCGGTTCTCGCGCGCCATGCCGGCCGCGCCCGGCAGCCAGCCCAACCACGGGTTGAGGTCGGACCATGCCCAGCGCTGTGAACGCAGCGGATGAAGCTCGCGCAACATGCGCGCCGACATTTCGTTGGACATCGCTTGCACGAAAGGCTGGGCAAAGAGCTCATAGGCGCGCTGGTTGAACTCCGACACCTCGACGACTGCCTCGAACGGCTTTTCGTCGACCCGGCCGAGCCGGTTGGCGCGTGCCACGACGTCTTCCAGCCGATGTTCGAGCAGCGCCACCTCGTATTCGGTCGCGCCATCCTTACCCGGCCGCTCGGTGATCGACATGCCGTAAAGCCCGGGCGGCAAGGTCTCGATCGTCTCGAGTACGGAAGCAATCTGCGTATGCTCCTTTTTCGCCACCTTGCCGGAAACGAAGATGCCGAGATGCCCGATATCCTGATGCACGAGGCCGACGATGACCTGCCCGCGCACCTTGATTTCCTCGGTGCTCCCATACAGGTCGGCCACCCAGTTGAACGCCTGCTGAGGCGGCGTGATGTTGTCGCCCAGCGACGCGAACAGGATGATGGGTGAGCGAATCTCACGCAGGTCGAACATCTTGCCGCCCGTTCCCCTCACCTCGCCCGACCAGAGCCTGTTGCCGATGAAGAGATTGCGCGTGATCCACTCGATCTCTTCGCGGTTCATCAGGTAGTAGCCGCCCCACCAGCGCTCGAAATCGAGAAAGCGTGGGGGCTCCGTATCGATGTTTGTGTACAGGTAACGGTATTTGTCCCAGAGTGTGTTGGCGGGATTCAGGTTTTCGAAGTTCTGCACCAGATGCGCGCCGTCGAACTTGCCGTTGCCGAGGTCCGCGCTCAGCGAGGCGAGCCACGTGCCGCCCAGCAAGCCGCCGGCGTAGCGCATCGGGTTGTCGCCTTCGCCCTCGCTCCACGCGCCGCTCCAGTACGACATGGGCGCGCCGTTGATGACGATCGGTCCGGTGTCCTGCGGCGACGAACTCGCAAGCATCATCGCCGCCCAGCCGCCCTGGCAGTTGCCGACAATGGCGGGCCTGGGGCTGTCGGGATGCAACTCGCGCACCTTCGAGACGAACTTCTGCTCGGCCGCGCAGACGTCGATCAGCGTCTGCCCCGGTTCGGGATCGGGAAAGAACACGACAAAGTAGACCGGGTGGCCGGCGCGCAACGCGACGCCCGCCTGCGAGTCGTCCTTGAAACCGCCAATGCCAGGCCCATGTCCGGCGCGCGGATCGATGATGAGCCAGGGCCGATTTCGCGGGTCGACGCGAACGCCATCGGGCGGCACGATGCGCAATAGCGCGTAGTTCACAGGGCGCTCGAAGGCGCGCGCGTCGAGGACGACTTCATGGTCGAAATGCAGCACGGGCTTCAGACCCTGTGCCGAGCGCTCGACGAATTCGTTGCCGCGCACGCGCAATGTCTCGAGGAACAGCAGCCAGCGCTGCGCTCCATCGAGTGCGTACTGCCACAGGCTCAAGGGCGTGAGCAAGGCCAGTTGCGACTGGCCGCCTGCCCCGGAGTCGCCTGTTGCGCGCAAACGCTCGCCATAGGCCCGCTGCGCAACGTTCAGCCGCTTTGCCAGCAAACGCGAAATCTGCACAGCGATGGTCTGGCTGCGCGAAAACCGGGTTGCAGCGTCCATGGCGTAGACCTCCAGGCTGGGAGACACACGCAGACATTGTTGGCCGCCTGCTGCGCCGCCGCAATCGGACCAAGGTCCTATAGCCTGGCGCGGTGCGGTGCGGTGCGGTGCGGTGCGCTGCCCGTGTCACTGCGCGCGTTGCTCCCGATGGCCTGCTGCCCGTGCTCACGGTTGCCGCGGCGGCATCACCTGCACGGTCAATGTGCGATTTCTCCAGTACATGTTGTGGATGCGCGGTTGCAGTCTGCGCAGGGCTTCCGGTGAAAGTCCCGTAAAGCTCAGCACCACTGCAGGACGCGCGCCGCTTCCGTGCACGCGCTCGATCGCATCGAATGCCGGAAACCCGTATTTCGCCAGAAACTCTATCAGCTCCTCGTCGGAGACGTCTGCGTCGACGTTTCCCACCAGCAGATCAGCCATGATTCAATCCTCCTTGCTGCCCAAACCTTCACGACATCGGCGCGCAAGTTCATCTACGTGCAACGCTGCGCGCGCCGGGCTCAGAACTTCTCCGCTACGAAGCGCAATGGGTAGTCCGGTTCGCGGTAACCCTTCGCTTTTTGCCGCCGCGGCAAGACCACTTTCGGCCGGGATCTGGCTTCATAGGGAATCCTGCACAGCAAGTCGTTGATGATGTTCAGGCGCGAGCGCTTCTTGTCGTCGGACCGTGCAACGGTCCAAGGGGCGAAATCGGTATCGCTCATCGCGAACATTTCGTCGCGTGCCCGCGAATAGTCATACCACCGGCGATACGACTCAAGGTCCATCGGCGAAAGCTTCCAGGTTTTGCGCGGATCGTGTATGCGCGCTTCGAGTCTGCGCGTCTGCTCCTCGGGCGACACTTCAAGCCAGTACTTGATGAAGATGATCCCCGAATCGATGATCGCCTGCTCCACGAGCGACACGTCGCGCAGAAACTTCTGCGCCTGCTCGTCGGTACAGAAGCCCATTACGCGTTCGACGCCGGCCCGGTTGTACCAGCTGCGATCGAAGATCACCACTTCGCCCGCCGCCGGCATGTGTGGCAGATACCGCTGAATATACATCTGCGTCTTCTCCCGGTCGGTGGGAGCCGGCAGCGCGACAACGCGGAAAACGCGCGGGCTCACACGTGCGGTGATGGCCTTGATGGTGCCACCTTTTCCGGCACCATCACGCCCTTCGAAGATGATGCAGATCTTGGCCCCGCTGCGGACCACCCAGTCCTGGAACTGCACCAGCTCGGCGTGAAGCCTTGCGAGTTGCTTCAGGTAGGCCTTGTTGGCAAGCTTGTGCACGGGTTTCGAGCCTTTGATCTTTGCCTCTTCCACTGTTTCGGACATGGTGTCGCTCCCCGGCCGCCGCGGCCCGAGATGGTTATTCACCTCTCCACTATTGGCACGCACTCGAACCGGCGCAATAGGCCTTTGGGCCGATGCGACGCCCGGGATACCGCCTTTGTGACGAACTGTACGAAGCTGACTAACGGTGGGCAATTGGTGGGCAATTTCTGGCGTTCCCAGCAAGCTTTTGACGTGTATCAAGCCTCTTCCCGGACATCGGAGTGTCAATTGAACAAACGGACAGCTTTTCGGCGCGCCTGGCATGCATCCCTTTCATGAGGAACACGGTGCGCTGCACCACAAGAGGTGAAAGATGATTATCATTGCCGCGTTCATCACAACCGTCTTCCTGTACGGCCTGGTATCCGGGCGGCTGGAGCGGACTATTCTCACGGCTCCAATCCTGTTTGCCGCATCCGGCGCGCTCATGCACTTCTCGCACGAAGCGCTGCGAGAGCTCACGATTGACCGGCAAGACCTGCTGTTGATGGCCGAGCTGGGCCTGGTCATGACCCTGTTTACCGACGCCTCGCGAGTTCGTCCATCCATGTTGAGAGGCGAAACGAATCTGCCTGCGCGCCTGCTGAGTGTGGGGATGCTGCTCACCATCGCGTCAGGCATGGTCTGCGCCAAGCTGGTCTTCCCGCAACTGACATGGCCTGAGACAGGCATTCTCGCTTCGATCCTGGCGCCGACCGATGCCGGGCTTGGTCAAATCATCGTAAGCAGTCCGCATGTTCCCCCACGCATTCGCCAGGCATTGAACGTGGAAGCGGGACTCAATGACGGGCTCTCTGTGCCATTCCTGATGTTTTTCATCGCGCTTGCCGTGGCGCGGGAGACAGGCCAACACGGAGGCGTTTTGGCGCGCTATCTGATCGAGCAGCTCGGCTACGGAACGTTGATCGGCCTCGGCATCGGCCTCGTCGGCGGCTGCTTGCTCAACCTCGCCCTGCGCAGGCGCTGGATGGCCGAGTCGGCGGCACAGCTGGGCGTGGTGGCCCTGCCCATTTTCTGCGTGCTGGCGGCGGAAAGCAGCGGCGCGAGCATGTTCATTGCGGCCTTCGTCGCCGGGCTCGCGACGCAGGTGGCTTTCAGCGAAGTCGGCCAACAGAACGTCGAGTTCACCGAGGAGTGGGGCCAGCTATTCAACTTTTTTGTCTTTTTCCTGTTTGCCCTGTCGTGTGCCGGCGCCCTATCGCAGTTCAACTTCGCAATTTTCGTGTATAGCGTGCTCAGTCTGACGCTGATTCGCATGGTGCCGGTGGCCATCGCGCTGCGAGGCACGCACCTGAGCCGGCCAACCACGCTGTTCATGGGCTGGTTCGGGCCGCGGGGGCTCGCGTCCATTGTGCTCGGGCTCGTCTATCTGGAAGGCGATACGGGCCTGCAAGGCGAGTCGACGATCAAGCTCACGGTCATGGCCACGGTGCTGCTGAGCATCGTCGCTCATGGACTGTCCGCGCTGCCTTCAATCAACCGGTATGCGAAGTCCATCGCATCGCTCGGAGACCATGCGCCTGAGCATGCGAGCACTGCGGCGGACCGGGTCAGCAGCGACGAAGCGTGACTCGGGAGCGCCGTGCGCGAAAGGTGGCGCTCGCGCGTTCGCCATGCACGGCTGCTAGCCGTACCTTACTGGCGTGCCGGGTACATCGACGATGCGGCGTTCACAGTTTGCCCGCGTGCTTCCGCGCGCCGGCCTTTTCATCCTGCTGTTGCCGGCGAGCGCAGCATTTGCGCAGGAACTGGAGCCGCGCACGTATTCGCCTTCACCCGTCGGCACACACTTTCTCGTCGCCACTTACGCGTTTGCGACCGGCGACGTGCTGACCGACCCGTCGCTACCCATCACCAACGTCCAGGCGAATCTTGATTTTTTCACGCTCGGCTACGTGCAAACCTTTGGGCTAGCCGGCCATACGGCGTCGTTGGGTTTTGCCGTCCCAGTGGTCCGCGGCAATCTCAGCGGCGACGTCGTGGATTCGCCACGCGAGATCCATCGGGCGGGTCTTGGCGACGTGCGCCTGCGCTTCGCCTATAACTTGTTCGGCAGTCCGGCCCTCGCTCCCGAAGCGTTCGCGAAGCGCGCGCCTTCCACCTCCGTGGGCGTGAGCCTGACGATGACGGCGCCGACCGGACAATACGTCGATTCGCGTCTCGTCAACGTGGGAGCGAACCGCTGGTCGTTCAAGCCCGAGATCGGCATCTCGCAGCCGGCCGGCAACTGGTTCTTCGAAGCGTCCGCTGGCGCCTGGTTTTTTACGGACAATGCGGACTTCATGAACGGGCACGTCCGGAGTCAGTCACCGCTTGCAACCATCGAGTTGCACACGGGCTACGATTTTCGGCCGGGGCTATGGCTGGCCGGCGACGTGGGTTATTACGCGGGTGGCAGGACGTCGCTCGATGGCCAGGAAAATCAGGATCGGCAGTCGAATATCCGCTACGGGATCACGCTTTCGGTGCCCTTCGCGCGTGGCTGGTCCGCCAAAATCGCCGCTTCGAAGGGGCTGATGACCCGTGTGGGCGGCAACTACAAGGCCGTGTCGATTACGTTGCAGTACCGGTGGTTCGATCACTGAGCGCGAGCACTCGCCGTCGACCCGATACCGGGTGCGTTTCGGACTGCTCCGCTGAACGATCAGGCTCGCCCCAAAAGACGCCTGCCAGACGGCGCGCTGCGCGCTGCGCCGACGCCAGCCTTGTCGGCAAAGCGGACGAGATCGGCCAGCGAGTTGGCCTCTATTTTCTCCATGACGCGGGCGCGATGAATCTTGATGGTCTTCTCGGCAATGCCCAAATCGCCTGCCGCCTGTTTGTTCAGGCGGCCGCTCACCACGAGCTCCATCACCTCGCGCTCGCGTGGCGTCAGCCGGTTCAAGCGCATCTGAATGTCGGCCAGCTCGCGGCGGCGTTCGTAAATCTGCGCAGCAGTTTCGAGTGCGCGCTCTATGGCGGCGAACAACACGGCCTCGCTAACCGGTTTAGGAAGAAAGTCGCTGGCGCCAGCTTTCATCGCGTCCACGGTCGTGCCAATATCGCCGTGCCCCGTAATGAAGATCACCGGCAATATTGCGTTCAGTTCGCGCTGAAGGTCGAGGCCACTTGCGTCGGGCAATTCCAGGTCAAGCAAAACGCACGCCGGATAGTGCGATAAATCCGCGCCATGCAGGAATTCGTTTGCCGACTGGAAAGTCTCGGCTCCATAGCCCGCCGAGCGGATGAGACGCGCGAGGGCTCTGCGCACGTTGTCGTCGTCGTCCACAATATAAACGAGGGCAGTTTCACTCATGGTTGTTCGACCGGGAGGTACTGAGGCTCCGGGTTTTCCGCCGGCAAGGTGACATAGAAAGTAGCGCCCCGGTCGGGATTGTTCTCTGCCCAGATGCGCCCGCCGTGTCCGGCGACAATGCTTCGGCTGATCGACAACCCGAGCCCAAGCCCTTGCGGCTTCGAGGTGAAAAATGGCTTGAAGACTTTGTCGATCTGACCCACTGCGAGCCCTTGCCCACGGTCACTGACCATCATGCACACGGCGCCATCGGGCTGCACCGAAACGCGCACGGTAACGACGCGATCTGCCGCTGAGCACTCGCGGATAGCATCGAAACTGTTGAGCAGGAGATTGAGTACGACTTGCTGCAACTGCACTCTGTCGCCACGCACAACCGGCAGATCGTCGGCGATCTCGAGTGCGACCTGCACGCCGCGGATGATCGTGTCGCTGTGCACGAGTGTGGTTACGTCGCGCACGATGCTGCCCACGTCCAGCGTCCGCATCTCGTCGTCGCCCTGTCTCACGAGCGTCCGGATCTTGCGAATGATTTCGCTTGCCCGGCAGTTATCCTGAACGATGTCGTTCAGCGTCTCGCGCAACTCGTCCAGATTGATCGGGTCCGCATCCAGAAATCGCTGGGCCGCCTGGGCGTTGCTCAGGATGGCTGTGAGCGGCTGGTTGAGTTCGTGTGCAAGCGAACCGGCCAATTCGCCGAGTGCCGAGATGCGGGTGAGATGCGTCAGCTCCTGGCGGCTGCGGTGCAGTTCTTCGGCGTCGTTGCGCTCGGCAATTGCCATCAGCAACGCTCGCGCGCCATCGACCACGCACGCGCTGGTTCTGGCCGCCACCGGAACCCCGCCACCGTCGCAGCGCTTCGCAATGAGCGCGTGCGAGGCAAGCTCGGGCCGGGAGCCCGCCGAAACCGAGGCGCGCTCCAGCGCTGCAAGCATGTCCCGGACGCACAGTTCCGGAAAGAGCACAGTGACGGATCGCGCAACCAGCGCTTCGCGCCGATAGCCAAATAGCGCCGCAGCCGGCGGATTTGCGTAGACGATCTGGTCCCGCTCGTCAATCGCGAAGAGCGCGACGGGTACCAGGTCCAACGCGTCACGCAAGCCGGATTCGATGCAGGGCGCCTTGCAATCCGCGTTTGATTGCCGAAGCGCCGGCATGTCCGCCGCCACATCGCCTCCATTGCGCAACGGCGGGCTCAGATGCCGCGCGAAACCGGAAAGCGCGCCAAACAGGTCGGCCTTCGCCCTTTTTTTCGCGCCGAAGTCGCTGATCGCACTGATCGCGCCAGAAGCCGCGAACCGGCGCGGTGGCGCCAATGCGGGCTGCGGGCTGGCCTGACCAATGGATAACTGGCGCCAATACGTCTGCAGTGCGTGGTTGCGCCGCTTGAATCCCGCAACGATTCCCGCCTTTATGGTCTCGAAACCGCTTTTGGTTTTCTTCATAACCGATCTCTCCGAGCCCTGGCTCGCCGCGCCGACGGCCCAGGGAACCCGGCGGCCAAGCAGCGGCAAGCACTTTGCCTCGAGCGAGTCAGGCGAACTCGCGATCGCGACCATTCGCCATGCACCCGTTCCGGTTTTTGCCCGCAAAGCTGGCACGAAGGTAACGTGACGGGCGCTGCGGATCGCACATTGAAGCCTTCATCTGCTTCAGTGCATAGACACACCTTAGCCACCTCGGCAATCGGTTAATTGATCCGCGTCAGTTTTAGCTCCATCAATGGAATTCACGCCGGCGTTTTCATGATTATTTTTTAGCACACCACCTAATACACAGAACCGCTGCATTCAATCGCATTAATCAAATAATTATAAAACCGCGAAAACGATTGAAAAACAAGACTCGCACCCGATAGTCACAATCGAGCCGGGCAGTGTGACGCCGAGCGATACCCAGCGACAAATCAACACCGTCACACCCTTTTGCGCCATGCTGCACCGCCAGCGTCAACCATCATTTCCATCCCGGCCGTCAATTACAGCCATGACTGTTTGCGCTCCGGTAACAGGTCGTTCCGCCGGGCCCCTTCACCACGCCCTTGCCATTCATCGTCTTCGCCTCGCCACCCCGGTTAGTCTGGGTCGTGCGCACACCGTTCTGGTTCACCTGGGATGTCCACGCCGTGCCAGTGTTCCGGTTATAGCCGCCGGCAGCATTCCCGTTGCCACACACCGTTTCGCCCCGGGCGTTTGTCGCGCATTGTGCGTAAGCGTTGGCTGACAGCATGACGCATGCCAGAATAACCAGAGTCTTCATGATTGCCTCCTGAGGGATTGCGCTGGCTGATGCACTGCACGTACGGCCTTTGACCGGCTCCATCGATGCGCGGATAGTCGCTCGAGGCCCGTTCCGTCCGAAGGGTTCGCGACACTGATGCCGCCTGAAGCGAGGTGGCGCGCTCATCGCCCGTACGAGGTCAGTCCGGTAGCTTCATTATTGTCAATTCTCGTGCATGCACTATCGGACCAAAGTCTGACAAAGCACCTTGGTCGCAATGGCGTTCAGGCCGGCGATCCGGCGCTCGTAGCCTGACTCCCGGTGACGCTCACTGGCGTTTCCTTGTCTACACGCACCACAACCACCTTGTATTCCGGCGTTCGCACCAGGCGGTCGCGAACTGGCGAAGTCAAGCGGTTAATGAACAGATCGGGCCGATGAAAGCTGCTAAACAGTTGCCCCGTCTGCATAGACGGGCTGATGTGAACCGGCAGAATCGCCGTGCCGTGGCGACTCGACACCCGCACTATTTCTCCTTCGACCAGGTCGTAGCGCGCGGCATCGGCGGGAGCCATGTCGAGCGTATCCGATGGTCGCAGCACGACATTGGCAGTGCGATGACTCATCGTGCCCGAGTTGAATTGATACAGCACCCGGCCGGTGGTGAGAAGCAAGGGATACCGATCATCTGGCTCTTCAGTCGTCGGAATATACGCGATCGGGGCCAGCTTCGCGGCCTTGCCGACAGCAAAGCGCTCCCGATGCAACACGTCGGTCCCCGGATGGCACTCATCGGGGCATGGCCACTGTAGTGCTTCGTGCTCCAGTCGCGCATAGGTGAGCCCAGCGCCATCGGGCCACAGCGAGCGCACTTCGTCCCAGATGGCCTCAGGTCCAGTGAATTCGAAGCCGCACGGCTTGCCCAGACGGGCTGCCAGCGCCTGGATGATCCACCAGTCCGGGCGCGCCTCCCCCGGAGCGGGCACCGCAGCGCGAACGCGCTGCACGCGCCGATCGGAATTCATGAATGTCCCCTCCTTCTCGAAGGAGGATGAGGCTGGCAGGAAAACTGTGCCGAAGGCCTCGGCCGTCTGATTCAAAAACAGGTCCTGCACGATCACCAGTTCAAGCTGTGCCAGCGCTGCGGCTGTGTCATTGGCATTGGCCAGTGAAAGATGGACGTCATAGCCCATCGCCCAAAGCGCCTTGAGCTGGCCTGCCCGTGCCGCATCGATCATTTGGAGCACGTCAAGGCCACGACTGGCAGGAAGTTTCGCACCCCAAATCGCTTCGAAGCGCGCACCCGCCACATCGATTGCCTGCGCGCCAGTCAGCGACACGGGATCGCAACCCATCTGCGCCGCGCCTTGCACGTTGTTCTGACCGCGCAGCGGATTGATCCCGGCACCGGGCTTGCCGAGATTGCCGGTCAGCAGCGCGAGATTGATGAGCGCCATCACGCCCTCGCTGCCCTGCAGATGCTCCGTCACGCCAAGACCATGAAAGCACATGGACGGCTGCCCGCGCGCATACAGCCGCGCGGCGGCACGGATCGCGTCTGCCGCCAAACCACAGGCGCCCGCTACGCTCTCGGGCGAGAAGCCGGCCACGTGCGCGGCAAAGGCGTCGAAGCCCTCCACGCGCTCGGCCAAAAATAGTCGGTCGATGAACTGTTCCTCGATCAAGGTCGCAGCCAGTGCATTGAAAAGTGGCACATTGTGGCCGGGACGCACGGCAAGGTGCACATCTGCCAGTTCCGCGAGCTCGGTACGGCGCGGGTCGATGACCACGAGCCCCGCACCTTTGAGCACGGCCTGCTTGATGCGTGCACCCACGACAGGATGGTCCTCGGTCGGATTCGCGCCGCAAATGAGAAACGCGTTCGCCCGCTCGATGTCGTCGAAGCTGTTCGTGGCCGCACCGGTGCCAAGCATGGTCTTGAGCGCTTTGGCACTGGGTGTGTGGCACACGCGTGCGCAGCAATCGACGTTGTGGGTCCCGATCACGATACGGGCGAACTTCTGCACAAGGTAGTTATCCTCATTGGTGGCGCGTGCCGATCCCAGCACACCCACCGCATCGGGCCCGTCCAGCGCGACGATAGCCTTCAATCTCGCGGCGGTAAAGTCGAGCGCTTCGTCCCAGCTCACGACCCGCCACCTGCTGTCGAGGCGAATCATTGGCCGCGTGATGCGATCCGGAGCGTGGTTGTACTCGAACGCGTATCGCCCCTTAACACATGCGTGGCCACGGTTGACGGGGCTGTCGGCCGCGCGCATCGCCACCACGCGGCCATTCGCCGTGCCAACGTCCATTTGACAGCCGACCCCACAGTACGCACAGGTGGTGCGTTTCCAGGCCGTCGGCTCAACGCCGGCCCGCTTGTCGAACAGCGCTCCGGTGGGGCAACTGTCCACACAGGCACCACAGCTCACGCACCCGCCAGTGAGCAGCGTCGAGCCTTTGCCGGTCAAGATGCGAGTCGCATCGCTGCGCCCCCATGCCTCCCAGACGAACTGGCCTTGTACCTCCTCACAGATGCGGATGCAGCGCTCGCAATAGATGCAACGCTCCATCGCCACGCCGAGATAGGGGTGGGTATCGTCGTGAAACAGCCCATCTTCCCGCACGTCACCCGGCTGCACGCCATATTCGGCAAGCAGGCGGTGGAATGGATGGTGTGGCTGAGCGGCACATGCCGCTGCGGGATAGTGCGCGGCAATCAGCTCGAGGTTAGTACGGCGCAGGGCGTCGAGTGCTTCGCTACGGGTGCGCACGACCATGCCCGCACTCACCTCGAACGAGCAGCTCGGAACGGGGCGCGCCTGACCGGACACTTCCACGACGCACAGGCGGCAGGCCCCGGACGGCTTCACGCGACTGTCGTGACACAGGTGCGGGACGACCGTGCCAGCTGCCGTCAATGCGTCAATCAGCAGGGCGCCGTCCGCCACTTCGTGAGCGATACCGTCAATCGTCAGCCGAACCATGTGCGTAGCTCCTCGCGATAATGGCGCTGCACCGAGAGGACGAACTCCGCCAGCCCGCGCCCATGACCGCACAGGCTGGTCTGTGCAAGCGCGTCAATCAGGCGTTGATAGCATGATGCATCGATCGGAGCGCCTGCCGCTGCAGCATCACTCATTGCCACCAGCAGCGGCGTGCCGAAATGGCATGGCGTGCACTTGCCACAGGACTCGCGCGCGCCGAACCGGAGCACCTCGGCCATGATCTCAATGATTCGTGTGTCATCGGCAAACGCGATGACGCCACCATGTCCGACTGTGCACTCAATGGCCTGCATTTCCTCGTAGCCGAGCCGGGTGCTCAAGTGCTCCGGTGGCACGAGTCCAGCGAGCGGCCCACCCACCATCAAGCCCTTGAGCTTGCCACGGCGCAATCCCTGACCGAGTTGCCCTACGACGTCGGCCAGTGTGATGCCGAACTCCACCTCGTACAGCCCGGGACGGCGAAACAGCGAATTGAGCGACAGCAGCTTGGTGCCGCGGCTGCGCGAGAATCCGAGGTCGGCATAGGCCGCCGCGCCGTGTGTGACGATCCACGGCACGGCGCACAGGGTTTCCACGTTGTGGACCAGCGTAGGAGCGCCAAAGAGGCCACGCCGGGTAATCTGGGGCGGTCGCAGCCGTACTTCCGGACGGCGTCGCTCCAGCGCATTCAGCAGCGAGGTCTCTTCGCCACAGACGTAGCCCCCCTGGCCAACGACCAGTTCCAGCTCGAATGACGGGTCGGGCCACGCTGCTGCACGTGCCTGCTCTAAAGCCCCCAAAAGGACTTGCGCGGCGTGGGGATATTCTTTTCGCAGATAGATATAACCGCGGCGCGCCCCCACGGCATACGCCGCGATCGCAGCCGCTTCGATCACCCGGAATGGGTCGTCTTCGAGCAGAAACCGGTCGGAAAACGCACCGGGGTCGCCCTCGTCGGCGTTCACAACCAGGTATTTTGAGGGCGCGGGCTCGTTCGCTACGCTCTGCCACTTGATACCGGCCGGGAAGCCCGCTCCACCGCGCCCACGCAATCCGGAGTCCTGCACCATGGACACCAGTTCGTTCGGCGTCGTGGTTTGGGTTCTGGCGAACGCCGCGCCACCTCCCCGTTCGCGATACGTTGCCAGGTCTCGCACGCCGCCCGCAAGCACATTTCCCAACAGAACGGTATGACGTGCGTGAGCGCCGATATACGGCCGCATGTCGTGCTCACCGTCGCTGGGGCTCTCGTAGCATTTGCCCAGGCAGTACACGGTGGGACTTTGGCAGATAGCGGTCTGCCAGCGTCGCTGCCGGTCGGCCCGAGCGGCAAAACAGGCCAAACCCGCACACGCGCAGTTGGTCATCTCGCGCTGGCCAAGGTGATAGAACGAGTGCGCCGCTGCGTGGCGCTGGAGCGGTTTCACCGGCTTCCCCACTGAAAGGACGATGCAGTGTGACCCCGGTGCGTGGCCCGGGACTTCCTCACCCTATCTTGAGAAACGGGGGGAGTGTTGAGCCAGGTCAAAAAACCGATTGGGGATTCAACGGCGTTGTCGACCTGAGCGCGCCAGGCAAACACGGTTATCCGACGAGGCGCCACAACCCGCCCCTCATCGCGCCGGCGCGGCAACGCGGATGCGAAGCCATTGACGCAGGTCAAGCGCAGTCGCGTCCGCCGGCAGTCGAATAACACCAGCCGTCGCACAGTCGTCCGAAGCGGCGGCAACTCTGCGTTCACGGGAGCCCCGATCGTGCAAAACCTACCTATCGTGCAGAGAGTGACAGTGGACACCCGCACTGACGAACCCGCGAAATTCTGCTTTCGCTACCGTGGCGGCCGACGCCATCACCGGCTCTACGACGTGCTCATGACACTGGACGAGCCAGGTGGCGTATGCCATATCGAGGTCTGCCACGCGTTGCCGGCGAGCGCCGATCTCCCGGCGCTGACATCGGGGCACCTCGACGCTGCGCGCCTGATGCGCGCCCTGGACCTGATCGGCCTCGTGAAGCGTGTGACGTCGCGCGATCACACCACGCGGCAGCCAGGCCGGCTCGTGTTCGACGCGCACATGCAGTTGCCGTGGCGGCCGACGGCGAGTCCCCCAAGCACCAGAACGTCGCCTGCAGGCACCTCGCCCGACCGCCACGCGCGTTCTCGCCTCGTGTCAGAAAGCGTTGCGCCAGTGCCATTCATGACCATGAGGCCTGCGCCGCTCTTTGCGCAACAGCGGACTCGTTACCCGTTGCATGGGTTGGGCCGATGTGCCCGACTGAAGCGTCGCGTTAGCCCCAATTGACACAGCTTGCGCGGAAATCGTGCACTGCGCCCGCGCGACGGCGCGCTGTCTGCACGGCACTCGAAACGAATGCCAGAGAGATGGAGAGGTCACCATGAAATGCGGATGGCGATGCAGTCTTCTTGTTGGCGCAGCGGCGCTCGCGATCGGCGCGGTGCCGATGCAGACGGCTTCGGCAGACGAAGCTGCGACGAACGCCGCGCCTGGCGCCCCGGTATCGACCACCAGTGTGATGCATGCGAATGCAGTCGTGGTCGGTATCGATAACGGGCGCAACAGCATCACTCTGCTCGAAGACAACGGCGAGCCCGTCGACGTCGTAGTCGACCGCAAGCTCGGTGACGTGAGCAAGCTGCAACTCGGCGACACGGTCGCAGTCACATTCAGCCGCGCGCTGCTGCTTCGTGCCGACAAGTCCAGTACGAAAGGCATACGCAAGCGCGTCGATAAAGGATTCACGACAGGCTCGTCTCTGCGCTCGTCCCTGTCCATGTCCCGGGTCGAAGCGGTGACGACCGTGCTGCAGGTCGATCGCTCGAAGGGCCTGGTGACCTTGCGAGGGCCTTCGCATACGGTCGTGCTACAGGCATCGAAGGACACTCTGCTCGACGGTCTCAAGCCAGGCGACAGCGTTCGGGTCGACTACGTCGAGGCAACCGCCGTCCAGATCATGCGCGACGGCGTGCCATTGCGCTAAGCCCGTCTCGCGACCACCAGGAGAAGCACCACGGTAGCGGCGAGGAAGAGCCGGCTCGTCACCCCTGCGGACCGATTCGAACTCGAGCGCATTGATGGCAGGTGCCGCGTGGGCGTACCTCCGCTCACCATCGCAGCGTGAACGTGTTCATGCGCGTGTCACGCTCCACGTCGACACCGAATCGGCCGCATTCCCGCTGAAGCGTCGCATAGAGCCACGAAACACCTTCATCCGGCGCGTGGCCCACGCGCAAATGCCGTATCTGCATCGGCACTGCGGTCAATGCCACAAGGGCTCCCCCGGTCGGGTCCACTTCCGGAAAATACATGAGCGTGAGATCGGGCCGATAGCTTTCGTTGCCGGTAATGCCCTCATAGTCGTTCAGGAAGTCGCCGCAGCCGTAGAGTACCGGCTTGCCGCGGTAGACTTCGATGCCCCTGATATGGTGCGACGAATGACCGTGGATCACATCCGCCGCCCCCGCATCGATGAGGTGCCCGGCAAATGCGCGCTCAGCGCGCGAGACGTCGAAGCCCCAATTGCCGCCCCAATGCAGCGATATCACGACGACGTCGCCCGGCTGGCGCGCGTGGTCAACAAGGCGTGCGATCGCCCCGGCGCTTTTTGCGGAAAGATCGGCAAGCCAGTTGACGCCGCCGCGCCTTGCGGCGGCTGCCCACTCCTCGGGTACGCCGGCCGTCGCGCTCGCATAGGCGTAGACCAGTATGCGGCCCTGCCCGGCGATATCGATGATGGCAGGCGCGCTGGCCTCTTGCGCATGGCGCCCGGCGCCGGCGGTGCGAATTGCCGCGTCGTGCAGCGACTCGAGCGTTTCGCTCAGACCCGTGTGCCCCCAGTCCAGCACATGATTGTTCGCGAGCACACAGCAGTCGATGCCCGCCGCGCTCAGACACGCGAGATTGGCCGGGTGCATGCGATAGTGAATGGATTTGCCGCGCCAGTGCGCGTCGCTGGCGGTGACCGCCGTCTCGAGATTGACGATGCGCGCGTGCGGATGGCGCTGCGCAAGCACGGCGAGGGCATCGCCCCAGGGATACGCGTAGTCGACCGGTAACCGCAGCTTGCCCGTGGCGCGCTCCGCGAGCTTCACGTACTCCTGCGCGGATCGGACATAGGGCTCGAACAGGTGTGGCGCGACCGGATGCGGCAGGATCTGGTCGATACCGCGACCCGTCATCACATCGCCGCACAGGAAGAGGCACAAGGTGTGCGTGCGAGCCTCAGTGTCCTCCAAGGCGCGTTCACCAATCGGTGGCATTGCGGATTTCCTTCGCCTTATTTGGCCCAATCACGCTGGCGCTTCAACCACGTAGCCGTTGGCCGCAATCGTCCAGTTGCTGACCCGTTGAGCCTGTTCAAATTCGAGGATAGCGCCCGCGATGGCTTGATCGCGGTCGATGTCCTCGCTGCACACGCGCATCAACTCGCAGCGGTGCGCAAAGCCGCGGTGGTCGAGAATCTCCTTGTAGAACACGACTTCCACCGTCGCCCACGTCGAAGCCGGCGTGCTTGCCCCACGCTTTCTCGTGGCACGCACGCCTCCCATCTTCCCCGACTGAGGTCCGCCGGTCCGCCGGGGCTGTATTTGCGGAGCGCCCCCGCACATGACCATCGTCGCCAGACCCGGGTGATCGGCACGCGTTCCTGAAGATGCTGCGGCACGGTTACGCGTTTGCGTCGTGGAGCGAACTGTCATTTCGTGACCTCCGAAGCGAATCTGCGACTGGGCGCCGGTTTGCGCACGTCAAATCCATGCTGAATTCCCGCGTCGTCGTGCCATTGATGCAGATCAAGCTCAAACGGGGACGGTCCGGCTCGAATAGAGATCAGCGCTGCGCCGCGCGAGAAGTGCCCGCGGCAACGGCCCACAAACAACGACGAACAGAAGAACAGGACAAAGACCATGCGCTATTTTCCCAGCATGCTCAGCGGCATCCTGCTGCTGATCCTGGCCACGACACTCGCGTGGCGCCCGCTGCCGGCGCGAGCCGAAGCGGCCCCACCCGCACCGCAGGTGTCGGTCCTCGTCTACCACCGGTTTGCCGCTGAAGCCACGGACTCGATGACCGTTCGCGTGACCACGTTCGAAGCGCATCTCGCCTGGCTGCACGCGCACGGCTACCAGATCGTGCCGCTGCGCGACGTCGTCACCTGGCTGAGGGACCCAACGGCCAGGCTGCCGCCCAAGGCCGTCGCGATCACAGTCGACGACGGCCATCGTTCGGTCTACGAAGTCATGCGCGCGATCGTCCTGCGCGAGCGGTTTCCGGTCACCCTGTTCATCTATCCGTCGGCCATCTCGAACGCGACTTATGCGATGACCTGGCCCGAGTTGCACGAGCTTCGCGATACCGGGCTCTTCGACATTCAGTCGCACACCTGGTGGCATCCGAATTTCAACGTCGAGCGCCGGCGCCAGTCGGCCGCCGACTTCGAACAGTTCGCGCTGAAGCAGCTTACGCACTCGCGCGAGCTGCTCGAACATCAGCTCGGCGGCCATGTGGACATGCTCGCCTGGCCCTTCGGCATCTACGACGACCAGTTGATCACCCTCGCGCAACGTGCCGGCTACGACGCGGCGTTCACGATCGAGCCGCATCGCGTCACGCATTCGACGCCCCCGCTCGCGGTTCCGCGCTTTCTGATGGTCGACACCTGCACGCCCGAGCGCCTCGGCCAGATGCTCGGCGAGCACGCATCCGCCATGCACGCACAAACCACCCAACCCTGAGCCGCGCCATGACCGACCTCACCCTGCCCACCGTCAATCCCCGCGCGATCCGGAGCACGATCGCCTCGCTTGCCGTGTTCGTCTGCATGAGCGTGTGCGGGCTCGCGTGCGCCGGTGCGAGCGCGCAGGCGGCAAACGGCGCCGAAGGCATCGTCATCGACGCGAAAACACGCGCGCCCATTCCCGATGCCATCCTCACGATCGGTGGCCGTGCGCTGCGCGCCGATGCGCACGGCGCCTTTCCTGCGCCCGCGTCCGGCACGAGCGTGGCGGCGCGCGCGCCGGGCTACCTGCGCACCAGCATGGACGTGAGCGCCGGCGCGCCCGTGACGATCGCGCTCACGCCGTTCCGCCCGAAAGCGGTCTACCTGTCCGTTTTCGGCGTGACGAGCCGCACGCTGCGCGGCGATGCCGTGGCGCTCAAGGCGAGCAACGGCATCAATGCGCTCGTGATCGACGCCAAGGGCGACCGCGGCCTCACGCCCTGGCGCGACACCACGCGCGACGCCATCGGCGCAATCCGTCACGTGAGCGCGCAGCCGCCCTACATCGACGACTTCGCCGCGCTCGTGGCGACGCTGCACGAGCAGGGCTTCTATCTGATCGCGCGCATCGTCGTCTTCAAGGACGATCCGCTCGCGAGCGCGCATCCCGAGTGGGCGGTGCGCGACGCGGCGGGCGACTTGTGGCGCGACCGCGAGTCGCTGCAATGGGTCGATCCGTTCCGGCACGAAGTGTGGGCGCACAACCTCGACGTCGCCGAAGAGGCCGCGCGCCTCGGCTTCGACGAAATCCAGTTCGATTACGTGCGCTTTCCCGATGCGCCGGGCCTGCGCTTCAGCGAGCCGAACACGCGCGCGAACCGCACGGCGGCAATCGTCAGCTTTCTCGATGCGGCACGCGCGCGCCTCGCGCCCTATAACGTCTTCGTGGCGGCGGACATCTTCGGCTACGTGTGCTGGAATCTCGACGACACCGCCATCGGCCAGCAGATCGAGCAGCTCGGCGCGCCGCTCGACTACATCTCGCCGATGCTCTATCCGTCGGGCTTCACCTGGGGGCTGCCCGGCTGCACGCGCCCGACAGAAGAGCCGGGCCAGATCGTCGGCCGCTCGCTCGCCGAGGCGAAGACCCGCACCGGCTTGCCGGGCGTGCGATTCAGGCCGTGGCTGCAGGCGTTTCGCGACTATGCGTTCGATCATCGCGAGTTCGGCGCGGAGGCGATCCGCGAGCAGGTGGGCGCCGCCGATGCCGCTGGCACGGATGGCTGGATGCTATGGAATCCGCGCAATCGCTACGATCCGGCGCAACTGCCGCATTGAGGCTCATGCGGCTTCGCGGCGTGGCAAGCCGCGGCACGCGGTGCGCGGCGGGGCTGCTCGCGGCCGCGCTGGCCGTTGCCTTGACGGACTGCGCGGTGCCGCCACATCAGCCGGCGCAGCACGCTGGCGCGGTGCATGTGGCCTCACCGCGTCCATCTGCGGAGACGCCCGCGCCCGAAGCTCCCGAATCGACTGAATCGCGCGCGCCGGCCGGGCTCGACGCGATCGTCGCCACGCAGATCGCCGAGGGGCGCATTCCGGGCGCCGTGGTCATGGCCGGCGACGCGCAAGCGCCCGCGTGGCATTACGCGGCCGGCGCGCGCACGCGCGGTATTCAGCCCGAGCCCATGACGCTCGACACCGTCTTCGATCTCGCCTCGCTCACGAAGGCGATCGCGACGACAACGGCGGTGCTCCAGCTGGCCGAATCGGGCAGGCTCGATCTGGGCGCGCCCGTCACCCGCTACTGGCCCGCGTTCGGCGCGCGCGGCAAAGGCGATATCACCGTGCGCGAGCTGCTAGCGCACACGTCGGGGCTACCGCCTGACGTACCCATCGCGCACGCCGCCGATGCTGAGGACGTCCTGCGCGAGGCCGCCAATGTCGTCCCTGACGCCGCACCCGGCGCACGCGTGATTTACAGCGATGTGAACTTCATCGTGCTCGCGAAGCTCGTGGAGCGCGTCAGCGGGGAACGCTTCGACGCATACTGTCGGGCGCACATTTTCGCGCCGCTCGGCATGGTCGATACCGGCTTCAGACCCGACGCCGCGCTTGCAACCCGCAGCGCGCCGACAAGCGGCCTCGCGCGCGGCATGGTGCACGACCCGATTGCCGCGCGCATGGGCGGCATCGCAGGGCATGCGGGCCTCTTCTCGACGACCGGCGACCTCGCGCGCTACGCCCGCATGCTGCTGCAAGGCGGCACGCTCGACGGCGCACGCATCCTGAGTGCGTCGAGCGTCGCCCTGCTCGCGCAGCCCGCGTCGGCCATCGATGCACCGCCATGGCGCGGTCTCGGCTGGGAGCTTGGCGCGCCGCTCGTGGCGAACCGCGACCGGCTCGTGCCCATCGGCGTGCTGTACCACACCGGCTACACCGGCACGGCCATGTGGATCGACTTCGCGACCGCCCGCTTTCTGGTCGTGCTGACCAACCGCGTGCTGATGGGCGGGCGCGGCGACGCCGAGCCCTTGCGCGCGCAAATCAGCTCGCTCGTCGCCAGCAACGCACCGCCGCTTTCCGGGGCGCAACTCGCACAGCGCCTGCCCTGGAGCGCGGCGACGCTCGCCGCCGCGCAGGTCATGCCGCGCGCGCGCGGGCCGGTGATGACGGGTATCGACGTCCTCGCCGCGCAGCATTTCGCGCCGCTCGCGGGCAGACGAATCGGTCTGGTGACGAACCGCAGCGGCATCGACGCCGAGGGCCGGCGCACGGCCGACGTGCTGGCCCACGCGCCCGGCGTCGCGCTGCGGGTGCTCTTTGCGCCCGAGCACGGCCTGAACGGCGACGTCGACGCACCGTTCGGCGACACCATCGACGCGGCGACGGGGCTCCCTGTGATCAGCCTCTACGGCAGCGGCCAGCGGTTTCCCGCGCACGCGCTCGATGGTCTCGATGCGCTCGTCTTCGACCTCCAGGACGCCGGCGTGCGCTTCTTCACCTACGAAACAACGCTTGGCTACGCGCTCGAAGCGGCCGCCGCGCGCGGCATACCGGTCTTTGTGCTGGACCGGCCCGACCCGCTTGGCGCCGTGCGCTTCGGCGGCCCGCTGCTCGATGCGGCGCGCACGTCGTTTACCGGCTATACGGCGTTGCCGCTGCAACCGGGCATGACCGTCGGCGAACTCGCGCAGTACTTCAATGGCGAGCTGCAAATCGGCGCGGACTTGCATGTGGTACCGATGCGCGGCTACCGCCGCGACATGTCGTTCGCGGACACCGGTCTCGCGTGGACGCCGCTCTCGCCGAACCTGCGCACGCCGCTGGCGCTCGCGCTCTATCCAGACGTGGCGCTGGTCGAAGGCGCGAACCTGAGCGTCGGGCGCGGCACGCCGCATCCGTTCGAGTGGATCGGCGCACCGTGGATCGACGGCGCGGCGCTCGCCGCCGCGCTGAACGCGGCGCATGCGGGCGCGCGCTTCGAGCCGATGGATTTCGTGCCGACCGAATCCGCATGGCATGGCGTGCTGTGTCACGGTGTTCGCGTGGTCAGCTTGGACGCCACGCGCGAGCCGGGCTTGCTGGGTCTCACGCTGGTCGCGGTGCTGCGCCGCGCGTGGCCGCAGACCTTCGAATTCGCCGCGACGCGTGCGCTGATCGGCTCGGATGCCGTCTGGGAGGCGCTGGGCCACGACGCCGATCCGGTACAGGCGCTCAGGCTTGCGCGGCAGCAAACGCGTGCCTTCGCGCCGAAGCGCATGCGCTATCTGCTCTACTGAAGAAGGAAGACCAGACTTCGGTCAAAAACATCCGGTCCCGCCACCGATTGATGCAAGTCAAGCGCCTAATGGCTCTACGTTATGGAATAAGAGTTACGCGTATGGCGAGGTGCGCAATACGCCCTCCCGTATGACCCATGCTCTCGAACAGCGAGGCCGATCGTGACTGGCAAGACTCTCGTATTCCATCAGGCTGCGCGCCAGCGCCTGCTTGACGGCATCAACGCGCTCGCCGAAGCCGTGAAGGTGACACTCGGGCCGGGTGGCCGCAACGTGATCGTCGAACGTAGCGGCGATACCCCGCTCATCGCCAATTCGGGCGTGGTCGTGGCGAGCTCCGTGGCGGTGCCCGACGCGTTCGAGGAGATGGGCGTGCGCTTGTTGCGCGAGGTCGCCACGCGCACCAGCGAACTCGCGGGCGACGGCACCACCACGGCCACCACGCTTGCCCAGGCCATCATGGTGGAGGGTAACAAGTACGTCGCGGCGGGTTTCGACCCGATGGCACTGCGCCACGCGATCGAAGCCGCCGGGCAGCGTGTGGTCGCGCGGCTTCGGGAGCTCTCGCGCCCCCGCGCCGGCACCGACGAAGTGCGCCACATCGCGACGATTTCGGCGAGCGGTGATGCGACCATCGGCGGCATTGTCGCGCAGGCCGTCGAGCGGGTCGGCCGCGATGGCGCGATCAGCATCGAAGACGGCTCGAAGCTTGAAGACGAACTGGAGACGGTGGAGGGCTCGTTGATCGAGCATGGTTTCGCTTCGCCGCTCGTTCTCGGCGACGAGGCGCGCGAGGTCGTGCTCGAGGAGCCGCGCATCCTCCTTTGCGACGCGAGCATCAGCTCCATTACGCAGATGCTGCCGCTGCTCGAAGCGCTCAGCGCCACCGGCAAGCCGCTGCTCGTAGTGGCCAACGAGATCGAGGGCGAGGCGCTGGCGACGCTCGTGCTCAACCACCTGCGCGGCGCGCTGAAATCGTGCGCCCTGCGCTCGCCCGAGTTCGGCGAGCGGCGCACCGAAACGCTCAACGACCTCGCCACGCTCACCGGTGCGACGGTCATCTCGCCGCAACTGGGCCGCACGCTGGAGCACGCGACGCTGGACGATCTGGGCACGGCGCGCCGCGTCGAGATCGCCCGCGACACGACGACGATCGTCGAACCGCGCGGCGAGCGGCCCCGCATCGACGAGCGCATTGGCGCGCTGCGCGCGCGCATCGAAACACTGGGTTCCGGCAGCGAACGCGATGCGCTCACCCGCCGTCTCACGCGCCTGGCGGGCGGCGTGGCCGTCATTCGCGTGGGCGCCGCCACGGAGACGGCGTTGCATGAGCGCAAGAACCGCTTCGAGGACGCGCTCCACGCCACGCGCGCGGCGGTGGAGGAAGGCATCGTTGCGGGCGGCGGAGTGGCGCTGTTGCGCGCGCGCACGGTGCTCGACGGGTTGGGCGCCGACGAGACCACGCGGGCGGGCGCGAAGATCGTTCATGACGCGCTGGCCGCGCCGCTGGGCCAGATCGCCGAGAACGCCGGCGCCGACGCCCAGGTGGTCGTGCATGCCGTTAGCGCCGCGCAAGACGCATGGGGCTACGACGCCGCGCGCGGCGCGTTCGGCGACATGATCGCCGCCGGTATCGTGGATCCGCTGAAAGTCACGCGCACGGCGTTGCAGAACGCTGTCTCCATCGCCTCCTTGCTGTTCACGACCGACTGCATGATCGCCCGGCAAACCCATACGGATGACGAACAAACCGACTGAATCGGCGCGCCTGTGTGCCCGATAGCGGCGCGTGGACGGCGCATCAGCCGACAGGACAGAATTGTGAGCGAGGACCCCCCATGAAAGACGCTTTCGAACGACGCGCCCTGCTGCTTCACCTGGGGCGCGCACTGCAACTGGTGGCCCGCATTCTCGAAACGCGGCCGACAGCCCAGACGGTCGGCCAGCTCGTCGCGCTGCATCCCATACTCGAAGGCGAGCCCCTGCTCGCGCATGTCCGGCCTTCCCTGCGCGTTGAAGACTTCGTCGCGCAGGCGCTGCAGGCGTTCTGCGCCTGGCCCCGGTGGCTGCTCGACGATGAGCTCGACCGCGCCGGATTCGCCGCATCGGTACGCGAGCGTTTGTTCGAGCAGAATGCGAGCGGCTGGCGCGCCTATGCCGCCAGTCTGCGCGCCGAGGTTGCCTGGTTCGGGCTGGAGCAGCCCGGCAAACAGCGCGCGCGCCCCCGCAAGCACAGCCGTGCAACCGGGCCCGCACAAGGCGATGCCGATGCGCCCCGCGCGGCGCTTGCCGCCGTGCCGGCTCGCGACATCGAGCGCGATGAAGACGCAACGGAGCGGATCTCGGAGAGCGTCGAAGGGTTCGCGCCGGCCAACGGTGCCAGGCGAGCAAACGAGCAGTATCTGCCCGAGTTCGAATAAAGCGGACATGTGCATTGGGGGCGAGAGGCCCCCGCGGCCAGTTGTGCCGCTCGCCTATGCGGCGACGGAACCGGGCTATGCCAAAGGCGTCTCGGCGCTGCCCTCGCGCCGGTGCCATCCGGCCGCCGCTTCGAGCGGCTCGAGCGCGCAGGTTTCGTCGAGATGAAAGAGCGCATCGAACTGCGCGCCGAGCTCGGCCTCGAAGTAGTGGCTCTGCCGCTCCGTCTGGGGCAGGTAGAGCACGCCGATCGCCCGCTCGAGCAGGGGCTCCTTGAGCGGGCGGGATGCGTCGTCGCGCAGCGGCAAAAAGAAGCGGTCGTAGCCCGTGGAGTGGAATAGATGCTCCCAGCTCTCGGGCAGTGCGGGGCGTACCCATTTCTGCTCGACCTCGCCGTCCCACTGCGAAGCCGCCGACACATGGCCCGTATAGGTCGTGAAACCCACCAGCAGCGCCCGATGCTGCGCGCTCTCGCGCACGATCTGGCCGAGATTCCACTCGCCGCGCTGCCGCGACTCCGTGGCGCGTGCGTCGCCAAGATGCGAGTTGTGCGCCCAGACGACCACTTTGCCGCTGCCGCCGCGACGCACGCGATAGCGCGCCAGTGCGAAGAGCGTGTTGGCCATGTGGGCATCGCGCAGGCTCCACGTGTTCAGCCGACTGCTGAACATCCCCCGGTAGTATGCTTCGGCGTTGACCACCACCTGGGCGTTCTGCTCGGCGAAAAACTGGGCATCGAGTGCATCGGTGCCGTCACGCGCGAGGTAGTCGAATTCGTCGGCGCGTAGCTGCATCAACTGCTGCACGGCGAGCGAGCGCGCGGCGGGCCGTGCACCGAGCGCCACCGCATATCCGTAGGCTTGCGGCTCGCGCACGTGATCGAGCGCCGCGTAGCGCTCGCGCGCCAATGCGGCCTCGCGCGGGTCCACGGCGTCCAGATAGCGGATCACGGCGTCCGCGGACCGGTAGAGGCTGTAGAGATCGAGACCATAAACCCCTACGCGCTGCCGGCGCGGCCGCGCCGCGTTGATATCGCGCAACGCCGCAATGAAATCGCGCATCTCGCGATTGCGCCACATCCACATCGGGAAACGCTCGAAATCATCGAGCGCGGTCGTGGCGTCGTCCGCGCCCTCGCCCTGCACGAAACGGTTGACGCGCCACGCGTCGGGCCAGTCGCCTTCGATCGCGACGGTGTCGAACCCGCACTCGCCGATCAGGCGCAGCGTGATTTGCACGCGCATGCGGTAGAACTCGGCGGTGCCGTGTGTCGCCTCCCCTAGCAGGATCAGGTCGCGGCCACGTGCCATGTCCAACAGTGCGTCGTAGTCCGTACTGTCTCCGCTCAGGCGCTGGCCCAGGTCGCGAACGGCAAGAAATGGAGTCTTGGATGGCTGCACGATGGGGTCCCCCCGCACGGAATACGAGAGCGGCGCGGCGGCGAGAACCGCGTGCGCAGAGGCTGCGGTTCGCGCGACGCGCCGGTCAGTCTGCCGCTCAAGCCTGCCCGCCACCGGATGGCGCGGCGCGCGTGTTGCGGCCATCGCCGTCATCGCCATGCGCGGCCTGCGGTTGCCAATCCCGCGCGGCGTCGAGACAGGCGCGCACCTCGTCGTCGTCGGTTTGCCTGAAGTCCGCGTAGAACTGTCCGATCCCCATGAACCAGTCCGGCTGCATCACGCAGACGAAGTCGTCGACAACCTGCGCGAAGCGCGTTTCGATGCCGACCGGACACACGGGCGTCGCTACGACGATGTGCTTCGGGCGCCTGGCGCGCAGTGCCATCAGGGCAGCGTGCATCGTCGCCCCGGTTGCCATGCCGTCGTCCACGACGATCACGGTCTTGCCCTCTATCGCGGCAGGCGGGCGCTCGCCCCGGTAGGCCGACTCGCGGCGGTCAAGCTCGACGCGCTCGCGCGCGACGGTTTGCGCAAACTGCGCCTCGCTCACATCGAGGGCGCGCAGCACCCGGTGGTTCATGTAGAGTGCGTCGCCGCTCGCAATGGCGCCCATCGCGAGCTCGGGGTTGTGAGGCGCGCCGAGCTTGCGCACGACCAGCACGTCCAGGGGGCAGCGCAAGGCCTTCGCCACCTCATAACCGACCGGCACGCCGCCGCGTGGCAGCGCCAGCACCACGAGGTCGTCGCGCCCCGCATAGCTCGTCAGCGCCCAACCCAGTTGCTTGCCGGCTTCGATACGATTCTGGAACACGTCATTCATGGCTCAGGTCCTTTCCTTCAGTAACTGCCGCCAGACACCGCGCCGGCGCGCTGTAGCACGGGCGCGCGCAAGGCCGCACTCGCGCGCCACGAGCGGATTCAGGACGGCTCGCCGTCCAGCCAGTGCCCGAACCAGCGGACCGCGAGGCGCGTCACGTCTTCGAGGACACCGGGCTCCTCGAAGAGATGGGTCGCGCCGGGCACGATCTCGATGCGGTGCTCGCACGTCAATTGCGCAGCGGCCTTGCGGTTCAGGCGGATCACCTGCTCGTCGAGCTCGCCGACAATCAGCAGCGTGGGCGCCGGGACCGTTGCAAGCGATGTCCCCGCCAGGTCGGGCCGGCCGCCGCGGGACACGATGGCGCTCACGGCGTCCGTCCCGGCCGCGGCGACGAGCGCCGCCGCAGCGCCCGTGCTCGCGCCGAACAGTCCGACCGGCAGCGTCTCGAGATGCGCCCACGTGCGCAGCCACACGAGGGTGGCGGCAAGGCGGCGTGCCAGCAGCGCGATGTTGAAACGATACGTGGCGTCGACGTTGTCGTGCCGTTGTTCGTTCGGCGTCAGGAGATCGAACAGCAAGGTTGCGAAGCCGGCGCGGTGCAGGCCCGCGGCCACCTGCCGGTTTCGCGGACTGAGGCGGCTGCTGCCGCTGCCATGCACGAACACCACGATCGCCCGGGCCCCCTCGGGAATCTCCAGCGTCCCGCCAAGGTTCACATAATCGACAGGAATCTCCACTTGCAACGTTTGCATGGACCCCTCCAGGAAGCGTGGCAGCATTCGGCGGACCGGTGCCGCGCGGGTTAGCCGTCAACCTGTTCCATTCCGGCCGCCGCACGGTGCACCGTCTTCTACCGCGATGATCGGGGCCGCCGTGAACCGTCCATTGACTTCGATCAATCAGGCGATGCCTGAGTGGGCAAACGGCAATGCCATCGCCAGCCGACGCCTTGGCTGTTGGGCTCTGTTTGATACAAGTCAAGCGGCGACCTCTCCTCCTTCGGTCGAATACGGTTAAGTGACGCACCGCACGCCCATACAGGCCTATGCGTGCCGATATATGGCGATACGCGCCGCCTCAATCCGGAGTGCAGATCATGTGGAAATGGAAATCGACCATCCTGCGCAGACTTCTTTGCGGACCCTACCGCGCGCGCCGCATTCGGGGTCTGTATCTCGATCGCACGCGCGGTGCGCGCACATTTACGTTGCTTGCGGCTCCCGTGCCATGTCCCGCGCGCGACATGTTCCTCCGTTCGCGCTGAGCGGCGGCAAGGCGCGCCGCGACGCTCGCCGCGCCGATCGCGCGCTGCGGCGCGCAGTCACCTATCCGCACCCCGCCGGCCAGATTCGCCGCATCGAGACACATCTGTCGCTCGTGTATCTCGCCGGGCGCTACGCGTACAAGATCTTCAAGCCAGTGAATCTCGGCTTCGTCGATCTCACACGGCTCGCGCGGCGCCGCCGTTGCGCGCAGGCAGAATGCGAGCTCAACCGTGCGCTGGCCGGGCCGCTCTATCTGGGCGTCTGGCCGCTCGTGGCGCACGGCCGGCGCTGCGTGTTCGACAACACCACGCTTCACCGCGCGCCGGCGGGATGCAGGGTTGGCGCCGCGCTGGAATACGTGGTGCGGATGCGCCGCTTCGATGCGGACGCGGTGCTCTCCGCGCGCTGCGCACGGCGCGACGACGCCCTTGCGGATGCAGATGCGCTCGCGGCTCGGCTCGCGCACTACCATCTGCATGCATCCCGCCGCGCGCCGCGCGCCCACTACGGCAGCGCAGCCAGCATGGCGGCCCAGTGTCGGCCGCTCATCGACGCGCTCGATCCCACAGTGCCGTCCGAGACCGCATTGCGCGCATGGTGTGAGCAGGCACTCGCGCGTGCCGCGCCCAAGCTCGCCGAGCGGCACGCGAACGGGTTCGTGCGCGCCTGCCACGGCGACCTGCATCTGGACAACCTCATCCGGTGGCGCAACCGGCTGCTGATGTTCGATTGCATCGAGTTCGACGACGCGCTGCGCTGGATCGACGTCGCAAGCGATCTGGCGTTCGCAGTGATGGATTATGGCGCGCACGGGCGCGAGGACTGCGCGCACCGTCTGCTCGGCGCGTGGCTGGCAGCGACAGGCGACTATGCAGCGCTGCGCCTGCTGCCGCTCTACACGGTCTATCGCGCCCTCGTGCGCGCGTTCGCGGCCCGCCTGCGCGGCGATGCCGCCGGACGCACGCGCTATCTGCATGCCGCAACAGGGGTCGCGGCGCGTGCGCGCGATGCGCGGCCCTGCCTGCTGCTGTGCCACGGCCTTTCGGGCTCGGGCAAATCGCTCGCGAGCCGCGCGCTGGCCACGCGGATGGGCGCGATCCGCCTGTCGAGCGACGCTGAGCGCAAGCGCCGCGCCGGCCTGCCCGACGCCACACGCCTTCCCACTTGTGCCTATTCCGCGAGCCAGATCGACGCGATCTACGAAGGTCTGCTCGAACACGCCCAAACGGTGCTCGAAAGCGGTTATACGGCCATCGTGGACGCGACCTTCCTACACGAACACAACCGGGCAGCCTTCATCGCGCTGGCACAGCGCCTGGGCATGCAGATCGTGATCCTCGAATTCACGGCGGACCCCGCCACGCTCTTCAAGCGTGTCGCGGCACGGGCCGCCTTGGGGCGCGATCCATCGGACGCGGACACGGCGGTGCTCGCCGGACAACTCGCGCAGGCCCAGCCCTTGAGCGCCACGGAGCGCGCGCTGGCGATCCGCTTCGATACCCGTGTCGAACCCGCGGCCTACGAGGACGCTGCATTCTGGACGCCGCTGCTGGAGGCGCTCGCCCGCACGGCGGCAGCCCCTGCGTGAACCGCGCCTGCACATGCACACATGCACGTTCGCGGCGTTGGCACAGGGGGCGAGTTGACCTGCGCCAGCTCAGCAGGCTCAGGGGCAGCGGTGCGTGCGCTCGCCGGGCTCCCCTCGCGTCGCGCCGGTACCGGAGGAAGGCGGCTGGCGCCGGCGCCGGACCAGCCGTTTCACGCCTGCTGTGGCCATCGCGATGCCACCCAGCGCGACGAACCACACTATGAGGACATAACCGATCAGTTGCCAAAACTCGCCGACGCGCTGTTGCAGGATCCAACTTTGATAGGACTTGGCATTGTCAGCCGCATTCGGAAACGACGCGCGATACAGGAAAAAGGGCAGACAGCTGTCACTGTCCGGCAGCGAGGCGGCCAGGCGGGAGCCGGCGGGCAACGCGCGTACCGAGGCGCACTCCGGCGCGTTCATGCCTGCGACAACCGCCGCATCGACGGGGTAGTCATATATCGCGCCAAGCCAGGTCGTGAGGCTCGCCAGCATCAAGCCCATGGCCGCGCCGCGAACGCATCGCCACCACCAGCGAGTGCGATGAGGAGGGTCAGGATTGTCCATCGGATGTCCTCCACGCTGAATCCATCAACTGGACCCAATCTGGATTGCGAAATCGTCATCCATCGACCGCCCCATCGAATTGACACTGATCAACTGCCCGCTCCTGGACCGTTTGCGGGCACGCTGACCTGGATCAACGGATCCGCCGTGCGGCCGCCCATCCTGTGACCCAAGGGCACGGTTGCGCAGTCGTAGTGCCCCGCCCTGCTGCTCACCCATGCCACGTTTTCATCGCGACGAGCTGAAGCCATGCCGATTCACAATGCCGACATCGCCGAGGTCTTCGGCGATGTCGCCGATCTGCTCGAAATCCAGGGTGGCAACCCCTTCCGGGTGCGTGCTTACCGCAACGCCGCGCGCTCGGTGGGCGAGTACGGGCAGAACCTGCGGACGATGGTGGCGCAAGGCGCCGACCTCAAGGCGATCCCCGCGATCGGCGACGACCTCGCGCTCAAGATCCGGGAGATCGTCACCACCGGCTCATGCGCGCTGCTGGCGAGCCTGCGCGCCCAGGTACCGTCAGCGATCACAGCGTTGCTGCGCGTTCCGGGGCTCGGGCCAAAACGCGTGCGCACGCTGTACGAGCTGCTGCGCGTGCAATCGCTGGAAGATCTGCAGCGCGCCGCCGCCGCAGGGCGCGTGCGCAAGTTGCCTGGATTCGGCACGCGGACCGAGGCGCATCTCCTTGCGAACCTCGCGGCGCGCCTGGACAAATCGCGCCGCTTTCTGTTCGTCGAGGCGCGCCAGCGCGCAGAGCCGCTGCTCGCCTGGCTCGCCGCGTCGCCCGGAGTGGCGCGCGTCGAGGTGGCAGGCAGCCTGCGCAGGCTGCTCGACACCGTCGGCGACATCGACATCCTCGCCACCGCGCGCGAACCGTCCGCGGTCACGCGCCGGTTCGTCGGCTACGAAGACGTCGTCGAGGCGCTCGCGCAAGGCCCGACCCGTGCGAGCGTCGTGCTTCGTGGCGGTCTGCAGGTCGACCTGCGCGTCGTGGAACCCGAGAGCCTGGGCGCGGCGCTCGTCTACTTCACCGGTTCGAAGGCGCACAACGTGGCGTTACGCCGGCTGGGCCAGGAGCATGGCCTCAAGATCAACGAATATGGCGTCTTTCGCTCGGACACCCGCATTGCCGGCGAAACCGAGGAATCCGTTTATGCGAGCGTGGGCCTGCGCTGGATCCCCCCGGAGCTGCGCGAAGATCAGGGAGAGATCGACGCTGCGCGCGGCGCCGCGCTGCCGGCATTGATCGCGCGCGACGATCTGCGCGGAGATCTGCACGCCCATACCGTGGCCAGCGACGGGCGCGCGTCGCTGTTCGACATGGCGCACGCGGCCCGCGAGCGCGGCCTCTCGTACCTCGCCATCACGGACCACTCGAAGCGCCTCGCGATGGCGCACGGGCTCGACGCCGCCAGGCTCGCCGCGCAGATCGACCTCAACGCGCAGCTCACTGGGATCACGCTGCTCAAGGGCATCGAGGTCGACATCCTCGAGGACGGCGGGCTCGATCTCCCCGATGCCATCCTGGCGCGGCTCGATCTCGTGGTTGGCGCGATTCACAGCCATTTCGACCTGCCGCGCGAGCGCCAGACCGCGCGGATACTGCGTGCGATGGACCACCCTTGCTTTAGCCTGCTCGCGCACCCGAGCGGCCGCCTGATCGAGAGTCGCGAACCGTGCGATTTCGACATGTTGCGCGTGGTGCGCAAGGCGAAGGAGCGCGGCTGCTTTCTCGAACTCAATGCCCAGCCCGAACGTCTCGACCTGATCGATACGGCCTGCCGCATGGCGAAGGATCACGGCGTGCTGGTCTCGATCGATTCCGACGCGCACAGCGTGGCGGAGCTCGACAATCTGCGTTACGGCGTGAATCAGGCCCGCCGCGGGTGGCTGGGGAAAGCAGACGTGCTGAACACACGCTCGCTCGCGAAGCTGCGAGCGCTGCTTGCGCGCACGATGCGCACGCCCACGCGCGAAACTTCGGAAAGCCAGTGGCCGGGCTCAAACGAGCCGTGCGGCACGCGCGTCCAGCAGCAGCCTGCAGCGTTGCAAATACGCGCGGCGCTGGGCCGGACGCGATATACACGCCTGGAGTCCTCACAATGAACACCACGCCGCTACTCTTCTCTCCCCCGGCCTCGCATGCGTTCGCGCAGCGCGTGGCCCTGCGCGAAACGGCGCTCTGCTGCGGTGCATGCGGCCGTGCCCCCCGGCCTGTTCCTCGGTGACGCGTGCGAGAAACTCGGCGGCGGCGCGCTGGCCAGTGTGGTCGTGACCGACAGCGTCGCGCCTTGGCGTGTGCCGGACGGGCCGTTGCCGGAGCGGCTCACCGTGCTCGACGGCGCGCCGCTTTTTGCCGAGGCCATCTTCCGTATACATGCGTACACCCTTTAGGACCGGCCCGCGCGAACGCGGTGCCGATTTTCACACGCCGCGCCGGCGGCAAACACCGCACCATGGTGCGCACCGTCGAGGTGAACATGTGGTATGCCCTGGTCGAACAACAGCGTCAATGGCTGCGCGCATGGCGCGCGGCGGCGCGGTATGCGTGGCCCGTACCTGCGCTGGCACGCGCCGCGGCGGCCTGCTACGCCGATCTGTACGAGCCCCTGCTCGGCCTCGAGGCCGAGCCGCCGCCGTTCGCGATCGGAACGATCGCGCTCGATGGGCGCCGCTGCAAAGTCGTGGAACGCGTGGTCGCGCATACGCCGTTCTGCGACCTGCGCAGCTTCACTCGCCCCAACGCCACGCGCGCTGTGTTGCTGTGCACGCCGCTTGCCGGCCATGCGGCCGTGATGATGCGCGAGACGGTCGAGGCACTGCTCGCCGACGGCGACGTCTATCTCACGGACTGGATCAACGCGCGCGACGTGCCGCTCGACGCGGGGCGCTTTGGCCTCGACGAATATGTGGCGATGCTCGACGGCTTCATCGACTCGCTCGCACAGGAGGGCCGGCCGCTGCACGTCGTGGCTATCTGCCAGTCCACGTTTCCCGCGCTCGGGGCGCTCGCGCTGCGCGCGCAACGTGGATCTGCGCCGCCCGCCAGCATCACGCTGATCGGCGGCCCGCTCGATGCACGCGTCAATCCGAGCACGCTCGGTCTCGCCGCCGCAACGCATTCGCTCGACTGGTGCCGCCGCCATCTGATCGACACCGTGCCCAACGGCTTCGCGGGGCATGGTCGGCTCGTGTTTGCGACCTGGCTCCAGCAGGCCGAGATCGCGATCGTCTACCCGCATCGCTACGTCTCGCTGATCGAGCGCTACGCGCAAGCGAGTTCGCGCGGCGACGCCCGCGCGCTTGCCGCCGCGCGCCGCGCATTGCTCGAGTACACCGCGCTGCTCGATATGCCGGCCGAATACTTCCTCGACACCGTCGATATCGTGTTCCAGCGCGCCCTGCTCGCGAACGGCACATGGTGCGTAGGGGCATTGAGCGGAGCAAGCGGCAGCGGCACACTCGTCGAGCCGGCTGCCCTGCGCGACACCGTGCTGCTGACCGTGGAGGGCGCGCGCGATGCCGTCACCGGCGCCGGACAGACGCATGCGGCTCACGCGATGTGCAGCAGCATCGCGGCGAACGGACGGCGACGCCTCGACGTGGACGACTGCGACCATTACGGCCTGTTCACAGGCGAGCGCTGGCGCGACGACGTGCATCACGTGCTGCAGGCAACTTTCGCCCTGGGCGAAGCTAGCCGCACGAGCCAAGCCACGGCGGACACAACCGTTCCACCGTGCGTTCGCTGTACGCAGGCCCCGTTGATCTGAGTCAAGCGTGAGGGCGAGCCTCACCGTAGACTGCGTCGCACAGACTGTCGGAGCAGAGGCTGTTTCACGTGCCAGCGCGCTCCGTCGCAATTCCGATGTCGCGCCAGGGGGACCGATGCGTACGCTTGCACTGCTTGCTATCAACGCAGGTTCGTCGAGTGTCAAGTTCGCGGTGTTCGCCTGGCCGGCACACGGTGACCCCGAGCGACGGCCGCGGCACGAAGGCGAGGCTGTCGTCGCAGGCAATGGCGCCACGATCCGCTTCGACGGTGCCCCCGCGCACAGTCTGCCGAGGGCTCCCGGCGACGATCCGTTTCGCGCGATTCTCCTGCACGTTGCACAGTGGGCGCGCGAACAGCTCCCGCATCTCGCGCTGGGCGGCGTCGCGCATCGCGTGGTACATGGCGGCGCGCAGTACGCGGCCCCGGTCGTCGTCGACGATGCCGTGCTCGGGGCCCTGCGCAGGCTCACGCCGCTTGCGCCCCTGCACCAGCCGCACAGCCTGGACGCAATCGATCTGTTCCGGAACCTGTTGCCAGGCGTCCCGCAGATCGCGGTGTTCGATACGGCGTTCCACCACACGCTGCCGCGCAGCGAGCAAATGCTGCCGCTGCCTCATGCGTGGTTCGACAAGGGCGTTCGCCGCTACGGCTTTCATGGATTGTCCTACGCGTACTTGAGCGTCGCGCTCGACGAGGCGTTCGGCGCGCGCGCACAAGGCCGCGTGATCGCCGCGCACCTTGGCAGCGGCGCCAGCCTGTGCGCGCTGCGCGCGCTGCGCAGCGTCGCGACGACGATGGGGTTTTCCGCCCTCGACGGCTTGATGATGGGCACGCGCTGCGGCTCGCTCGATCCTGGCGCCGTGCTGCATCTGCTCGACGTCGAACACCTGTCCCACGCGGCGCTCGGCCAGATCCTCTACCACGAGTCGGGACTCAAGGGCGTGTCCGGTATCTCGTCGGATCCGCGCGAGTTGCTTGCGCGCGAGGCGAGCGGCGATGCCCAGGCGCGCGACGCGCTCGCGCTCTACGTACACCGGATCGTGCGCGAGACGGGGGCCTTGACGGCATTGCTCGGCGGGCTCGACATGCTGGTTTTCACGGCCGGCATCGGAGAGCATTGCGCAGTGCTGCGTGAGCGGATCTGCGCCGCGCTTGGCTGGCTTGGCGTTGCGCTCGACCCCACCGCCAATGCCGCGCACGCACACGTCGTCTCCCACGCCTCGAGCACGGTCACGGTCGTCGTCGAACCGACCAACGAAGCGTGGATCGCCGCGCGCGACGCGCGTCGGCTGCTGGGCGCCAGGCAGGAGGGCCTGGCCTGAGCGGTGCGGCACGCTGCTTCTCTTTGAGGCAGATCAATCGGCGCACCGTGGCGCCTGCCAACATGCAAGCACCTTGTCCCTCACCGCCCAACACGCCAGGCCGCCATGTCCACCCCTGTCATCGAAACACATGCCCTTTGCCGCCGCTTCGGCGAGGTCACGGCAGTGGATGGGCTGACGCTTTCGGTCGACGCGGGCGAAACTTTCGGGCTGCCTGGCCGCAACGGCGCCGGCAAGTCGACCGTCATCAAGATGCTCACGACGCTACTGCCGCCAAGCAGCGGCAGCGCGACGGTGTGCGGCTTCGACGTCGTGCGGACTCCGGCGGCATGATCCGCGGGCTCGAACAAAATGCCAACGTACAGCGACTCACCCTGTGACCGGGACGTTGCGCGCCCGATGCGCGCGTCGGGTCTGTTCATCCGCTGCGTCCTGGACTCCGTGGTCTTCGCCGCAGTCCTGCTTCTACTCGCCGCTTGCGCGACTCGGGACATCAACGCCCCATCGCCCGCAATGCGCTCCGAAGCACCGTCACCCCATGTGTTGCAGGCTGTTCCTGTCGACCTGACGCGTTACATGGGCCGCTGGTACACGATAGCAACGGTTCCCTATCTGAACGAGCGTGACTATGTCGGCAGCTACGCGGAGTGGGACCTGCGCACGGACGGCAGGATCGAAGACCGCTTCTTTGGCAGACGCGTCAGCTTCGATCGCCCGATCACCGGCGGCAAATTGGTCGCGAAGGTCGTGCCGGGCAGCGGCGGCGGAAAATGGCGAGTATTCGTGATCTGGCCGTTTGAAATGGTCGTCGTCACCGTCTACGTGGATCCCGATTACCGGTACACGGTCCGTTGCCTCGAGGACGGCAGCCTGATCTGGATCCTGTCGCGCACGCCCGACATGAACGATGACGCCTATGCCGGCTTGCTACGCCGGCTGGCCGCGATGGGGATCCAGACCGGTCGTTTGCGCCGCGTGCCGCAACATCCGGAACAGATCGGCCTGCCGGGGTTCATGGCGCCCAGTGCGCCCAGTGCACCGAGGAGCGGGTCCTGAGACGAGCGGCCGTGCTTGCCGAATGCGTGTATCTCAACCGATCGTCTATCGGGCCCAGGTTGTCGAGCATCTGTCGATGGGAAAAGCACCTGCCGGTTCAGCCGGCGCACAGGTCCAAAGTACCGTCCCGAACGATGATGTACTTCGACGTCAGGTCGTTTCCCTCACACGTTCGCTAACAACTGGGTGACCCGGATTACGTCTCGCCTCACACGCCAGAATGACGGGGCACGTCGAGAAGCGCAGAAACCGCTCGGCCACGCTGCCGAGAATCGCGCGCCTTGCGCCGCGGTACCCGTGCGTCCCCATGACCACCAGATCGGGCTGGTAATGCGCCACGTATCGCTGCAGGCGTGCAGCCACGTCCTCGGTCATGCTTTGCGTCTTCACAAGCTCAGAATCCGTATCGACGCCGGCGCCCGTGAGCACGCGTGCCGCCTCATCGAGCGACTCATGCCCCTGGCGGTTGAATGCCTCCTCCAGCTTGGCCATGTCGTAGTGGCACGTGTACGGGAACACCGGCGCCCAATCCAGCACATAGACATTACGCACGTGCGCATGCGTGAGCTGCGCGATCCGGACGGCCTCCTCCACCGCGCGCCTGGACGATTGACTTCCGTCCACCGCGACCAGAATCTTCTGATACATCTTGCCCCTCCTCTGTGGCCGGCTTGCGCGCTACATCGCGCGGTGCCCGGGCCGGCTCGATGTATGAAGCGTAGGAAGGAGCCGATGCGAGACTCTTGATACATGTCAATCGCAACAGCGTGGAAAGCAGCAAATCTGCGTGTGAAGGCCTTGGCGTTTCCAGCGGCGATTGCCCGCTGCGCCGAACCCGTCCCGCTCTTCTGGAGACAATTGAACATGGAAAACAATTTTACCGGCGGCTCCCGCCACGAAGCGGCGCAGCGCGGGTGGGAAGGCACCGACCCCAGCCTCAGACAGTACTTGCTGCGTGTCTACAACTACATGGCCGGGGGGCTCGTCCTCACGGGCGCCGTCGCTTACGTCGGCGCGACGAGCGGATTGTATGTGTCGATCGCCGCCACCCCCCTTTTCTGGATCGTGCTGCTCGCACCGCTCGCGCTCGTCATCTTGCTGAGCTTTCGCATCGAGCGCATCAGCCTCGGCGCGGCCCAGACCGGTTTCTGGGCCTATGCCGCGCTGGTTGGCTTGTCGCTCTCGGGCATCTTCCTCGTGTACACGGGGGAAAGCATCGCGCGCGTGTTCCTCATCAGCGCGGCAACCTACGGCGCAACCAGCCTTTACGGCTACACGACACGGATCGATCTCTCGCGCTTCGGTTCGTTCCTGTTCATGGGGCTCGTCGGCATCGTGATTGCCGGGCTCGTCAATCTCTTCCTCGCTTCTACGGCGTTGCAGTTCACCGTCTCCGTGATCGGCGTGCTCGTGTTCACGGGCCTCACGGCATTCGATACGCAGCGCATCCGTGACATCTATAACGCTGGCGAAGACGAGGCGACTGCCGGCAAGAAGGCGATCATGGGCGCGCTTGCGCTCTATCTCGACTTTCTCAACCTCTTCCTGATGGTGTTGCGCTTGCTGGGCAACCGCCGCCGTTAGGCCGGCCAGGCCGAACGGAATCGTCGGGGGCTGAGCCGCATGTCCGATCCATCTCTTTCGTTTTCCCAACGAATCGACACGTCCGTGCCGGGGGTGTTGGCGATCATCGGGGACTGGACACTGCCGCACTACGATACGCTGTGCGAGGCGAACGCGCGTCTGGCCGCGCCCGGCGCCATTGCCTCGCTCGACTTCTCGCGGCTCGCCGGACTCGACACGGCGGGCGCCGCGCTGCTCGCGCAGACGCTCGGCCCCGAGCGCCTGCGCAGCCTGTTGCGCAGCGCGTCCGGCCTCGCCCCCGACCGCCTCGCGCTGCTCGTCGCCGTTGCGCTCGCCGTGGGCGAGGCCGCGCAGCAGAGCGTCGAGCAGCGCGACAACGGCGCGCTCGAACTGCTCGAGCGCATCGGCGGCGCGGTGCTCGGGCTGGCCGACCGCACGCTCATCCTGCTCGGCTTCGTCGGGCTCGTACTCGAATCGCTGGCCCGCGCCGCCTGGCGGCCCAGGCGCTGGCGCGTCACCTCGATCGTCGCCCAGCTCGAGCAGATCGCGCTCGACGCATTGCCCATCGTCGCGTTGCTGACCTTTATGGTGGGCGCCGTCATTGCCTTTCTCGGGGCGACGATGCTAGGCGATTTCGGCGCGCGGGTCTATACGATCGATCTCGTCGGCTTCTCGTTCCTGCGCGAGTTCGGCATTCTACTCGCGTCGATCCTGCTGGCCGGCCGCACGGCCAGCGCCTTCACGGCCCAGATCGGCTCGATGAAGGCCAACGAGGAAATCGACGCCATCCGCGCGCTGGGCCTGAATCCCGTCGAACTGCTGGTGTTGCCGCGCGTGTTCGCCATGATCCTCGCGCTGCCGATTCTCACCTTCGTCGCGATGGTGTCGGGCATGATCGGCGGTGCGCTGGTCTGCATGCTGCGTTTCGGCATTTCGCCGACGATGTTCGTGAACCGTCTGCGTCTGGACATTCCCGTGCAGCACTTTTTCATCGGCATGGGCAAGGCGCCGGTGTTCGCGTTCCTGATCGCGTGCATCGGCTGCCTCGAAGGACTGCGTGTGGAAGGCAGCGCGCAGTCGGTCGGCGAGCATACGACCTCGAGCGTCGTGCAATCGATCTTTGTCGTGATTCTGCTCGACGCCATCGCCGCCCTCTTTTTCATGGAGATGGGGTGGTGAGCGCCGGGAATGCAGGGGGAAGCGACGAGCCGGTCGTCGAGGTGCGCAACCTCTCGAATCGCTTCGGCAAGCAGGTCGTGCACGAGCACCTGAGCCTCGAAGTCATGCGCGGCGAGATCCTGGGCGTGGTGGGCGGCTCAGGCAGCGGCAAGTCGGTGCTGCTGCGCTCGATCGCCGGGCTGCGCAAGTTCGACGCGGGCACGATCCGCGTGTTCGGCTCGAACCTCGCCGAGCTTGACCGGGAAGCGCGCATGCGCGCCGAAGAGCGCATGGGCATTCTGTTCCAGCGCGGAGCGCTATTCTCGTCGCTCAGCGTGCTCGACAACGTGACGTTGCCGCTCGTCGAGCACACCGCGCTCGGTCGCAGCGCGGCCGAAAAGCTCGCCCGCGTCAAGCTCGCGCTGGTGGGCCTGCCGCCCGACGCGGTGAACAAGGCGCCCGCCTCGCTCTCCGGGGGCATGATCAAGCGCGTGGCGCTAGCCCGCGCGCTCGCGCTGGACCCGGAGATCCTTTTTCTCGACGAGCCGACCTCAGGGCTCGACCCGGTGAGCGCCTCCGCGTTCGATCAGCTGCTGCACACGCTGCGCGACGCGCTGGGGCTCACCGTCTTTCTCGTCACGCACGACCTCGATACGCTCTGCGCGATCTGCGACCGCGTTGCCGTGCTCTCGCAACGGTGCGTGATCGCGGCAGGCCCTCTGCCCGACGTCGCGAATTGCGACGATCCATGGATCGCACAATATTTTCACGGCCCGCGCGGCAGAGCCGCGCTCGCGGCGATGCCACAATTGCGCATGGGGGGCTGAGATGGAAACGCGCGCGCATCACGTCCTGATCGGCCTCTTCACGGTGGCCGTCGTCGCGGCGGCCATGCTGTTCGGCCTGTGGCTCGCCAAAGGCCCGACCAGCGGCGGCTTCACGGAGTACGACATCATCTTCCACGAACCGGTCTATGGGCTCTCGGAAGGCAGCCCCGTGCAGTACAGCGGCGTGAACGTCGGCGACGTGCTCACGCTTTCGCTGGACCCCGCCGATCCCCGCCAGGTTCACGCGCGGGTGCGCATCGGCAGGAAGACACCCGTCAAGCGTGACACCGAGGCGCGGCTCGCCATGACCGGCATCACTGGCACGTCGGTCATCCAGCTGAGCGGCGGCACGCCCCAAAGCCCGCGCCTCGCCGCGCCGGCGGGCGAGACGCCGGTCATCGTCGCGTCGCGCTCGGCGCTGTCCACCTTCGCCGAAGGTGGAGAGGACGTCGTCAGCAACCTGAACGCGACGCTGCGCGCGATGCAGCAAGTCCTGTCGCCCGAGAACGCCACCAGGATCGGGCAAACGCTGGCCGACGTCCAGCAGGTTGCAGGCGCGCTGGCGAACGAGCGAGGGGACCTGCATGCGATGCTGCTAGCGATCACGGCCAGCGCGCACGACGCCGACCATGCGCTGAAAAGCGCCGACCGGCTGATGCAGCAGGGCAACGCGCTCGCCTCGGGGCAAGGGCCGCAGATCGTCGCGAACGTCCAGCAATTGACCGCTTCGCTCGCCCGTACGAGCGACAGCGTCGATCAGCTGGTCCAAGCGAATCGCGCCGCGATCAAAAGCGGACTGCGTGGCGCCGACCAGCTCGGTCCCACGCTTGCCGAATTGCGCGCAACGCTCGCTTCGCTGCGCGAGCTGACCGAACGGCTTCAGGAAGACCCGTCCGGCTGGCTGCTCGGTCGAGACAAGCTGCCCGAGTTCTCGCCATGAAGGCAATGCGTCCTGCCCTGCGTCTGGGCGCTGCGGGTGCGCTTGCCACGCTCGTCGCAGCGTGCTCGATGTTGCTTCCTGCACGCGCGCCGGACGTGTATCGCCTGGCGCCGCCAGCCGCACACTCGCTGGCGGCGTCGCCGACGCAACAGGATGCACCGTGCGAGGCGGCCATCGGCACGCCGGCAACGCCACCGGTTCTGCTGCGCATTCGCGCCGCTGCGCTCAGCAGCGCACTCGCCGGCGAGCATATCGTCGTGATGCCGACCCCGGATACGGTGCAAGCCTACCGTGACGCGCGCTGGAGCGACCCTGCCCCTGCGATGGTGCGCACCGCGCTCATGGAAGCGTTGACCCGCGACGGCCGGTTCATCGCCGTGACGGTCGATGATGGCACACTCGATGTTACATTCGACCTCGATATGCAGCTTCGCGCGTTTCAGGCCGAATACCGGGGCGGCAAGCCGGTGGTGCATGTCGGGCTCGACGCCCGGCTTGTCGATCCCGTTGCGCATCGCGTCATCGCAATACAGTCGTTCGATGCGCAAACCGCGCCGGCAACCGCCGACGTCGGCGCCGTCGTGCAGTCGTTCGCAGTGGCAACCGACGCGCTGGACGCCCGCCTTGCGGGTTGGCTCGCGTGCGCCGTGCTGCCCGCCGGTGGTGGCGCCGCGCGGCATGAAGGCCCGATGCTTGCGCCACGCGCGCCCGTCCGTTGACCTCCATCGATCGGAGCATTTCAGCTCCGCTCACAATCTTTTTTTTGCGCGATTCTCCCCGGATGCCAAGCATGCAGGCGTGCGATGGCACGCACATCGTCCGTTGAAACAGGAGAGACTCGGCGTTCTATTCTTCCGACTCAACGCAGGTGTACCACGCTCGCGCTGCCGATGGGTGTGCTATGCGATTGCGTAGACGCGGCTACCGGGTGCAGCCGGGCAGCGAGCCGTAGGTCCAGACTTGCGAGGCCGGGACCGCCGCGACGGCTGCGGTCTTCGATGTCTCATGCTTGCATGTCAGTGGCAGACCCGGTCAGACGATTGAACTCGATCAATCGCGCGGCGAAGGGTGGGCCGATGCGGTCTCGCGCGCGCCGGGGAACGCGGCCTGAAAGGCTGCGACGAACGTATCGAACGCCGCGCGCGGCAGGCCGGCGATGCCGCCCGCGCCTGCTCTGCCCGCCCCGCCGAAACGGCGGCAAAAACGGTCTGCGCCGGCGGGCGCAGCGAGCGGCGCACGCACGCTCACGGTCCATGTGCCGTCGACGGCGAGCGTGAGCACTGCATGGGCGCGATCGGGTGCTGCCAGCGCAAGACGATTCGCGAACGCGCCGCGGACCCGGCGCGCCCAGCGCTCGTCGGGCAGCGCATAGACTTCGGTGCCCGACGAGGCTCCAGCGGGACGCTGCGCGCACGCGAGCCCGAGGTCCTCGCGCCGCGAGGCACCTAACGTCGCGAGCAGCGGACACGCTGCGATGAAATCGAGCGGATCCGTATACGGCACGAGCCGCGCGTAGAGCGCAGCCGGTGCGATCAGCAGATCGTTCAGCGAGTCACCATAGCCCGCGTAGTTCACGTTCTCGCCCAGTTCGCGCAGCCGCGCCTCGTCGGCGCACGCCAAGCCTGCGAGCCGGGCAAGCTGGTGAGCCGCGCCCGGCAGATTGTCGCCATAGGCAGCCGCCACCGCCCACGCGCGATGGCGGCCAGCGAGCCGCCGGTCGACGAGGATGCTGGTGCAGACGTCGGGCGCCGTGTCGATCTGCGCATGAAGCAGCGGATGCCGCGGCAGGTTGGTGGCGACGTGATGGTCGATGTAGTCGATCGTCACCCCGCGCGCCAGCAGCGCAAGTGCTGCCGCGCGATTGACGCCGAACGAAAGGTCGAGCACGGTCACGTGGTCGCCGCGCCGCGCTTGCACCCGCTGCAGCAAGGCGTTGTCCCGTTTCGGCCCCGTGATCAGCACCGCGTCGCGCGGCGTGGCGAGACGGAGCTGATGCAGCGCGAACAGACCGTCCGCGTCGCCGTTGCACACGTCGAAATATTGCATCAGCCTCTCCCCTGCCTCAGGCGCGTGCGCGCTATGCACACGCTTCGCCCTCGCGGTCTGCAGCCGTCTCGTCGCTGCCCGTCTTTGCCTCGCCAGAAGCAAGCGCGTCGAGCGCCGCCTCCCGGCCGAGCGCCTGCAGCGTGGCAATCGACTCCGCCGAAAAATCGAAGTCGCGCGCAAAGGTCCACCTCCCCCCTTCGGCGCCATCGAGCGCGATGCGGTGGATCTGCACCGGCACATGGCTGCCCATCAGCCGGATGTACTCCGGCAACTGGCGCACGCGCGCGGCGCTCGCGGTATCGAGCTGCGCGGTGATACGCTCGACCAGTTCGCGAAAGTCGTTGGCGTTTTCCTCGAACCGCAAGTCGTTGCGCACCCGGTCCGCGTAGACGATCTCATCACGGCGCAACATCACCTCGAACAGATTCGACGGCAGCGGCCGCACGCCGGAGAACAGGTCGACGACGAACACGCGCCCCGCTATCCGCCCGCAGCGCTCGATCACGAGATCGAGCGGCGAGTTGCTGACGATGCCGCCGTCCCAGTACGCGCGGCCCTCGATGTGCGTCCACGGCATCGCGGGCGGCAGACTGCCGCTCGCCAGCAGATGCTCGGGCGTCAGGCGGTCGACGTAGCTGTCGAAGATGCGCCGCTCGCCGCTTGCGACGTCCACCGCGCCGAGCAGCAGACGCGTGGGGCTCGCCGCCAGGGCGTCGAAATCGACGTGGCGTCGCAACAGTGCAAGCATCGGCCGCGTGTCGTAGAAGCTCGTCCACCACGGCGCGGGGCTGCCTCCGTCCGTCTCGCCGATGTCCCCCATCTCGCCCGGCCACCAGCGCGGCCGCATGAAGTTAGGGACGCCGAACCATGCGAGATGCCATGCGAGCGCGCTCTGCCGCAAGTCCGCGCACGGTTGCGGCGCGGCAAGCCCCGTAATCGACAGATCGCGCCAGAACGCCTCGAGCGCCTTTGCCGCATGCCCGGGGTGGCTTGCGGCGATCGCGCCATTGAAGGCGCCGATGGAGGCGGCCGAGACGATGTCGGGCCGCACGCCGTGCGACTCCAGCGCCGCAATCGCCCCGCTTTCGAACGCACCGAGCGCGCCGCCGCCCTGCAGGATGAGCACGGTCTGCGAAGGCAGCGCGCCCAGCCGCGAACCGGCCTGCGCAAGCGCCTCGCGACTGCCCGCAAGATTGCGCCGGTGGCGGATCATTTCCGCGGCGGCGATCGCCTCTTCGGCTGGCGCACCGATCGAGAACATCGCCCGCAGCACGTGGTGCCTCATGAACAACAGCGAATACGGGGTGCGTGCAAACTCGCCGCGCTCGACGACCTCCAGCGCATCGGCAGGATCGCCGAGAAAGTTATAGGCTACGTTGAACACGTCGCCGTAGAAAATCGACACTTCCCGGTACGGCATGCGCGCACCGCGCATGTTGCGCGCCGCAAGGCGCCCCTGGCGCATGGCATTGTCCCAGTGCTCCACGCGCCGCCGCGCGCCCAGCACCGGGTCGTGAAAGTTCGCCACGTCCCCGGCCGCATAGATGTCGGGGTCGCATGATTGCAGGCATTCGTCGACGAGCACACCGTCGTCGATCGCGATGCCGCTGCCTGCCAGAAACGCGCAGTTTGGCTCCACGCCGGTCGCGACGACGGCGATATCGCAGGCCAGTACGCGGCCATCGCTGAGCACCGCGCGCTCCACCTTGCCGGCCCCCTCGAAGCGTTCGACCGTCAGCCCGGCCAACAGGTCGATGCCGTGCTCCGCGCCAAGCTTTGCGAATCGCTCCGAGAGCAGCGGCGAATGCAGTTGCGGCAGCATCTGCCCGGAGCGCTCGACCAGCGTGACCGCGAGGCCGAGTTCGCGCAGTGCCGCGGCCACCTCGACGCCGACAAAACCGGCGCCGATCACGAGCGCGCGGCGCCCGGTTCCCGCATCCGCGCGCAGCGCGACGGCATCGCCGATGTCGTGCAAACGGCGCACGCCAGCCAGCGTGCCGCCCGGCACGTCCGGCGCGCGTGCGGATGCGCCCGTCGCGATCAGCAGCTTGCCGTAGCGCACCGCGCTGCCGTCTTCGAGCCGCACGAGGTGCGCGGCGCAATCGAGCGCGGCGGCCTTCGCGTGCAGCAGCAATACGATGTTCTGCCGCTCGTAGAAGTCGGCCGGATGGATCGTGACCCGCGCCGCGCCGACCTTACCCGTGAGAAAGCCTTTCGTGAGCGGCGGACGCCGGTATGGCAGGACGGGCTCGCCGCACAGGATCGCGATGCTCGCACCCGGCGCTTCGTGGCGCAGCGTGAGCGCCGCCGACACGCTCGCAATGCCACCGCCCACGAGCACATAATCGAAGCGCCGCTCGCGCGTGCCCGGCACCGGCGCGCGGTTCATCGGGCCACCACCACGCGCTCGCGCGCGGCAAGCGCATCCTTGATCGCGAGCACGAAGCGGGCGACCTTCTCGACGGCCACGTCTTGCCGCATGTCGCGCGCGGAGATCGCGCAAGTGGCGATCGGCACACACCGCGCAAGCCGCTGCATCTGCGCGAAGGTGTCTTGGCTGCCGCGGCCGCCCATCGTGCAGAAGAACGCCACGGTGCGCATCTGGCGCCAACGCTCCGATATCCACGTCGAAACCGGCGTCGAAGCGCGCCCTGCCCACACCGGCGTGCCGATCAGGACGACATCATAGTCGGCAAGCCTGTGCGTCATCGGCTGCAAGGGCGCGGGGCGCTTGCGGACCACATCGAGGATCGAGCGCAGGAAGCCCAATGGCCCCGCCCGCCGCAGGAGTTCGACCTCCTGCAGGCGTTCATAATCCCCTTCGAGCTCGGCGGCGAGCCTCCCGGCAAACTCCGCAGTGGTCTCGCTGCGCGAATAGAAGACCACGAGGATTCGTGTTGGGGCGTTCATGGCCACCTCCATCAGATTGCGCAGATGCGCGAACCCCGTCTCAGCCATCACGCTGGCCGCGCCGCTTCTCTTCGAAATGCGGCTGGCGCGCCGCGATCAGGCGCAGCTCGTCGAGCAGGCTCGCGGCCGCCTGAAGCAGGTCGTCGAGCGTGACGATGCCGATCAGTCCGCCGTCTTCACCGACCACCGGGAGCCGGCGCAGGCCGTGCAGGCGCATGCGTCTTGCGAGCAGCCAGATGTCGTCGGCGCCGTGGGCGACCACCGCGGGCGCCGACATGACGTCACCGGCGTACAGACGGCCCGGCGCGGCATCGGGGCACACCACCGCCAGCACAATATCGCGATCGGTCAGTACACCGAGGGGCGTGCGCACGCCGTCGGCCTCGCGCACCACCACCAGATCGCCCGCGTGCAGGGCGCGCATTCTCGCCGCTGCCTCGACAATCGACATGTCCGGGCCGCAGGTGGCGACTTCACGTGTGCATAGCGTGGCGGCTTTCATTGCGCCCCCCTCCAGACAGGCATTGACGATGCGCACGGGGCCGTCTGGCTCGCCTCCGCGCAAGCGAACACATAGGCGAGCGCTGCACTCCCGCCGTGCGGCGCCACGAGATCGTCTATCGACACGCCGCAGCGCTCGATCACGATGAAGCCTGCGCACGCGAGCGCCAACGCCGTCACGATGCCGAACGCCAGTTTTTCAAACCGACGAAACGCGCGATACATAGCCTTGCCCCCTGCGCTGTGCCCTCGCGTGGCGGGTGCGCCACGCACGAGCACATTGCGCATCATTCGAGTGTCAGAAGATCGACGACAGCGCGCACGCCCGGCGTCGCTCTGGCCGCCCCACAGACGAGCCGCCGCTCGGCATGCGAAGCGACCTTGCCGGTCAGGATGGCTGTGCCGTCTTCGATCTCGATGCCGATGTGCTTCGCTTCGCGGTCCCCGTGCCGCTGGATCGCGTCGCGTATGCCGCGTGCGATGTCTTCGATCGACGTTTCACCCCGGACCCTGATCTTGTCCGTGACACCGGTGACACCACGCAAATGCGAGATGGCACTTTGCGCAGCATGGCTCTGATACCCCCATTCGCAATCGCCAAGCAGCGTGACCCAGCCCTTCTCGACCTGCGCCTGCACGTTCTGGTTGTTCATGCCTACGGTCCATTCGAGGATCGAGCGCACCGTGTTCGCGATGTCCTCGTCGCTTCGCCTGTCGTCGTGGGGCAGACGCACCTCCATTTCGACCACGATGCCGCGCACACCCGCAACCCGGGCGGCCGCCCGCTCGGCGGTCAGCTTCTCCGCGAAGCTGGGCGGATGGCCCGACAAGGTCACCACGCCGTTGCACACTTCGACGCCGATCTGCGCGAGATTGATCGATTTTTCCCAGGCAAGCTCGGCTTCGACGTCACGCTTCAATTCGATATCGGATTTCATTGCAGTCCACTCCTGATCTCGCCACGCTGGCTGACGGACATAGCGTCCCACCGCACGTTTGCCGCACATATGACTCAGATCAATTCAGATAGCCGTCGACCACCTACGCTTTCGACGCGGCAAGCAATCGCACGCCTACCCGGCACGTCATGCACGCAGCGGCGAGGAGAGACTCATGTACGGCAAGATCATGGTTGCAATAGACGCCAGTGAGGCGTCGAAATGCGCGCTTGCGCACGGACTGCGCCTTGCGAGCCTGCTTGGCTCCAGTCTCTGCGTCGCACACGTGATTCCCGTCGTCGCGCCGTTCGGTATGGGCATCGGACTCGGCATGGCGAACTTGCCGGTGGAACTGTTCACGGCGCAACGCGATGAAGCCCATGCACAACTCGCCGCCGCGCAGCGAAGCGCGGCGGCGCTAGGTGTCGCTTGCGAAGCCGACCTTCTCGAACTGGGCAGCCCGGCCGACGACGTGGCGCAATGTCTCCTGCGCTGCGCCGTTCGCTGCGGCGCTGAACTGGTGGTGCTTGGCACGCATGGCCGGCGTGGCGTGAGGCGTGCATTGCACGGCAGCGTGGCGGAGCGTTTCGCGCGTACGTCCGTTTGTCCCGTGCTTCTCGTGCACGGCAGGCGCCGCGCCGGTAAAGACACCCGAGACCACTCCGCTACGATACGGCTAGCCGCGAGCCCTAAATGCTGATGTAGCCCGCAAAACACCATGGCAGATGCATGTGCTGCGGCGAGCCCCAATCGCCCGATGGCGCCACGCAACTGCCCAAAAAGCCTGGCGCACCATCGGCGGAAAAGACGGGTACGAATGCGAACGCGTCATTGACCCTGATGAGGAAATCGCGGTTGTAACGCGACGGGGCGAAAATCTCGATCGACCGGAAGAATTCGCGGCCCTCGGCATTCGGCGCCGTTTCTGGCGTCGGGAGTGCCTCCGGCGCATGCATCTCGTAACGCGCGGGGATTTCATCGCTGCGCGTGCCACGCCTCACGTCCTCACCGGGACTGAAGGCGAGCTCGACGCCAGGGTACGGCAGGCAATACGGTTTCTGCGCGGCCGGCCCGTCCGGGCCGAGCAGCAGCGGTGGGTACGCCCACATCGAGATATTCAGTACGGGAGTTCTGCGTGAAAAATACTCTGCAAGCCAGTTCATAGCCATCTCCATGCCGTAAGAGCCGCACGCAAGCTGCGTGAGCGGCTCATCCACTTGCGCCGTACCACCCGCGGATGGTCGACCAGATATCTTCGGCGCTCTCGCAGAAGCGGAACAGCGAGAGGTCGCCGGGCGCGATCATCCCTTCGTCGGCCATCATGTCGAAGTCGACGAGGCTGCGCCAATACGCCTCGCCGACCAGCACCACCGGAATCGGCTCGATCTTGCGGGTTTGCAAAAGCGTCAGGACTTCAAACAATTCGTCGCAGGTTCCGTAGCCGCCTGGAAAGAACACCGTCGCTTTCGCCTTTTCGAGCAGGTGCAGTTTGCGGATCGCGAAGTAGTGAAACTGGAAGCACAGCTCGGGCGTCAGGTACGCGTTCGGAAGCTGGTCGCGTGGCAGTGAGATGTTCATTCCGATCGTAGGCGAGCGGCTCTCGAACGCGCCGCGATTGGCCGCTTCCATGATGCCGGGACCACCGCCCGTCACGATCGTGAGCCTGGGAAGCCTGCGCGAACCACCCCACGCGCCAACCCGCCGGCCCAGTTCGCGCGCGATTTCGTAGTAGACGCCATGCCTGACCAGCGCCTCGGCCGCACGAACCGCACGTTGATGCCGGGCATCGGCCGGATCCTCCTTGAGCCTGCGGCGCGCTTCGGCGAGGACTCGGCTCGCGCGCGCAGGCGCCTCGATGCGTGTGCTCCCGTAGACCACGACGGTGTCGGAAATGCCGAGCTGTTGCAGCTTCTCAGCGGCTTTCCAGTAATCGAGCTGCAAGCGCACGCCGCACATTTCGGGGCGGCGCAGGAAGGCGCCGTCCTCGTCGGCCTGAATGTAGGTCGGGCTCTCGATCAGGCGCCGCACGCGCGGCGGCAGCGCCTGCCGCCCCACCCGCGCGGCTCGCCGTTCGCGCGTCGCGCCCATGTTCACGCTGCCGGCACCGAGGCGAAATGCCCGCGGACGAACCCGCGCAGGCGCATGAGATCCTTCGCGGCCGCGGCAGCGTCTTCCCGTGCAATCAGCGCGTCGGCCACGCGCACGTGCACGTCGCTGCCTTCGGTCAGCTCGCGCGCGGAGAGCACCGGATTGAACCCCATCCTGTACAGGTCGTGAACGCGCACGTCATGGCCCATGCGAAGCAACTCGCCCAGGTAGGCGCGGGTCATCCTTATGGTGAAGCTGTCTTCCACCGAATGCGCGAGCACGATTAGGTGTCTTTGCATGGCAGGGGCTCCTTTCAAAATCGCGCCGTGCAACAGCGCTATGCACGAACATATTCATCGTGCGCGTCTTCGCGGCTTCCCAGTTGACGCATATCAACGATGCGGGATGCGCGCCGCCGGTGCACGCCGTGTCGCCTCGCCCGGGCGATGCCCTGTCCCTTCCTGGGCGGACACGGGCGCGGCAGGCTACGGTTCACTGCACGCTCAGCCGATCCACCACCGCCCGCACGCCGCGCGTCGCCCACGCGGCGCCGCAGGCCGCACGCCGTTCGCGCAGCGAAGCGACCGTGCCGCTCAACGTCACCACGCCGTTGCTCTCGTCGATGTGGATGCCGGCGAACTCGCGTTGTGCACGGCGGGCCAGCGCCGCGCTGATATGCTGCGCGACCTCGAACGCAGCCTCGCTGTTGCGCACGTTCAGCCGGTTGGCCACGCCCACCACACCGCGCATGCGGCTCACCACTTTCTCGGCCGCATTGCGCTGGTAGCCCCAATCGACCTCGCCCATGAGGGTCACGCAGCCACGGTCGACCTCCACATGCGCCTGGTCGCCGGTCAGACCCGCTTGCCAGCGCAGGGCGCTCATGATTGCGGCGGCCAGATCGGCATCGGGGTGTTCGGCGCCCGGCGGCGGGTCGATCGAGAGCTCCAGTACAATCGCGCGGCAACCGGCCACCCGTTCGGCGGCGCGCTCGGCCGCGAGCTTCTGCGCATAGTCGGGCACCCGCCCCAACAACGTGACAATGCGGTCTCGCACGCCAACCTCGATGCCCGAGGCATCGAGCGCCAGATCCCACGCGAGTTCCTGCTCCACGTCCTGCTTGAGTGCTTCATCCAGTTTCATGATTCGCTCCATGGCTTCGCCATCCGTACCATTTCAAGCATCGCGCAGCGCCACGCCGCGCGGCTGACTCTTGTCAATCCGCAGTGCACATCGCGGCCTTTCCGCCTTGCGCGAGCGGCGCGAGCAAATCGAGCGCCTTGATGCCGGTCGTGAAGATCTCGGTGGAGCCGCGCAGTGCCGCGAGAGGCGGCGCCGCGCGATGGATCGGGGGGCGCGGCACTTCTCCGCAATGCAAGGCTTCGATTCATCCAGGATAAGCGCTCGATGCGAATTCCGGCTGATCTCGGTCAATTCGCTGCGCACCGGTCTCGAAATCGGGGCGCGCTTGTGATGCGCATCGCCCTGATTGATCTGAGTCAATCGTGCCTCCTGGGCGGGCGTCGAGACTGAAGCGGCAAACGCAAGCCCGCACGTCGCCGATAACGAAAAGCGGCGCGCAAAGGCGTGCACCTCCATTTCTCTCCCATTTCCATGGAAACGACATGAAAACAGGCACCGTCAAATGGTTCAACGACGCCAAGGGCTTCGGCTTCATCACGCCCGACGATGGTAGCGAAGATGTGTTCGTGCACTTTTCGTCCATCAAGGCGGATGGCTTTCGCTCGTTGCAGGAAAACCAGCGTGTGAGCTTCAACGAAACCACGAGTCACAAAGGCAAGCAAGCCATCGAAGTCCTGGCGATTTGACGAGCGGCAGATCCTCAACCCCTCTGCATAATCCCCGCTCAAGTGACTGGAGAAAGTCATGACCGAATTTCAACGCATCGAATACGAGCCGACGCCGCTGCTGCCGCCCGCGCCCGCGAGCGGCACAGCGCCCGCCTTCATCGACCTGCCACGGCCGCGCCTCGCTGCGGGCGCGCCACTGATGCAGGCACTCGCGCAGCGCCAAAGCACACGCGCCTATGCGGATACGCCCATGACACTCGACACGCTCGGCGAACTGCTCTGGGCCGCCAACGGGATCAACCGCCCTGAAACGGGCGGCCACACGGCGCCGTCCGCGCATGGCTTCAACGAAATCGACGTCTATGTAGCGTTGCCTCATGGCGTCTATCGCTACGAGCCCGCGCTCAACCGCCTCGTGCTCAAGCACGCCGTCGACGCGCGCAACATGACTGGCTATCAGGACTTCGTAGGCAAAGCGCCGCTCGATCTCGTGTACGTGCTGCGCGGCTCCCAGGTGCTCGCCACGCCCCCGCAGCAGCGTGAATTGTTCGCGGCCATCTCCACCGGCGCAATCTCGCAAAACGTCTCGCTCTATTGCGCGTCCGAGGGGCTCGCGACCGTCGTACGCGGCTGGATCAATCATCGGCTGCTCGCCGACGCCTTGCGCCTGAACGAGGACGAAGTGCCCGTCCTCGCGCAGACCGTCGGCAGGCCGCAGGCGCAGTGAGCGTCAAGCGGCGCTCTCGCGAAAGAGGAAGCCAGCGATGACTACGTGCGTCGATCTGACTGCAGTCCAGGAGATGTATCGCCTGTGTTACGTCCGCACGCCGTGGGCGTATTTCACGCGCTTGCCGCTCGAACAGCAATGGGGGCGACCATTGGGAGCGCTCGCCCTATGCGCCGAAAGCCGGTCTGCCCTACGGCGGCGAACCCGACCAGATCCTCAAGGTCGCCTTCGACGGGCCGCTGCTCACGCCCGAAACCGGGGAGCACGCGCACCCGTTCAGCGTTCAGGAGATCAATGACCGGCGCGCGCCCTGGCTGCGCACCGACAGCTATTTTGGCGGCCCGCCCGTGCACATCATGGCGGGCGCGACGCTCCAGCACTTCGCCGAGCAGGTACGGCTCGCGGGCGGAAGCATTTACGCGCCGGTCGGCTGGGGGCAGTTGCCCGAAATGCCGTACGAGCTCGCCATGAAGCGCTGAGCGCGCCGTATCCATGCAAAGTAACCGTGCAGAAGCCGGTGGCCCGGCGCTTCTGCATCTGCCCGCCGCATGCGGGTGTATCGAGCGGGCCGGAGTCTGTGATCCGCGAGGAGTGAATCATGAAAGATGCTTACGAGCGCCGGGCGTTGCTGCTGCAACTCGGCGATGTTCTGGAGATGCTCGATTACATCAAGGAGCACGTCCACGAGGCCCGCACGGTTGGCGATCTGGTGCGAAATTACCAGGCGCTTGCCGGCGCGCCCCTGCTGGCCAACGTCGCCCAGACCATGACGGTCAGCGAGCTCGAGTACCGCACCTTGCGCGCGTTTTGCCGTTGGCCTCAATTGCTGCTGAACGAGCGCCTCGACCATTTCGCGCTCGCGGCGCCCGTGAGAGAGCTGCTGTTCGACGACAATCCGTTTGGCTGGGAATCCTATGCAGATTACCTGGAGAGCGAGGTGCCGTGGTTCGGCTCGGCCACGCCTGTTTCGGCGTGAGTTCCGTGCGCTTGGCCCTTTGGTTGAGTCCGGTTGAATCGCGGACAATCGCCCCAAGATGCACGGTCATGAGGCAGGCCGTAGCGAATGGGTGTTCGTGAACGAGCGGCCGCCGTCACACGGGAGCCATTCAGTCCTCCCGATTAGCAGGACGGTGTAATCCGTGATCGACATGAAAACCACAGGCCGGCAGCAGGGGACAGACATGGAGCGCGTCGAGCGTTTGCTCGCGCGCGCTGCCAGGCAGGGCTATCTGTTCCGAACCGATCTCGAAGATGCGTTTGCCAGCGCCACCTGCTCGCGCGAAATGGTGGACGACGTACTTGACCAGCTCGCGCGGACTGGCGTCGAGGTGCTCGATGCCCCCCTTCATGAGGACACGCCAGGCGGCGCGCGCGGATCCGCCAGCGACGACGCACAAGCAGGCGGCCCGCAGCCATTGAGCCCCGCGGCAGGGCCACAGGACATCTCCGTCTCCGACGACACACTCGTGCTGTTCCGTGCGCGGATGCAAGCCGTGCCGTTGCTGTCGCGCGACCAGGAGATCGAGCTGGCGACACAGATCGAGGCGTCGCGCCGCGATCTGCTGCGCGTACTCGGCGCAAGCGCGCCGCCCGCCGCCCCCTGCTGGCCGTCGGAGGCCGTCGAAACGGCCTGCGAGACACTGCTGGCCACGCGCGGAGGCGGGCCCGCCACTCCGGGGGCACATGCATGCCTTGCGCAGTTGAGCGCGACGCGCCAGCGCCTGCGCGAAGCGACGCGCAAGCTGTTCGAGGCCAATCTTCGGCTCGTGTATTCGATCGCGCGGCGCTACGATAACCGCGGCGTCGACCTTGCCGATCTGGTTCAGGACGGCAGCATCGGCTTGATGCGCGCGATCGAACGGTTCGAATACCAGCGTGGGTTCAAGTTCTCCACCTACGCCACATGGTGGATCCGCCAGGCGATCGCACGCGCCGTGGCCGACCGCGGGCGCACCATCCGGCTACCCGTCCATGTTGGCGGCCAGCTCTCGCGCGTGCGGCGCGCGAGGGAGCGCATCCGCGAGCGCACGGGCCATGAGCCGGGTCCTGCCGATCTCGCGTCGGCCAGCGGCATCGAAGAAGCCAAAGTGCGTGCATTGCTGGCGCTGCCGGGCGAGCCTGCATCCCTGGACATCCTGCTGCCCGACGGACAGACGGAACTCGTCGAACTCGTTCCGGATCATGCCGCGCGCGCCCCGCTGGAGGCGCTAGCCAACGCGCGCATGTGCGACCTCGTGAAAGCCCTGCTCGACGAGATGCCTGCGGCCGAAGCAGACATCGTGCGCTGGCGCTTCGGGATTGGCGGCGCCGAACCCGAAACCTACGACGAAATCGCCAGGCGTGCTGGCATCTCGCGCGAACAGGTCCGCCGCGTCGAACAGCGGGCACTCGACATCATGCGCGCCTCGGAACGCGCCCGCGCCGCGCGCGACTATCTCGAGCCGGGGCACTAAGCGCAACGAGGCCGCTCACCCGCGCCTCACGCAGCGCGCTCGACGCGTCGGGATTGCCCTTCGCCCGAGGTGTCTTCCCGCACGCGCGCCTCCGCGCCGTCGCCCTGCACTGGCTCGCCCGCAATCAGCGCGACGAGTTCATCGTGCTCGAGCACTTCCCGATCGAGCAAACACTTCGCAATCCTGTCGAGCGCCTCACGCCGGTCGTCCAGCGTTCGCGCAACGCGCTCATGTGCTTCGTTCAGCAGCCTGCGCACTTCGTCGTCGATGCACTGTGCCGTATGCTCACCATGGCGAGGGCCCTCTGCGCCGCCGAGCGCGTGCGCCACGCCATCGTCCGCACAGTTTGCGAGGCCGATGCGCTCGCTCATGCCGTAGCGCGCCACCATGTGCCACGCCATCGCGGTCGCGCGTTCGAGGTCGTTCTCCGCACCCGTGGAAGCATCGCCGAAAACCAGTTCTTCCGACACGCGACCGCCGAGCAGCGCGTCGAGCCGGTCGAGCAGTTCGCTGCGCCTGAGCACGTAGCGGTCCTCGGTGGGCACCTGTTGCGTGTAGCCAAGCGCCGCCACCCCGCGCGGAATGATGGACACCTTTTTGACCGGGTCGCAATGCGCGCGGCTTTGCGCGACCAGCGCATGCCCCGCCTCGTGGTACGCAATGGTCAGCTTCTCCAGCGCGTTCATCACGCGGCTCTTGCGTTCTGAGCCTGCGAGCGCGCGGTCGATGGCCTCGTCGAAGTCGGCCATGGCGACGCTCGAGCGGTCGGCCTCCGCGGCGTGCAGCGCGGCCTCGTTCACGATGTTCGCCAGATCGGCGCCCACGCAGCCGGGCGTGCGCGCCGCCAGCTCCTCCAGATCGACGTCCGGCGCAAGCGGCACCTTGCGCGTATGCACGGCAAGAATCTGCCTGCGCCCCACGAGATCGGGGCGGTCGATCGCGATGTGCCGGTCGAACCGGCCCGGACGCAGCAGAGCGGGATCGAGCGTTTCGGGCCGGTTCGTTGCCGCAAGCAGAATGACGCCCGCATTGGCCTCGAAGCCGTCCAGCTCGACGAGCAACTGATTGAGCGTCTGCTCGCGTTCGTCATTTCCCGATATCGGACTCGCGCCGCGCACCTTGCCGAGCGCGTCGAGCTCGTCGATGAACACGATGCACGGCGCCTGGCGCTGCGCCTGCTCGAACAGATCGCGCACGCGCGCCGCCCCCACGCCGACGAACATTTCGACGAACGACGACCCGCTGATGGAGAAGAATGGCACGCCTGCTTCGCCAGCGAGGGCCTTCGCGAGCAGGGTCTTTCCGGTGCCGGGCGCGCCGACGATCAGGATGCCCTTGGGTATCTTGCCGCCAAGCCGGCGGTATCGCTCCGGGTGGCACAGGAACGAGACGATCTGCTGAAGTTCCTTTTTCGCCTCGTCGATGCCAGCGATATCGTTAAACGTCGCGCCCGTCTCGCGCTGCACATAGACGTGCGCGCGGCTTCTGCCGATGCCCATGAAGTCGCGCGTCCCGCCACCCCGGCGCATCATGAATTGCCACACGATCATGAAGAGCAAGAGCGGCGCAAGCCACCCGAGCAGCGAGCCGGCCCAGTTGCTGTCGAGCGTGCCGCTATAGCGCACGCCCGCGGCGGCCAGCCGGACCGGCAACGAATCGTCGGCTACGCGGATCGTCGAAAACGTGTAAGGCGGCGGACCGCCCCCTAATGCGGCGGCGTCGGACGCGGGGAGCGCCGCCTTGGCCTGTTCCGAGCGCAACTCGCCGGTGATGCGCGTGGGACTGATCACGAGGTTGTCGATTTCGTGCGCGTCGAGCAAGCGCCGAAAATCGCTGTACGCGATCGGCGGCACGCCCGGCGTGGCCCAGAACAGCTGAAGCGCCACGAGAAACAGGAGCCCGATGAAAAGCGCGATGCTGCCCGAATCGAGCTTGTTCTCCATGCTGAGTTCACTCCTCGTTGGGCCCGGTCGGCCTGCGGCGCGGCGTGCCCGCCGCGTCACGCCACCACCAGTTCGTCAATGACCGTGCACACGCCCGGCTGCGCACACGCCGATTTCCAGATGTGCCAAGAACCATTCTGTCGCAAGCCGCGTGAGCGCTTCGAGCGCGCCCGGCTCGTCGAAGCGGCGCGACGCGTCCGCCACGATCGAGATCCTGTGCTTGCAGCGCAAACGCGTTGCAGCGAGGCCATTGAAGCGAATCGCCGTTTCGTAGAACTCGCCCACGATCAGCAGCGTCGGCGCGGTAACACACGCCAATGCCTCGCGGGCGAGATCCTGCCGGCCGCCCCGCGAAACCATGGCGCGCACCTGCTGCCTCGCGGCCGAAACGATCAGCGCCGCCGCCGCGCCCGTATCGTCGCCCAACAGGCCGACTGGCAACACACGTGTATCCGGACGCGTCCCGAGCCAGTCGAGCACCTTCGCGAGACGACGAGCGAGCAATGCCACGTCGAACCGGTACTCCCCCGTGCCGGTGTCACGGCGCTCTTCATCCTTGCTCAGGATTTCGAAGCACAGCGTGGCGAAGCCTGCGTCCTGGAGGCTCCTTGCGATGATCTGATCCCCCACCCCATGCTCGCTGCTTGCGCCGCCATGCACAAGGACCACGATACCTTTCGCGGCTAGCGGAACGCTCAGCATGCCATCGAGCAGCAGCCTCTCGACAGGGATCCCCACTGCATTCGCCTGCATCGCCGACGCCTCCTTAAAAATTCGCGTGTGGCACGCAACACTATCCATCGCGGTGGGGCAAACCATTTGACGCAGATCAGCCTGGCCGGGCGCCGCCGCGACCACGATGAAATCTCATGAAGCGAGGAGATCGACATGGCACGCACACATCATTTCCACCCGGAGTTGCGCCACGCAACCGTCCCGACCTATTTGGTCAGCTATGGCTTCCCCCTGCTCCTCTCGCTCTACGAGATTTTCAGGCTGGTCGACTGGGTATCCCGGCGTGGCTTCAGCCTCTACGGATTCAACCAGATGGGATACGACTTCACAATCATGCTTGCATTCTTTGCTCTGCAGATTATTACCCAGTCGATATTCCTGATTTCGACCGTCGCGGGATCCCGTCCGGACGTGGGCCACAGAGTGGCCAATCTCGGCATGGGCTTGCTCTGCTCGGCGGCGGTGCTGATGTTCGACCTCTTGCTCCAGGCACGGGCCTGAGGAGCACGTGCGACGGCACGCGTGCGCGCTGTCGCGCTCAGCCGGCCGAGGACATCGAGCTGCGTTCTGGCTTCACGGACCTCGCCTCGCCGTCAGGGCGCGCGCCCATGAAGCAGTCAAGGTACTTCACCCAGTCCGCCGCCTGCTGCACAGGCCCAGCCTGTTGCGCCATCCGCGCCGGCGCGGTACGCGCACAGACCTTTTCGACATCGAGGACCATGCCGCGAAGCAACGCCCCATAGGCCGCCTGGTCGCGCGCGGCCTCGCTCAGGCTTTGCTCCCACAAGCCCACGCTCGCCGTGAGGTATGCGCGCATCAACATTTGCCATGTCTACGCCAGAGACTTCACGTCGTATCTGCACGCATGCTGAAATGCCTCGCGCAGGCGTTGCGCCGCGGCGCGGTCGCGTTCGATGCGCCTGGCCTGCAACAGCGCAGACGTCGGGGCGAATCGATCGGCAGGCGCACTGGGCTTCTCTTGATTTGAATCAGCCTCCGGTCTGCCTCCGCGCGCGAGCCTTGTTACTGGATCGATTGACTTCGTGCACGACGCACCCTTTGACGCCATGCCTTACGCAACGAACGCCGACTTGCCTGCGGGTGTACGCAATCATTTGCCGCTGCACGCGCAGGACATCTTCCGGGCCGCCTTCAATCGTGCCTGGGCCGACCACGCGTGGGACCCGCGCCAGGAAGAAGCGGCGCGCCGGATCGCATGGGCAGCGGTCAAGCGGCTCTACGTCCGCGAGGGCACACCCGAGCACACGTACTGGGTGCCACGCTGACCGATCCCTCCCTGCTCCTCTCGCGCGAAGGCCTGCCCATGAACACGCAGCCCGACGAAACCCGTGCCGCACGCCTCGTGCACCTCATCGATACGCTTGCCTCCGAGTTGCACGGCGAGGCGCATCGCACCGAACGAGTTTCGATGACGACGCAACTCGAGCGCGATCTCGGCCTCGACAGCCTCGCGCGCGCCGAACTTGCCGAACGGATCGAACAGGCCTTCGCCGTCCGCCTGCCGCCCGACGCGTTTGCTGCCGCCACGCCCGCGGACCTGCTCGGCGCAATCGAGCGGGGCGCACAGGCTTCGCCGCGCGAAGCGGCGCCACAGACGCAGACGCAAGCGCAAGCGCGCAGCGAACCCGCATCGACGGTCCCCGAGCAAGCCCTCACACTCGCCGAGGTCCTCCGATGGCACGCGCGCGTGCACCCCGACCGGCTCCATCTCACGCTGGTTGAAGACGGCGTCTCCCGGGAGCTTACGTATGGGACGTTCTTCCAGCGCGCCTCGCGCGCGGCCAACGCCCTGCGCGCGCTCGGTGTCGATCCGGGCGCACGCGTCGCGCTGATGCTGCCCACCGGCACGGAGTATTTCGTCGCCTTCGCGGCGTTGACGCTGTGCGGGGCCGTGCCGGTGCCCATCTATCCGCCAACGAGCCTTGCACAGCTCGAAGAGCACGTCACCCGCCACGCGTCGATCCTCGCGAATGCCGAAGTCTCCACGCTGATCGCCTCTGCCTCACTGGGCTCCGTTGCGCAACTGCTCAAACTGAAAGTCCCCTCGCTGCATCAGGTGCTCACCAGCGCGACGCTCGACACGATTCAGCCCGGCAATGACGAGCCAGCGCCGCTCGTGACGGCCGACCCACACGACCTTGCGTTGCTCCAGTACACGTCCGGCAGCACCGGCGAGCCCAAAGGGGTCATGCTGAGCCACGCGAACCTGCTTTCGAACATCCGCGCGATGGGCGAGCGCATGATGGTGCAGCCCGCCGACAAGCTCGTGAGCTGGCTGCCGCTCTATCACGACATGGGGCTCATCGGCGCGTGGCTCGCCCCGCTCTATTTCGGCTTTCCGCTCGTCGCCATGTCGCCGCTCGCGTTTCTGGCACGCCCGGTCGTTTGGCTCGAGACGATCTCGCGCTGCCGCGCCACGATCACCGCTGCGCCCAATTTCGCGTACGAGTGGTGCGCGCGGCGCGTGCCCGAGCGCCAGCTCGCCGGGCTCGATCTCGCGTCGCTGCGGTTCGCGTTCTGCGGCTCCGAGCCGGTGAATCCCGACACGCTGCGGGCCTTCGCCGAGCGCTTCGCGTCGTTCGGATTCGATGCACGCGCCATCACGCCGGTTTATGGCCTCGCGGAGAACACGCTCGCCGTCACCTTCCCCGCGCCGTCGCGCGGCTTGCGCGTCGACCTCGTGCGGCGAGAGACACTTGCCACGCACAGCAAAGCCGAGCCGGCACAAGCGGACGACGACGCGCTCGCGCTCGTCGCCTGCGGCTATGCGCTCGCCGATACAGAACTGCGTATCGTGGACGACCGGAGGCAGCCGCTCGCCGAGCGTCGGATCGGCCGCATCGAGTTTCGCGGCGCGAGCGCGACGGCCGGCTACTACCGCAAACCGGAGCAAACCGCGCAGCTCACGCATGACGGCTGGCTCGATAGCGGCGATTTGGGCTATCTCGCCGCTGGCGAGCTTTTCGTCACGGGGCGCAGCAAGGACCTCATCATTCGCGCGGGCCGCCATATTTTCCCCGACGAACTGGAGCACGCGGTGGGGCAACTGAGCGGGATCGAGCCCGGTGGCGTGGCAGCCTGCGGCGAGCCCGATCCGCTCGCCGCCACCGAGCGGCTCGTCGTGATCGTGGAAACCGCGCTGCGCGGGGCCGCCGAGCGCGCCGAGCTCACGGCGCGTGTCAACGCCGTCGTGCTGCGCTTGTGCGGAGCGCCTGCCGAGCGCGTCATGCTCGTCGCGCCGCACGAGATTCTCAAGACGCCTGGCGGCAAGATCCGTCGCGCTGCCACGCTCGAGCGCCTGCGCCACGGCGCATCCCGCGCGAAGCCGCCGGGCACGCTCGCGCTGTGGCGGCAGATGTTCGCGCTGGCGGCTGCCAATGCGGTTCCGCTCGCGCGGGCCGCCTTCGCGTCGCTTAGGAGCGTCGCTCGCGGCGCCTGGTGCTGGTCGCTCACCGGAACCGCGTTTGCGGCCGTCTGGCTGCTGGTCGCGGTCGATCGCGCCCCCCTGCGGCGCTGGCGCACGGCCGCGCGCGCCAGCCGCATCGTGCTGCGTGCTGTGGGGCTGCGCACGACGCTGCGCGGCGCGCAGCACTTCGATGTTCGGGCGCACCCCGTACTGGTCGTCAATCACACGAGCTATCTCGACGTGGTGGCGCTGCTTGCCGCGTTGCCCGAGCCGGTGCACTTTGTCGCGAAGCGGGAGCTGTCGCGCCAGCCGTTCGTCGGCGCCGTGCTGCGTGCGCTTGGCACGCGCTTTGTCGCGCGCGACGACTATGGCCAAAGCCTTGCGGATGAGGCTCAGCTCGTCGAATGCGCCCGCGCCGGCGAAACGCTGCTGTTCTTCCCCGAGGGGACCTTCGTGGCCGCAGCCGGGCTGCGCGCGTTCAGGCTGGGCGCGTTTCGCGCCGCCGTGCTGGCAGGTTGCCCGGTGCTGCCCGTCGCGGTGCGCGGCGCACGCGCGGCGCTGCGCGATGGGCGCTGGATCCCGGAGCACGGCGATATCGAAGTCGAATTGCACGCTCCAATCCATGCAGAGGGGAACGATTTCCGCGCGATGGTGAGCCTGCGCGAGCGCGCGCGCGCGGCGCTGCTCGGGCTATGCGGCGAACCGGACGCGGACGCCGCCGCACAGGCCACGGCCGCGCAAGCGCCAGGATTGCACGCCATCTCCAGCGCGAGTGACGACGCTGTCATGCCGCAGCCGTAGATAGAAAGCAAGAACAAGCCAAATCGTCAATCACAGTGGCAACCGTTCGACTAGCGGCACTGGCCTGCCGGAGTCCGCATCGCGCGCCGCCTCGCTGGCCGCCACGCAGCGCTTGACCGCAACGAAGCTATCGGGACTCACCGAAATCGAGTCGATGCCGCACTCGACCAGGAAGGCGGCAAACTCGGGATGGTGCGCGGGCGCCTCGCCACACAGCCCGACCTTCGCGCCGGCTTGATGAGCCTCGGCGATCACCCGGCGCACCATCCATTTGACCGCATCGCTCTGCTCGTCGAAGAGCCCCGCTAGCTGCGCCGAGTCGCGATCCACGCCCAGTGTGAGCTGCGTGAGGTCGTTGCTGCCAATCGAGAAGCCGTCGAAACGCTGCGCGAACTGGCGCGCGAGCACGACATTGGACGGAATCTCGCACATCACGTAAATCTCGAGACCCTTGCGCCCACGCTCGAGCCCGTTCTCCTTCATCACCGCCAGCACGCGATCGGCTTCCTCGGGCGTGCGGCAAAACGGAATCATCACGATGACATTGGTGAAGCCCATCGCTTCGCGCAGGCGCCGGATCGCGCGGCATTCGAGCGCGAAGCCTTCGCGGTACTGCGGCGAGTAGTAGCGCGAAGCACCGCGAAAGCCGAGCATCGGGTTGGCTTCGTGCGGCTCGAACTGCGCGCCGCCCACGAGGTTGGCGTACTCGTTGGTCTTGAAGTCGCTCATGCGCACGATCGCGGGACGCGGAAAGTGCGCAGCCGCGATGCGACCGAGCGCGCGCGCAAGCTGCTCCACGAAGTACTCCGTGCGGTCTTCGTAGCCGGCAGTCAGATCGCGTATGGTGCGCTTCGCCTGCTCGTCCTTGAGCTTGTCGTATTGGACCAGCGCCATGGGATGGACCCGGATCTGGCTGCCGATCACGAACTCCATTCGCGCGAGCCCCACCCCGTCGGCGGGAACACGCCACCAGCGCAAAGCCGCCGCCGGATTCGCGAGATTGAGCATGACGCCGGTGCGCGTGGGCGGCAGGGCCGAGAAGTCGATCTCGTCCGCGTGAAACTCGGCGATGCCCTCGTACACCGCGCCCTGTTCGCCCTGCGCGCAGCTCACCGTGACCTGCTGGCGGTTACGCAGCACGCGCGTGGCGTTGCCGGTCCCGACGATAGCGGGCAGGCCCAGCTCTCGGCTCACGATTGCCGCGTGCGAAGTGCGGCCGCCGTGATCCGTGACGATCGCCGAGGCGCGCCGCATGATCGGCACCCAGTCCGGGTCGGTGGTCTGCGCGACCAGCACCGCGCCGTCCACGAAGCGCGCCATGTCGCGAGGCTGCCCGATCACGCAAACTTGCCCCGCGCCGATCGCCTCGCCCACGCTCACACCCGAAAGCAGCTTCGGGCCCGTCTTGCCGATGCGCCAGGTCTTGAGGGCGCCCGCGTCGCGGCGCGACTGCACGGTTTCCGGGCGCGCCTGGACGATGAAAATCTCGCCCGTGGCGCCGTCCTTCGCCCACTCCATGTCCATCGCACAGCCATAGTGCGTCTCGATCAGGCAGGCCCAGCGCGCAAGCTTCAGGATTTCATCGTCTCGCAACACGTAGGCGCGGCGCTGTGCGAGCGACGTGCGCACATTGCTCGTCGGTTGCTTCCTGCGGCGCGAGCAGATCATCTTGACCGCCTTGGCGCCGCACGTCTTGCTGACGATGGGCGTGAGCGACGGGTCGTCCAGCAGCGGCTTGAAGACCTCATACTCGTCCGGGTCGACCGCGCCCTGCACGACGTTCTCGCCGAGCCCCCATGCGGCGTCGATGAGGACGACGCGCTCGAAGCCCGTTTCGGTATCGATCGAAAACATCACGCCCGCGCCGCCGAGATCGGCGCGCACCATCTGCTGCACGCCCACCGACACCGCTACATCGAGCGTATCGAAGCCCCTGGCCTGGCGATAGCTGTTCGCCCGGTCGGTGTAGAGCGACGCGTAGCAGCGCCGGCACGCGTCGAGCACCGCCGCGCCGCCGGATATGTTCAGGAACGTCTCGAACTGCCCCGCGAAGCTCGCCTCGGGCAGGTCTTCGGCCGTCGCGCTGGAGCGCACGGCAACGCTCAGCTTCTGCTGGCCGGTCTGCTCGCACAACTGCGCGTAGGCCGAACGGATCGCGTCAGCGATGGAAACAGGCCAGGCGCCGTGCAAGATCGCCGCGCGGATCAGCATGCCCGTTTCCGCGAGCGTGCGCCGCTGCGCCGCGAGCTCGCCGAGGGCGGTGGCGATCACGTCGTCCAGGTGGTTGGCTTCGATGAAGTCGCGATACGCCTGCGCCGTGGTCGCGAAGCCGGGCGGCACCTTGACGCCGTGGGGCGCGAGATTGGCGATCAACTCGCCGAGCGACGCGTTCTTGCCGCCGACGCGCGCCAGATCGGCGCGCGTGACCTCCGCCAGCCAGACGACGGGAGAGCATGCGGCGGTCATGACTCGCCCCGCACGAGCAGCACCGGGCACTGCGCCTCGCGCACGAACGTCTCCGCCACGCTGCCGATGAAAGCACGCTTGATGCCGTGCCGGCCATGTGTGCCGAGCACGGCGAGCTGCGCGCCATAGCGCGCGGCGCAGCGGTTCAGGCAGTCGGCCACGCTGTCAGTTACGCCTTGCACTTCAAGCAATTCCGTCTCGCAGCTCACGCCTGCCGCCTTCGCCTGGGCGCGCGCCCCTTCGAGCAGCTTTTTGGCTTCCTCCCGATACGTGGCGATCAGGTCCGCGGGAACGTAGGTCAGCCCCATGCCGAGCGGCGCCACAACGTCGATCACGTGCGCCACGCAAAGTTGTGCGCCCGCCCGATGCGCGAAGCGCACCGCCTCGCCGAGCGCATGCTTCGAGGTCTCGCTGCCGTCGAACGCCATCAGAATCTTTTCGTACATGCTCTGCCTCCTCACTTCGGGGATGCCCCGCGTCTCGCAGTGTCTTGCCCGACCCATCATCGGATCGTGTGGCGCCGCGCCGTTGATTTGCATCAAGAGACGATCGGGCGCCGGGGCGAAGACATGGCTTGACCTGCATCAGACGTGGCGCCACGTTCAGAGGGATCCTCGAGTCATCACCATGCTGATCGCAGCTGCGAGGAGAGGCCCATGAAACGTATCCATGGCATTACGCTGACCGTTGCCCTGATTGCGGCGACGGCGCCTGGCCCCGGCTTTTGCGCGGCCGATATCGTCCCCACCGAAACGGGCGCCGCCGCGACGCGGACCATGCAGAACGGCATCGCCTACATCACCGGCGGCGTGGGCAGCGACGAAGCCGACGCGCTGCGCAGCGTTGCGAGCCAGTACAGCCTGCGGCTCACTTTCGTGACGCGGCGCGGGCAATTCCTTTCGGACGTGGATGTCGAGATCGTCGGGCCTTCGGGGGCGTCGGTCCTCAGGACGCGCACGCTGGGCCCGTACCTCTACGTGGCGCTGCCACCCGGTCGATATCAGGTGGCGGCATACGCGGCAGGGACGAAACAGACCCGTGTCGTGGTCGTGAACGCACGCGAGGGCACGAACGCGCAGTTCGAATTTGTCCCGGTGGTGCGCCGCGCCGCAGCACCGTGCTGCCAGACGCCGCCCCTGGCCAGGTGAAGCCACCCGGCTGAACAAGCATCGGGATGCCGGCACCCGCCACCCTGCCTGCTGGACAGGCGCTCCCGCATACGATGCCGGCGACGGTTGTGTGCACGGCGGCAGGGTTGTGAAGACACCTCAATCGGCCCGGGGCCGTCGACCCGCCTTGGCGCCTCAGCGCTTGCCGTCTCCATCGCCCCAGCCGCCGCCCAACGCCGCATAGAGCGCGACAGTGTCCTGCAGCCGCTGGGCGTCGGCTTCGAGCCAGGCGATCTGCGCCTGATGCAGCTGGCCGTCGGCGACGAGGATCTGGAGGTAATCCACGGTTCCCGCGCGATAGTCGGCGCGCAGCAGCCGCAGCGCCTCTTGTGCCGCCGCCAGCGCGCGCGTCTGCGCGTCGAGCGCGCCGGCGTCGTACTCGAGCGCATAGAGCACGTCCGCCACCTGCGCGAAGGCGCTCAGCACGGTCTGGCGATACTGCGCGCGCGACGCGTCGTAGGCGTCCTGCGCGGCCTTGCGCCCGTACCAGAGCGTGCCGCCCTGAAAGAGCGGCGCGGCCACGTTCGCGGCCAGGTCCCACGACTGGCCGGCGCGTGCGCCGAGCGAGGCGAGCGACGTGCTCGAGAGCCCGCCGCCCGCCGAAAGCGTGATGTTCGGCAGCATCGCCGCCGTGGCCACGCCGATGCCCGCGCTCGCCGCGTGCAGCAGCGCCTCGGCCTGCAGCACGTCGGGCCGCTGGCGCACGAGCTGCGAGGGCACCGTCTGCGGCAGGTCCGCCGGGAGCGTGATCTCATGCAGCGAAAGCTCGGGCGCAGTCCCTTGCGCCGGCAGCATGCCCGCCAGCGTGGCCAGCAGGTCCGCCGCCTGGGCGCGTTTTTGCTCCAGCACCGGCAAGGTGGCTTCGAGCGTGGCCTGCTCGTTTTGCAGCGTGAGCACGGCCGCGTAGGCGGCGGTGCCCGCGCGCGCGCGCTCCTCGGAGATGCGGACCTGCTCGCGCACGAGCCCGATCATCTCGCGCGTCGCGTCGATCTCGTCGCGCCACGCCGCGCGTGCGATCAACGTGTTGACGACGTTCGATTCGATCGTCAGGTACGCGGCCGCGAGTGCGTAGCGCTGCGCATCGCGCTGTGCCGCGAGCCCCTCGACGTAGCGCCGGTTGCCGCCCCAGAGATCGACGGCATAGCTGATCGACGCGGAGAGCGTGAACAGATTGAAGATCGACGGCGCCACCTCCGAGCCCACGTGAAGGGGCACATAGCGCTGACGCGATACACCGGCATTGGCGCCAACTTGGGGGTAAAACACGCCTGCCCCGGCCCGCAGTTGATCATCGGCACGCCGCAGCGACGCCTCGGCCGCATCGAGTGTCGCGTTGCCCGTGAGCGCGTCGTCCACGGCCGCGTCGATCTCCCGGCAGCCGAATTGGGTCCACCAGTCGTCGTGCACGGTCATGCCGGCGCGCAGCGTCTGTGAGACGCCTGCCGCCTCGAAGGTCGCGGGAGCGCGCTCGCGCATAAATGCGTCGACCTGCGGCGGCGCCGGCCGCGTGAAGTCCGGCCCGACCGCGCAGCCCGGCAGCCCTGCCGCGCCGATCCAGGCGCACACGAGGAGCACGAGCCCCCTGCGTGCGCGACGGCGCCCGCCTCGCGCCGCGCCCGGATGATTTCGCTCAGCGCGCGGCAATGTAGACATCGACGATCTGCCCTGGGTACAGGCGCAGCCCCGCCTTCGGTTCGACGCGGAAAATCACCGGCAGCACGCGCAGGTCTACGCGTTCGGTGCGCTGATCCGAGAGCTCGATCTTCGGCGTCACGTAGGGCTGGATGCGCTCGAACGCGAGATCGGCCTCGATGTTCGCGCCGCGCACCGACATGCGCGCCTTGAGCTGCCCCGGATCCGGCAGCCGCGCAATCAGGATCTCGTCCACGTAGCAGCGCACCGCGAGCCGCTCGGGCGCGGTGCCCAGCACGATCACGGGCGCCATGCCCTGCGTATAGGTGTCGTAGACGCCCTGCTGCGAAAGGTACGAGCCCTGCGCGGTGTTCACCGCCAGCACGACGCCATCGGACGGCGCGCGCAGCGTGTAGTGCGCGAGCAGGGCCCCGGCCGAGGCGGCGGCCTTGCGCAGCGCGTCCACCTGGCCCTGCTGGTTGCGCACGTCGTAGACCCACGCGCCCGCGCGTGTGAGGCGGTCCTGCCGCGCGACCACGTCTAGGTTCGCCTGGGCGACGCGCATGGCGTTCTGCGCACTGTCGAGCACGTCGCGGCTCACGGCTTTCGGGTCGATGTCCCATGCCTCTTTCTGCTTCGCATAGGTGTCCTGAGCCATCTTCAGATTGGCCTGCGCCGCCTTGACCTGTGCATCGGCAACGTCGCGCGTCTCGGGCCGGGGCTGCGCCTTCAGTTCGTCGAGCAGCGCCTGCGCGGCCAGCGCCTGGGCCGCAAGTTGCTCCGCGCTCGCGCGCTGCACGGAATCGTCGATCGTGAGCAGCACGTCGCCCGCCTTCACGCGGTCGCCGTCATGCACGTAGAGGCGCGTGACCGCGCCCGACACGTCGGGATAAAGGTTGACGTTCGCGCCCGCGGGCTGGTCGCTCTCGACGATCCCGGTCGCATAGACGCCATGCGGATAGGGATTGGCCGCCGGCTGGAACACCGGCGGCTGCGGCTGCTGCTGGATGCCGAACACCCAGGCGGCCACCACGCTTGCGGCAAAGCCGATCAACGCCGCGGCGAACAGGAGCCGATGCTTCATCGCGCGCCTCCGGGGGCAATGTCCTTGAGCTTGCCGTCCTCCATGTGCAGGATGCGGTCCGCGTATTCGAAGATGCGGGCATCGTGCGTGACGGTGACGATGCAGCGCCGCTCGTTGAGCACCTGATGCTTGACGAACTCGATGATGGTGCGCCCCGTGTCGCCGTCGAGCGACGCGGTGGGCTCGTCGAGCACGAGAATGTCCGGCTGGCTCACGATCGCGCGCGCGATCGCCACGCGCTGCTGCTCGCCGCCCGAGAGTTTCACGGGCGGCAGGGCCGCACGTCCGCCGAGGCCCACGACCTCCAGATAGCGCTGCGCTTCGGCAAGCGCGTCGTCCCAGGGCCGGCGCTTGAGGATCAGCGGAATGGCCACGTTCTCCGCGGTGGTCAGGCGCGGGAACAGGTGGTAGTCCTGAAAGACGAAGCCGATGCGGTTGAGCCGGAACTCCGCGAGCCGGTCGTCGGGCTGCGCCCACAGATCCACGCCGTCGATCGACACGGAGCCGCCATCGGGCCGCAGGATGCCGGAGATGACGCTCAGCAGCGTGGTCTTCCCGCTGCCGGAGGGTCCCACGATCAGCACCATTTCGCCGAAACGCGCCTGCATCGAGACGCCCTGCAGCGCCTGGGTGCGCGCCGCGCCCTCGCCGAACCACTTGTCGAGCGCACTGGCCTCGATGGCAATCGAATCGCTCATCGCGTCAGCCCCGGAAGATGTCGAACGGCTCGATGCGCAGCACGCGGCGCACGCCGAGATAGCTGGAGAGCGCGGCGATCACCACCACCATCGCAAACGCGATCGCGAGATTGCCGAACGTGATCATGGCGGCATAATCGCGGATGCGCAGCCGCGCGAGACTGATCGACGCCGCGCACAGGCCGACGCCGAGGCCATAGCCGGTGAGCGCCGTGAACGCCGCCTGGAACAGGATCATCGCGACCAGCTCGCGCCGTTTCGCACCGATGGCCTTGAGCGCGCCGAATTTTTCGAGGTTCTCGAGAATGAACGTGTAGAAGGTCTGCCCGGAGATCGACAGCCCGACCACGAAGCTGATCACGGTCATCAGGAGGATGTTGGTGCCGAGGCTCGTCTCGTACTTGTAGAAGTCCGCGATGTGCTGCATGAACTCGTCTTTCGTGTAGGCGATGTAGCCGAGCGCCGCGACCTCGGCCTTGATGTGCGCGACGTCGGCGGCCGACTTCGGCTCGACGAGGATGTACGAGGTGGTGTAACGGGTCGACGGAAT